>CAMDDX010000083.1 GCA_945893075.1 Planctomyces sp. SH-PL62 | reverse complement strand
ATGCGTGCTGCCGGCAAACTAAGCGGCGCAACGGCCGCGTGGTCGAAATACGCCCATCGCTCCGCGACCGGCATTTGCTGTCGGAATTCGTGCCACCATTCAGCCAAGGCTTGGTCCTTTCACGTAGGTCACGCTTTCCAGCCTGACCCCGGACAAATGCTGTTATGCACCCCCACAACTGCGTCAATCTACCATCGGGTCAGCCTGGAAAGGCTGACCTACGAACCTTGCCAATGATGCTTCCGATCGACCGGCCGCACCAGCCAGTTGGCGACGAATGCGATCACCAGCAAGCCGGCCATCGCCAACATCGTGCTGCTGTAAAGCGTGCTCGACGGATCGACGGTCCCCGATGGCGCAAGGGCCATCAACTTCGGCAGAGTAACCGTCTTCTTCGCGATTAACGTTGGCAGTTCACCGAGTGGCGCACCGAACGTCTTTTCAAACGCGGAGGGATCGACCTTCGTGGCGAGATCGGCCAAGGCTGTTTGCAGTGAGTGCTCGCGCAGATACGTGATGGCAAACGGGCCGAGCACTCCGGCAGTGCTCCAGGCGGTCAGCAGCCGGCCGTGGATCGCGCCGACGAACTTCGTGCCGAACAGGTCCGACAAGTACGCCGGGATCGCCGCGAAGCCTCCGCCATACATTGTGAAGATGATCATCGTCACCACATAAAACGCGATCAGCCATTGCACCGCCGGTTGCTCCCCTTGCTCGCGAGCGATGAACGGGATCGACGCATACAACACCGCGCCTAACGCGAAGAAGACCGCATAGGTCCGTTGTCGGCCGAGGTAGTCCGACGCCGTGGACCAGCCGAAGCGGCCGACCATGTTGAAGACGCTCATCATCAGCACGAACGTCCCCGCGAATTTGCTGGTCACGATCGACGGCAAAGTCGTGCCGAAGATTTCCCCCATCATCGTCTTGGCCACACCGAGCACTCCGATGCCGGCCGTCACATTGAAACAGAGCACGATCCAGAGCAGATAAAACTGCGGCGTCTTGATCGCGGCGTCGGCGGTGACGTTGTGCGAAGTGATCATCGCCCCGCCCTGCCCTTCCAGCGGCGGAGTCCAGCCGGCCGGTTTCCAATCGGGCGCAGGAAGTCGATACGAAAACGCCGCGATCAGGATCACGACGAAATAGGCCAGCCCCAAAGTGAAGAACGTCTCGGCGACACCGGTCCGCCCGGTGCCGACGACGTACACGCCGGCCGGCTCCTTGACGAGCATCTGCGGGATTTCGTTCGGAGCCACGATCACCACTTCGCGCGGCTGGCCATTCACATTCGCGAATCGTCGCCCCGCTTCGGTCTTCAACTCCACGGCCTCAACCGCGCCGAGGTATTGCGGCGGCTGATAGAAGGATTTCATCAGCGACTCTTTCAACGGCGCACCGATGATCGCGCCGCCGCCGAAGCCCATAATCGCCAGGCCGGTCGCCATCCCGCGTCGATCGGGAAACCATTTGATGAGCGTGCTCACCGGCGAGACATAGCCAAGTCCCAATCCAATCCCGCCGATCACGCCGTAACCGAGATACAACAGCCACAACTGGTGCGTCAGAATCCCAACGCCGCCGATCAAGAAGCCGCCGCCCCAACAACACGCCGAGACTGATCCCACCAGCCGCGGCCCGACTCGTTCGAGCCACTTCCCCGCGACCGCTGCCGACAGACCGAGACACACGATCGCGACCGTGAAGACCCACGTGACTTCCGACAGCACCCAATCGTCGGCCGCACTCGCGACCACGCCGTGCAATTTCATCAGCGGCGGATTGAAGATGCTCCAGGCATAGACCGAGCCAATGCAAAGATGAATCGCGACCGATGCCGGCGGCACTCGCCACCGGTTGAAACCCGGCGGCGCAATGATTCGGTCTCTGGCAAAGAGGTTCGGCATGAGTTCGGTAGCCGCCGTTCGCCAGAACGCGGGTCTTCGACCATTCGCCCGCGTTCTGGCGAACCGCGGCTACGACTGCGAGCCAACTACCGCCGTTGCAGCAGCACGTTCGTGCCTTTCTTGTTCGACAGCACGATGTCGAGCAGTTTGTCGCCGTCAAAGTCGCCGACGAAGAATTGCGTGCCGATGCCGGTGTCTGTGCCGGCTTCGATCTTGTGCTTCGTGAACTGCGGCGGCTGACCTTTGGTCTTCTTGATTTCGTACCAATACATCACGACCTCTCCCTTCGGATCGGGATCGCCGCCTGAGCCGTGTGCGTAGAACCGTTTGCCGGTGATCAGGTCTTTGACGCCGTCGCCGTTGATGTCCTGGTAATGCAGCGCGTGAGTCTGCGAGAACTTGTCGTCGATGACATGCTGCTTGAACTTGGGATCGGGTGCGCCACCAACGTTCTCGAACCACCAGACGCCGATGTGATGGGCGGCGCTCATCAGGATGTCGTTGTCGCCGTCGCCGTCGAGATCATCGACGTAGATGTCGGCCGCGGTTTCGGGGGCACCCTCGCCGTCTCCTTTGAGGATGTGCTTGTGAAATGTCCAAGGTCCGTCGTTGAGCTTCGCCGGTTGTTCCCACCAGCCGTGCGGAATGACGATGTCTTTCCGCCCGTCGCGGTTTACGTCACCAATGCCGAGACCGTGGTAATAACGATGCCCCAATTGCGGGCCGAGCTTCTCGGCGTTGACTTGTGTGTAATCCCATTTCTTCTTGGCTTGCGCCGGAGACGGGATTTCCAGATAGCCCATCATCTGCTCGGTCTCGGAACTCATGATGAGTTCCGGCTTGCCGTCGCCGGTGATGTCTTGGAACTGCGGCGTCTCGTTCGCGGCGCTGTGCCAGATCTCGGACTCAGCCCACGGACCGTCCTTGCCTTGCGGATTCTCAAACCAGTGGCAGGGGACGCCCGGAAAGCCGACGACGATGATGTCCTGCCAGCCGTCGCCGCTGATGTCATACGCCCACACGGCGAAGTTGCGGCTGTAGCCTCCGTCGGCTTTGAAGTCCTTCAAGCCGTCGGCTCGCATGGGATGCTTCTTCCAATCGCCGGACTTGAAAGCCTTCGGATCGGCGGGTTGCTCGTACCACGCCTCGCCGTTGATGAGGTCTATGCGGCCATCCTTGTTGATGTCCGCCGCCGTCACCCCTTCGGCGCGAAAGATCTCTTCGAGCTTGATTCGCTCCCACTTCACCGGCGTGTCATCAGCCTTGGCCGACGCCAGCAGACTCAAACCGAAACAGCACGACGCCAAACAGACAGCCAGCCGACGCATGGTCTTCTCTCCCTGTAAACGATGAAGCAATCGCGAACGAGGGGAGCAGTGTATCGGGAGGCAGCGCGACGTCTACGAAGCCCGTAGCCGCACTCGCCAGAGTGCGGGCCGCCCGCGTTCTGGCGAACGCGGCTACGACCTGAAAAACGACCGTTCGCCTTACTCGTGCATCCATTGCTGAGACGACGGTGGCGGAGCGCGGCGGGTGGACGATGCCAAATCGTGCCGCAAGCGCTGCAACGACTGATCCGAGAGTTCGAGCGGTCCTTCCGACTGCTCGCTGCTGCGAACGATTCGAGATTGTCGCAGCGATTGGATCGGGCCCTCGGACTGAAAGACGTTGTCAGGAAACAGTGCCATGACCGAACGCACGATGGGCATCACCGGATCGTTCTGAGAAACGGCTGTCGAACCGTTTGGAAACGCCGAACGCAATCCCGCGAGCAAGAAGCTCCAGCGTGGTTGCGAGGTGGACTGGAATCGTGCTTGGGATTGTTCCTCACCAAAGTCCCGGGCACGGCGCGGATCGAACGCGAAGTCGCATAGCTCGTTGCCATAGTGAGCGATCAAGGGGCCGAGCAGCACATCCACCCAACGTTCGACTCGCCGCCGCAAGCGATCCAGTTCAGCCAGTTGATCCGCCGGCAGGCTGGTCGAATGCAGTAAGACGCGCAGCACGCTCGCTCGGCACTGCTGATGCACCGCCAGCACGTTGCGAGCAATCGGCTCACCGCGCTTCAAACGCTGTCGGCGATCGCATGCGGTTAGGACCGCGCCCGCCACACGAGTCAGCAACTCGCCGACCATGAGGTCGCTCGCGATCGCGATCATTCGCGGAATTCGATCAGGGGGCGCGGTGGCATCGGGGTGCGCACAGAGCTCTTCGAGCTCCCGCCGGCGACGCGGCCACAGCGTCTTGCTGTGTTGCCAATAGACACACAACGGTCCTTCGGCGAGCGGTGTCGTTCCCTCAATGATGAGAGGGGCCTGTGCCGCTACCAATGCCGTGAATTCCGCAACGAGCCGTTGATTCACCGTCGTAACTCCCCGTGAGCACACAAACTGAGCGATACGAATGACAGTCGTCCCAAGCTCGTGGCGGACGCTGCCAGCGTCCGTCAACAAATTCCGGCAATGATTGACGCCGACGCTAGCAGCGTCGGCCACGAAAATGCGAACTTGGAACTTTTGAATGAAGACGGCGACTTCAAAAGCAAAGCCAGTGCCACGCTGAGCCGCCGGCAAGGAGTGCCTGAAACCTCGCGAAATCACCGAGTGTCGCGAACAAGCGTGGAGTTCCTGACTCACGGCGATGTTGCCATTCGGCAGCATGTCGCGAGAAAGCGACAATGGACTCACGCCCCAAATCGCCGCTCTCCGGCGGCGATGGTGGCGCGGATGCGGATGCTGTCGCCGGGACCGTTCCAATCGAAGAGCGTCAGGTCGGCGCGCGAACCGCGTGCGAGGCGATGCTCTTCGACTTTCAAAGCTCGCGCGGTGTTTCGACTGGCCATGTTCCAGGCGTCGTGCAGCGAGAGACCGGCGGCCTGAATCGCGTAGGCCACGCAGGCGTCGGTCATTAGTGCTGAGCCAGCCAGATACTGCGGGTTCGCGGCGACCACGATCTTCCCCTCGGGCAGGATTTCCACCTCGCCCGATTCCATCTGGTAGCGGCCCGGCGGGCAGCCGGCCAAGCCGGCAGCGTCGCAAGTGATGATCGTGTGCAGCGTCGATTTCGCCCGGACGATCGAACGAATCACGCTAGCCGGGAGGTGATGTCCGTCGGTGATGACGCAGGCGAACAGACGCTTGTCGCCGAGTTGCTCCCAGATGTAATTGGGATGCCGGCGGATCATGCCATGAGCGCCGTTGCCCAGATGCGTGCTCAGGGTTGCTCCGGCCTCGATGGCGGCGGTCACTTGTTCCGGCGTCGCGGCGGTGTGGCCGATGGAGACGGTCACGCCCGACGCGACCGCTTGGCGAATGAACTCGACCGCGTTGCCGGTCTCCGGCGCAAGCGTCACGAGTCGAATGCGATTACCTGAGAGGTCTTGCAGACGGCTGAATTCTTTCCAATCGGCGGGGCGGATTTGATTCAGCGGATGTGCTCCGCGCGGGCCTTCTTCCGGCGAGATGCTTGGCCCTTCGAGGTGAATGCCGGGGACCATCTTGTCGGCCCACAGTGCCGACTCGCAGGCTTGCCGAATCGCGCCGAGACCAGCGGCGAGCGCGGCGAAGCTGGCGGTGATGAGCGTCGGACAGAGTCGCGTGATCCCGAACGCGAAGTGTGCTTCGAGGACCGTCAGAACTTGCTGCGCGGTCAGTGTCGGATCGCAGAACCAAACGCCCTTGTGGCCGTTAATTTGCAAGTCGAACAGGCCGGGCGCGATCCAGGGCCACTCGGCGGCGTCCCTTTCGGGCCACGCGGGTTCGACGCGCGCGATGCGTTCGCCTTCGACCGTTACGCAGATCGGTTCTCCATTCACATAGCTGCGTCCGCAGAGTTGCATGGATGAGGCTTCCTTCAAGTTGTAGCCGCGTTCGCCAGAACGCGGGTCTAATCACGACAACCCGCTCTCTGGCGAGAGCGGCTACGGTCGGCTCACGGCATTCGGCCGGGCGACTTGGGCGAAATCTCCGTTGTCTTTTGGACACATTGCGGAACGTGACCTACGTTTTGTCGGCCAAGGTGGAGCACCGCTGCGCCGATGGTGTCAATCGTAAGGATCGTGCCGCATGAACTGGGATCGTCATACTCTTTGGAACTCTGGCTGGCCAGCGTTGAGCGCTGGAGCGGGCGGAGTCGTCCTCTCGTTGTGTATCGCACCGGGCGTGCTGATGCCGTTGTGCGTGGCGGTCTCGGCCGTTGCCGGCGGCCTGCTGACCGCCGTGTGGGTGCATCGCGGGCAACAGGAAGCAAAGGCTCGGCTGCGACATCCGGAACTCTCTGGCACGCGGAATTCGGGAGGCATCTTCGGTGAAGTGACTCAAGCCGCCGTCATCCTGTTGCAGCAGTACGAGTCCGAATTGCAACGGCTGAACTCGACGAAAGGCGAACTGGAAGTCGCCACGAAGTTGCAGAAGAAACAAGCTCGTCGGCTTGACGCGGCGTTGCGGGCGATCGATCAGCCGGTGGTGCTGTGCGACACGCGCGACCATGTGCTGTTTGCGAACGCGGGCGCGCGGCACTTGGGGATCGCCGAAGCCGAAGGGATGTCTCCGTCCGGCACGTTCGGCGATCTCAAAAAGCTGGTGGCGTTTCAACAGCCCATTCACGACACCCGCACGCGAGCTGCTGCGGCTCCGCGGCGGACGGCGGAATTGAGCTTCACGATCAATCAGCAGGCCGTCCCCTTCCGCGCGACCGTGACGGCGCTGTTCGACGATCAGGGAGAACTGCTCGGCACGCTGGCGGTGTTGACCGACGTGCGCGAGGAGAAATCCGCGAAGGCTCGGCACGCCGATTTCGTGTCGTCGGTCGCTCATGAATTCAAGACGCCGATGGCCAGCATCAAGGCGTTCCTCGAACTGCTGGTGGATGGCGACGTCTCTGAGCCTGACGAACAGAAAGAGATGTTCGAGAAGATCGACTACCAAGTGGATCGCTTGAACCGGATGGTCACCAACCTGTTGAATTTGGCCCGCATCGAGAGCGGCGCGGTGAAGGTGACTCGCGAGGACTGCGATCTCAACGACGTCGTCAACCGGGCGACCGACGTGGTCAAACCGCTGGCGGACGAGCGCGGTCAACAATTCGTCGCGGACCTCAGCCAGCTTTATCTGCCGGTGCATGTCGATCGCGATTTGCTCGGCCAGGCGATCATTAACCTGCTGTCGAACGCCGTGAAGTACACGCCGGAGAATGGCCGCATCACGCTCCGCAGCCACATGGAAGAGCTGGAAGCGATCATCTCGGTCGAGGACACCGGCTACGGGATTCCTCCCGAATCGCTGCCGAAAATCTTCGACCGGTTCTATCGAGTCCCCGAACATCAGCACTCGGCCAAAGGGACCGGCCTGGGGTTGGCGTTCGTGCAGTCGATCGTCCAGGACATGCACAACGGCCACATCGCCGTCGAGTCCACCGTCGGTGTGGGTTCGAAGTTCTCGATGCGGATTCCGCTGGGACATCACGACTCGAAACGACCCAAGAAGACCGAAACTAAACCGGAAGCCAAATTGGAGCCCGTCGTAGCCTGACTCTCCGAGTCGGGTGTCGCGACGAAGTCCTGACTCGGAGAGTCAGGCTACGAACTGAAATTGAAAGACTGTTATGAGCTACCGCATTCATGTCTGTGACGACGAACCGCATATCGTGCTGGCGGTGTCGTTGAAGTTTTCCAAAGCCGGCTTTCAAGTCACGACCGCCAGCGACGGCCAGGCGGCGTGGGAGTCGATCCAGCGTCAGCCTCCGCAACTGCTCATCACCGATTTGCAGATGCCTCGGCTGGATGGCTTGGGCCTGATCAAGCGATTGCGAGCGGACCCGGTACTGCACGACCTGCCGGTGATCCTGCTGACGGCCAAGGGTTATGAATTGGAAGAAGACGAAATTCGCCATGAATACGGCGTGCAGCATGTGCTTTGTAAGCCGTTCTCACCGCGCGAACTGATTGCTCTGGCAAACACAATGTTGGAAGCCTCGGCCGCGGCCAAGCATTCAGAACTCGCAAGCCCGGAAATCCGCCAGGCGAGCGGGGTGGCGTCAGCCCCCGGTCCTACGGCGAAAGCACCGCGGGGCTGACGCCACCCCGCTCGCCAGAAGTCTTCGCGAACTAGACGTTGCCCCAAACATCGCGTGCAGACACTTGGCCTGCCACCCGTGAGTCATTCATGTTGACCTTCTTGACCGAAAACTCGATCACGCGGCATCTGCTGACGTTCGGCGGCATCACGATTGTGATGGCGCAGTTGACGTCGTGGCATCCGTGGATCGCCGGTCTGGGGACGTTTCTGGTGCTGATGGTCGTAATGGCGCTCGTCGCGTTGCGAGGGGACGAGAAAGCAACCCAACTCTTGGCCGGAGCCTCCGCCACATTGGGGATGGGAGTCTGCTGGATCGTGGGTGCGGATCTTTCGACTTCACAAGCTCTGCTGTGCAGTGTGATTGGCACGGTGCCGCTGCTGGTCCTGAGCCTGATCGTCTGCCAATCCAGCCGGCACCGCCTGCAAAAGATCAACGATCTGGAATCGCAGCAGATGGAGTTGGTACGCAAGCTGTATGCCTATGATCGCAGCCTGTGCGCTTCCACAGAGATTCCCGTCTTCGGTTTGAATTCGTCGCCCGCACCGGCACGCAAATCGGCGGATCTGGACCCGGCGTTCGGCCAGATGTTGGCTGACTTCGCCGACGCGCCGACATCTCCCGTGTTGGACCCCGACGTGTTTGACTTCGCGATGCTGTTGCTCTCGATGCAACAGATCGGGCACCGGTTGTCATCCGAGCTGGAACTCAACGCGCTGGTGTCTGCGATTCTGGACACGGCGAAGGAAGTGCTCCGCTGCGGACAAGCCGAACTGCATCTGTGGAGCGCGAGAGATGGTCGATTCACAAATGCGGCTCCGGCGGACGGTGTGCCAGTTCCCGATTCGATGCGAGACGTTCTCGCTCAATCCGCTCCCACTCCCGCCGAGTTCGAATGGGTTCGCAATCAACAGCGCATTCTGACTCGGCGAGACTTGAACGCCGGCAAAGTGGACGCCGTGGAATTATCGGGCCGATCGCTGCCGAGCGCCGTCGCGCCGCTGCTGGTCGGTGCGGATTTGATCGGCGTGTTGGTCGTCAACGACGCCTCGGACGAGGGCCCTACGTTCGTCCGCATGTTGCACATCCTGGCCAACCACTGCGCGCTCAGCCTGAAGAACGCGCAGCTCTTCCGAGCCATCGACGACATGGCGCGACGCGATAGCCTGACCGGCTTGCTCAACCATGCGTCGTTCCTCGAAGAACTGGAACGCTTGACCGAGGAAGCCCAAACACGCGGTCAGGCGCTGACGGTCGTGATGAGCGATCTCGATGACTTCAAAAGCTGCAACGACAACTACGGACATCAGGCGGGGGACAAGGTGCTGCAAGAGGTGGCCATCTGGTCTAAGGCGATTATGCCCGACCATGCCGTGATGGCTCGCTACGGCGGCGAGGAATTCATTTGCGCTCTGCCCGGCGAGACGCTCGAACGCGGGATGGAACTGGCTGAGATGCTCCGCGCCGCTTTGGAGGCTCATCCCGTCAGTCACAACAGCAATCGACTGCACGTGACCGCCAGTTTCGGAGTCGCCGAACTGAACCGCCCGGCAACCAACGCCTCACGCCTGATTCGACTCGCGGACAAAGCCCTGTACCGCGCCAAAAATGATGGCCGCAATCGCGTCGAGGCCCACGATCCCTTGCATCCAAAAATCGCCGCCCTGGACGAGTCCATTCAATTTTCGCTGCGGTAAGACAGACGCCGCAGCCAGACAAGGAATTGCCGCATGGCTATCACGACCGAAACCTTTGGCCGAGTTCTCGTCGCGCACACGCCCGAAGACTTTCACGAAGACGCCGCACGCGAGCTGATGAACGCCCTCGAAATGCCGGTGTCGCAAGGCACCGTCTGCGTCGTCGCTCAGATGGACCGCACCGAGACGTTCGACAGCGCGGGGCTGACCGTACTGCTCGACCTGCGCGACGAACTCCGGCAGCACGGCGGCAACCTCAAGATCTGCAGCCTGACCGATACCGGACAAAAGCTGTTCGAGATTACCCGCCTGGATCATCATCTCGACACGTTCGATTCGGTCATCGACGCCGTCGCCAGCTTCTTGAGCGCCGGGTAACATGCCGCCATGTCAGTCTGCGATACGAAGTGGCTGCGGCGTTGGAGCAGTGTCCTTCTGCTGGTTTATCTGACCGCGTTGATCACCGGCACGCACCTGCCGCATCCCGAAGATTTGATTTCGCTGAAGGGCAACGACAAGTTGCTGCACTTCGGCGCGTACTTCGGGTTGGCATTCTTGATGGCCACTCGGTTATGGACTCTGCGGCCTGTGACATGGCGTGCGACTCTGGCAATTGGTTGTCTGGTCGCGCTGACCGGCGTCGTTGATGAGCTGACGCAACTGCTGCCCGGCATCAACCGCCAGTGCGAATTCCTCGACTGGCTGGCCGACCTCGCCGGAGCCGTCTGCGGTTTGCTCGTGTGGCAACTCTGCCGCCGAGTGCTGAACCGACGCGAGACGGAAAACCAAAGCCCGGCCTGAATCCGTCGGATTGGTCACTCGACTTGCTCCGTCCGGTTCAAGCACCATAATCCCGCCCGTCGAACGGGACGAGTCAGGTCGGACCGACGCTCAAATCCTCTGAATCGAAAGGCGAATGGAGATGCGCACGCACACGGGAATGTGGTTGTTGTCGGCGGCAGTGATGCTGGGACTGTCGGGCCTGGCTGGCTGCGGCGGAGACAAGGGGGACGAGTACCGCACGTTTGATAAGGGCAAGGACAAGGCTCCCGACGCTGAGCACGGACACGCTCACAGCCACGATCATGGCCATGAGCAAGGACCGCACAAAGGCGAACTGATTGAACTCGGCGAAGAAGAATTTCACGCTGAGGTCGTCTTCGACGAGGAAGCGGCAAAGGTCAGCTTGTATCTGCTGGGGCCGGATGCGAAGACGGCCGTCGCCATCGAAGCCAAAGAGTTGTCCTTGGAGATGCCGGGCAAGGACGCGCCGGTCACGCACGCTCTGGCCGCTGCACCGCAAGAGGGAGACGGCGAAGGCAAGTCGTCGCGTTTCGAGACCAAGACCGCCGATCTGTTCGAAGCGTTTCATCACAATCCGAAGGCGGCCGGCAAATTCAAGGTCACTCTGGGCGGCAAGGAATTCGCCGGCGAGATCAAGCACGACCATGACCACGACCACGAGGAAAAGAAGTAGCGCAACCCGGCACTTCGCGCGGTCAGAAGTCAGACAGTCGAGCGGGGCGGCGTCACGGTCTTGATTGTGGGGTAGCCACGCTCGCCAGAGCGTGGGGAACGTCGAACGATTTCCCCACGTTCTGGCGAACGTGGCTACCATGACAACCCCAATTCTTTGGTGTGACAGAGCACAGGAGATTTCCGCAATGGACCCCGTCGATCTGCTCAAAGACTTGGTCGCGATCCCCAGCGTGAACCCCATGGGACGCGATCTGGCCGGCCCGGAGTTTTTCGAGAAGCGTGTCAGCGATTACCTCGAAGGCGTGTTTCAAAAACTCGGTGTGCGTTATCAACGCATCGAAGTCGCGCCCGGCCGAGCCAACGTGATCGCGCGGTTCGATTCGCCCAACGCGAAGACGACCATCCTGCTGGATGCTCATCAAGACACGGTTCCGACGGATGGCTTCGCCGATCCGTTCAACCCGGTCATTCGCGACGGCAAACTATTCGGCCGAGGCAGTTGCGATGTGAAAGGGGGCCTGGCCGCGATGCTGTCCGCATTCGCTCGATTGGTGCGTGAGAAACCGGCCGGCGCGGCCAACGTCATCATGTCTTGCACTTGCGACGAGGAATCGACCTCGCTGGGCGTGAATGATCTCACGACGCTGTGGACCGATCCAAGCCGAGCCGGCTCGATCATCGAGCGGCAACCGGACATCGCGATCGTCGCCGAGCCGACACAACTGGACGTCGTCGTCGCGCATCGCGGAGCCACACGCTGGAAGATTCGGACGACCGGTCGAGCCTGCCACAGCTCGGCACCGCACGAAGGGGTCAACGCGATCTACAAGATGGGTCGCGTCGTCACGGCCCTGGAAGAGTTTGCCACGAAACTGACGACGATGATTCCCGCGCACCCGCTCTGCGGTCCGGCCACCTTGAGCGTCGGCCGCATCACCGGCGGCATCAGCGTCAACACCGTGCCGGACAGTTGCGAGATCGAAATCGACCGCCGCGTGATCCCCGGCGAAGACGGCTGGGACGCGATCAAACAAGTGCGCGAGCATTTCGCTTCACGGCTGGACTTTGAAGTCGAGCATGTCAAACCGTGGCTGGTCGGCGTCTCGCTGTCCGACGAACACAACGGCCCGCTCGGCGAACGATTGCTGGATTGCATCACGAAGATCGCTGGACCGCACAAGAAGGTCGGCGTCCCGTACGGCACTCACGCCAGCCGCATCGCCTCCGCTGGGGTGCCTTCCGTGGTCTTCGGCCCCGGTGACATCGCGCAAGCCCACACCGTCAACGAATGGCTCGACCTCGGCCAATTGCGTCAGGCCAGCGATGTGTATTTCGCGTATTGTGCAGCCGCAGGCTAACTCAGCGGCCCCACAGAATTGTTTGGGTAGCCGCCGTTCGCCAGAACGCGGGTCTTCGGCCATTCACCCGCGTTCTGGCGAAACGCGGCTACCCAGACATCTATTCCAATTTTGATTTGCGATCGCGCCAGTCGTAATCCGGGCCTTTGAGCAACTGCACATGGTCGTGCAGGAATCCGATGATCGCTTCTTCAATTCCCAACTTCTTACCGAGCAACTCCGTGCCGCGCAATTTGGCATTGAGTTCAATGTAAAAGAGCCGTTCTTTGTTTTCCTTCTCGGCCTCCTTCTCTTTTTCCTTCTCTTTGTCTTTGCCGGTCTTCTTCGGCTCAGCGGCCTTTTTGGGAGCGGCCGTCTTCGCGGGATCTCCGCCGAGTTGCTTGAAAAGGTTCTTGGCCTGGTCCTTGTCCTGCGGATCGGTCTTACCCACCAAAATCAACGCGGCCATCGGAGCACCAATTGCCTTGAACTGCGGGACCACTAGGTGTGCCGGCACTAACGGCAACGTCGTTTCCGGCGACAGAAAGACCATTGCTTGCACGTCTTGTCCGCGCGGTGTGCGTCCCGCTGGCGTGGAAGCGTCGTCATGAGGGGGCTTCTGCCAATCCGCTGCCGCGAACGTGATCCCGATCGCCGCGCTCATTCCCGGAGCCACGATCGCCATCTTCCGCATGTTGAGGTTCCCCTTCAGATGCTCCTCGTAGATGAATCTCTTAATGCTATCCATGTCGCGAACCATCAATTGATAGTCAGCGGGTTTGAGATCACTGCCGCCCGCAGCCTTCTTGGTTTTGTCTTTATCGGCTGGCGCGGCCTTCTTGGGATCATCCGCATCCGCGCCCGGCTTGCTCTGTCCGTGCTTGCGAAGATCCACCGCGATGACGGCGAACCCCTTGCTGTGCAGTTGCTCGGCAAAGCCCTTCGGAGCCGTCGGGCTGGGCGCTGACCACACCAACCGGCTTTCGCCCTTCATGTGCATCAGCAGAACGACCGCCGCCTCTTTCCCCTCGGTCGATTTGTAATACGTCAACTTCAGCGGCCAACCATCCGCCAGAGACGGAATCGCCTTGTCCTCAGGCTTCTCTTGTTTCTCTTGAGCCACGACTGGCGAGGCGGCGAACAGACCACAACACGCCAACAGCGCCAACCAGCGGGCCATGACCGTTGTCGATTTTGGCGGATGGACCGCACGTGCTTGTCGAAGATCACTCATGTTGTCGAGACCTTTCACTGTGCGAGGACGCGCCGAACTTCGCTTCGCCACGAGTCTCCCGCAGATTGGTCGTGAGTGTAGAAGTGCCTCGGAACCCTTTCAATTCGCTCTTCCAGCCGCGATGTTTTCGTCTTTCGCTCGGCCAAGAAATGAGCCGTTGGTGCCGAAATGTGGGGACGTGATGATCCCACCGTGGCACAGGCGGCTCACCTGTGTCTGAATTCTTCCCAACTCCCGAGACAGGCGAGCCTGCTCGTCTCCCTCTGCTAAGGATCATACATGCCTCAAAAAGTGGTCGTGACTTCGTTGCTCGGCGATACCGGGCCGCACTTTGAACTCTTGCAACAGGCCGGTTTCGAACCAGTGATTTCGGGCCGCAAGCTCAACCTGAATATCGAAGACGAATTGATCGGCGCGCTGCAAGACGCCGTCGCCAGCATCGCCGGCTCCGAGTTCTACACGCCACGAGTCATCGCCGCGTGTCCAAAACTGCGAGTCATCGCCCGCACCGGCGTCGGCTTCGACGCCGTCAACTTACCCGCCTGCGATCAAGCCCGCATCGTCGTCGCGACAACTCCCGGTGTGAATCATCACGCCGTCGCCGAGCACACGATCGCCATGCTCATGTCGCTCGCCCGCAACCTGCCGCAGCGCGACCGAGAAGTCCGCCAAGGCATCTGGGAACGCCGCGCGACGCCACGAGTCATGGGCTGCACCATCGGCATCGTCGGCCTCGGCCGCATCGGCCGAGCCGTCGCCACACGCGCGCGAGGTCTCGGACTCAACGTGCTCGCCTTCGATCCCTTCCCCAACCGCGAGTTCGCCGAGCAGTGGCAGGTCGAATTCACGACACTCGACGACCTCTTATCCCGCTCCGATTTCGTGTCGCTGCACCTGCCAATGGACAAGTCGGTGAAGCACCTCATCAACGCGCAGTCGCTGCGCACGATGAAACGCGGAGCCATCCTCATCAACACCGCTCGTGGCCCGCTGGTCGATGAATACGCTTTGTGCGACGCCCTGCGATCCGGCCATCTCCGAGCCGCCGGTCTCGACGTGTTCGACCGCGAACCGCTGCCGCTCGACAGCCCGCTGCTGAAGCTCGACAACGTCCTGACCTGCGGGCACCAAGCCGGACTCGATCACGAATCGCAGCACGACACTCTGGCAATGGCCGCGCAGATCATCATCGACTTGAAGCAAGGCCGCTGGCCCACCGAGTGCATCCGCAATTTGGCGGGCGTCAAAGACTGGCAGTGGTGAGCAGCTCGTAGTGACCGCATTCATGCGGTCCTCGTTCGCCCCGATGAATCGGGTCACGACAAGCCTCAATGCACCAGCACGAACTCGCTGGAGTTCAGGTACGCCCACAAGGCGTCTTGCCAGCCCGCCGGGTTCGCACGCGCCCCTGTTCCCTCATGGACGAGCTTGCGAAAAGCCAGCGACTCCTTTGGCGTTGGATACCGCGTCAACGTGGCGAGGCACAGTCGCTTGATCTTCTCCGCTTCGGAGTCACGGCTGTTTGTCAGCTTTTCAAGGAACGTGCCGCGATCCATGCTCAGAGCGTGCTGGGTCAGGTCGCTGTTCATCATCAAGAGAGCTTGTGTGATGCTGCTCTCGAAGTTGATCGACTCGTCGTTCTCGTCGGTTTGGAAAGCGTGGACGAACTGTTGCAACCACTCATGGCGGCGACGGTCATGGTCGCCGCTGGCGAGCGGCGTGTTGTCGGCTCCGGTCGCGAGCAACAGCGAATCGTACAATTGCTCGGCGGTCATCCCTTTGACATAGACGCGACTGAAGAGCGGCGAAGCGCCGGTCTCTGGATTGTCTTGCTCATTCGATTTGCCGAAGCGGCTGGTGCGTTGATACGCGTCGCTCAAACAAACCCAGCGGATCAGTTGCTTGCAGTCGTAACCGCTGGCGACGAACTCGCGGGCGAGATGATCGAGCAGTTCCGGATGGCTCGGCGGGTTGTGTGGCCCCATGTCATCGACCGGCCGAGTGAACCCGCAGCCGAAGAAGTGGTCCCACATCCGATTCACGAATGCTTCGGCAACCTGCGGCTTGTCACCCTTGGTCATCAACTTCGCGAGTTCGTTGCGGCGGTTCGTCTCGGCGTCTTCATTGATGGCTGTGCCTTCAAATTTCGGATACGCGACTAGCGCCACTCCACGGCGATTCTCAAAGTGCGCCGGGCCGCTGACAGGTTTCGTTTCCAACGCGGAGGCTTGCGACTTCATCTTGCCTGTGGAATCGCTGCGATCCACGCGGGCCACCTTCGTCTGCTGGAAAAAACTATTGAACGACCAGAAGGCGTCTTGCTTCCAATCGTTGAACGGGTGGTCGTGGCACTGCGTGCAACCGATTTGCTGGCCCAGGAAAATCTTCGCGGTAATCGCTGTGGCCGGCACCGCTTGGTTATTCAAATGAGCCAGCAAAAAATTCGTCGCGCCGTTCTGATCGAAAGAACCCTCGGCCGAGATGAACTCGGCGACCATCTCGTTCCACGGACGATTCTTTGCGAAGTTCTCTCGCAGGAACTTCTGCAATGCCGGACGATTCACGTCGCGCGAGTCGGATCGGCCGATCAACAGGTTTGTCCACACGACCGTCCAATTGCGGACATAAGCGGGATCATCGAGCAGCGAATCGAGCAGCTTTTCTCGTTTGCGCGCATCGCGGTCGGTCAGAAACTTCTCCGCAACCTCGACCGGCGGGATATGGCCGACCACATCAAGATAAATTCGTCGCAACCACTCGGCATCGTCGGCGAGCGGCGACGGTTCAACGCCCTGCACCTTCCAGCCGGCCGCAAGATGCTCGTTGATGACGGTCACGATGCCTTGCACCGATCCCGCAGTCCTCGCCACCGCACTGCCAGCAGGCCGCAGCGGACGCGGATCGTTCGCGACCACTTTGTCCGATTGATTCAGCGTCTTCGGGTCGCGGCCTTCAGTGGAAGCGGCTGCCGCAATGTTCTCGGACTTCGGCCGATCGGTCAGCACGAGCGGCTTGTTCGGCGGCAAGTCGCCTGGGTGATCTTGAGCGACGGCTCGTTCATTCTTGTTGGCATCGTGTGACGGAATCGACTTCGGCTCGTCTTTTTCAGCGACAGGGGCTGAGTCATTGTTCGGCACGAACCAGCGACCGATGGAGAACGAGAACGCGGCGATCACAGCCACGGAAGCGGCCAAGACTAGCAAACGCCGATGGCCGCGTTTGGTCTGCGTTTCAGTGGACGATTCGGACGCGAGTCGCGGCGAGATGGCCGGTTCAAAGTTGGCTCCGTCGTCACCAAAGGCCGTGTTCCAGTGCAGCGTGCCGTGCAGGTCGAGGTACGCGAGGTAGGCTTGGCGAGCAGTTGCGTCGCGCAGCACGAGTTGTTCGAGACGTTGCGCGTCGGCCGGGGTGAGCCGGTCTTCACACAACGCTTCGAGCCACTCGAAGAGTTCTGGCGACAAGTTGGCAAGGTCTCGCGGAGTCATGTGGTTCTCGCGGTGGCGGTGAGCCGGCGCGTGACGCAATCGAATAACACTTTGCGGATTCGGCCGATCGACTGATAAACCGAATTGGTCGGCCGGCCCAGCCGTTCGGCGACTTTCAAACCGTTTTCACCTGGGGCATAGCGAGCTTGAATCAATTCCCGGTCATCGGCCTTCAGAAGACGCAGACACTCAGACAACGCTTCGCGACGCTTTTCGAATTCGTCGCTCATCTCGATGGCATCGGCGGCGACGCGCGAGATGAATTCGTCACTGAAGAGCAGACGGCCGGATCGTTTCTTTTCCCGGTACTTGAGGATTTCGTAAGTGGCGATCTTCCCGGACCACGCAAAGAAGCTGGTGCCGAGTTGAAATTGATGAAACTTGCTCCAGATGATGACGTTCGTGTCCTGCAAGATTTCTTCGGCGTCGGTCGTGTTGTTGACTTGAGTCAGAATGAACAGGAACAACCGTCGTTGCGATTTCGTGAAGAGCTGCACGAACTCGGCGTTGGGCACCTGCTCCAAGGAGCCGGAATCATCGGCGGGTTCGTTGGATCGCGACTCAGACATGGCTGCACTGAGAGTAAGCTAGAACCAGTTAAAAAAACGGGGGCGATGCCGCCCCCGTTTTCAGTCCGTTCAGACGGGATCCAATTAGCCGATGAGTTCGGCAATCGGAGCTTCGCCGTTGGCAATCTTCATCGGACGGCCACGCTTGGAAGTGTGAACCGTCGTCGTCGGAATACCGAGAGCGTGGCAAGCCGTCGCCCAGATGTTGCCGGGGAGGTACGGCTTAGTCTCACAGGTCAGGCCGTCCGAGTCGGTCTGTCCAACTCCCAGCCCGCCCTTGAGATTGCCGCCGCCGATCATCACCGACCAGCTTGCTGCCCAGTGATCGCGTCCGACGTCTTGGTTGATGCGCGGGGTGCGACCGAATTCGCCCATCCACACGACAACCACATCCTTAATCATGCTGCGTTCTTTCAGGTCGGTGATCAACGCGGAAATCGCGGTGTCCATCGCCGGCAGGTTGCGGTCCTTGAGCGTGTTGAACACGTTCGCATGCAAGTCCCAACCACCCATACCGACTTCGACGAACGGCACACCGGCTTCGACCAAACGGCGAGCCATCAGCAGGCCGCGGCCGAAATCGTTGTTGCCACGTCCCATCATTCCGGCGGGAGCTCCGGCGTTGGTGTAACGGTCGATGGTTTTCGGGTCTTCCTTGTCGATGCGGAACGCTTCCATTTGCTTCGAGGTCATCAAGTCGATGGCCTTCTTGTAAACGTCCTTGTGAGCTTGCGGAGCTTCGCCGCGCTTGGACGCGATGAAGCTGTCTTCAATCGTGCCGAGCATCGCGAGCCGGTTCTTGAACCGATTCGGGTCCATGCCGTCGGTGTCCGCGTTCTGGATGCGACCTTGCGTGTTCACAACGAACGCCGCGTTACCCATGCCGAGGAAGCCCGGACTGCCTGGGTCGCCGCCAATCGAGACGAACGACGGGATTTCCAATTCCTTGCGCTTCGAGCCCAGCTCATGGCTGACGACTGAGCCAAACGTCGGATGGACGACGGTCGGGTTCGGCACATAAGCGGTGTGCATGAAGTAACGACCGCGGCCGTGATCGGCTTCGCGGGTGCTCATCGAACGCACGGTGTTGAGCACGTCGAACTGAGCTGCCGTCTTCGGCATATGCTCGCTGATCTGCGTTCCGGCGGCGGTGATCGGCTTGAATTCGCCGCCGTTCTTGCTGCCCGGCTTCAAATCCCAGATGTCGATAGTCGGAGGACCGCCACCCATCCACATCAGGATGCAAGCCTTTTGGTTTTTCTTGACAGTCTCCGCGTGAACTTGCAGGTGCTGCATGAACTGAATGGCGGGGATCGTCGCCGCAGTGGCGGCCATGTGACTCATAAAGTGGCGGCGAGTCATACCGTTCGGAACAAGGTTCATGGGATTTCCTTTCGAGAGATTGGGTTGAGTGAAGGTCTCAGATTTCAAATCTGAGGTTTGAAGTTTCAGTGAATGAAGATGAACTCATTCGAGTTCAACAGTGCCCAAAACATGTCCTGGTACGCTGCCAGCTTTTGATCGTTGGGGACGCGCACGACCCCCGCAGCCATTTGCTGCTCTTTGGCGTTCGGGTTACGACCGAGCGTCGTCAAGTACAGGCGGCGAATGCGATCCTTGTCCTGCGGAGTTTCGGTCAGGATCGTGTTGAGGAAGCTTCCCTTTTGAGCGCTGATTGCGTCCTTGACCAGTTCGCCGTTCATCATCATCAGGGCTTGCGGGATCGAGCCGTTGAAGGTCGTTGATTCGTCACCTTCATCAGTACCGAAGGTCGTGACGAACTGCCGCAGCCAGACCCGCTTCTTGTCTTCGGCTTGTTCCCAACTGGAGCGGCCGGACTTGTGGGCATTCGTGGCGACGATCAGCGAATCATAAAGTTGCTCGGCCGACATCGACTTCAAATAGACGTGGCTGAACAGAGCCGTCGTGCCGGCGGCCGGGTTGTCTTTCTCTTCATTGGCTTTCGACGCCTGACTGGTGAGGTTGTACGCCTCGGAGTTGCAAATCCAGCGAACGAGCTGCTTGACGTCATATCGCGACTTGACGAATTCAGACCCCAGGCGTTCGAGCAGTTCCGGGTGTGAGGCAGGGTTGTGCGGCCCCAGATCATCGACTGGCTTCGTAAAACCGTAGCCGAAGAATTGACTCCACATCCGATTGACCATCGCCAGCGAGACCAGCGGCTTTTCACCTTCTGTCATCAGCTTGCCAAGCACTTCACGGCGATTGACATCCCAACCGTCTTTGTCCTTCCGAGCGACATCGGCATCTTGTCCGAAATAGCGCGGGTAGGCCGCTTCGATCAGACCGTTGCGGCGTTCATAGGTGACGTGATCATCAACATTATCACGGCGGTTGAGCTCCACATAATCCAGAACATTTCGACCGGCCTTCGGGTCGTACTTCTGAACGGTCCGCTTGGTCAACTGGCGGAAGAAATTGTTGAATTCCCAGAACTGTCGCTGCTGCCAATCATTGAACGGGTGATTGTGGCACTGGGTGCATTGCACCTGCATGCCCATAAACAGCCGAGTCGTCTTGGCGGTCGCCTGCACGCCATCGTCCGGCATCACCATCTGAGCCAAGATGTAATTGACCGCACCGTTTTCCTCGAAGTTGCCCTCAGCGGAAACGATGTCAACCACCACTTCATTCCACGGGCGATTTCTTGTGAACGCTTCGCGGAGGAATTTCTCCATCCCTTTGCGGCTGACGTCCCGCGGAGCTTGCTGGCCGATCGTCAGATTCGCCCACACGGTCGTCCAATGGCGAACATAAGCGGGATCATCCAGCAGTTTGTCGATCAGCTTCGAGCGTTTGGCCTTATCTTTGTCGGCCAGAAACTTCTCGATCTCTTCCATCGGCGGGACGTGGCCCACGATGTCGAGATACACGCGGCGAATCCACTCGCCGTCGCCAGCGACCTCGGAAGGCTCGACTTCATTATCGACCCAGCCTTGGCGGATTTGTTCGTTGATAAACGAGATGAGCACGTCGGACGAACCGGTCGTGAACTCTTCGCGTTTCTTTCCGGCGGGCTTGGCTTCGGCTGCGGTCTTCTCACCGCTCGATTTTTCACTACCGGCCTTCGCGTCCTTGGCGGTCGCCTTGGACTTTGCATCTTTGGATTCTGGCTCCTCGGCGGTCATTGCGACCGAGGCGCTGATGGCGATCGCCAAGCTGGCTGCCACCCAGCGAGCCATTCGACTTCCGCACCACATCCGCATCATTCGAGATCTCCCCTTAAAGAGCCTGTTCGCGCCGTTTGCCTGCTCGTGCGACGAGCGTTACCTTGCGATCGTCGCTGCGGCTCGCAAACTCGCGGTGGGAAAATACCTGAGCCGAACCGGCGACGTTCGCGACATTCTGTCTGTTTTTCCAAATCGCCGCCCGCGAGTGCCAGTTACTTTAGCCGCTTAACTCATGGTCTGAAAGCCAGTTGAGGCCCGTTTTACGGCCTGCCGAAGGAACGTCCGATGAGCCTCCCTGCGACCCTTTCCGGCCGAGTCGCCGTCATTACCGGTGGAGCCAGCGGCATCGGCCGAGCCACCGCCATCCTGTTGGCTCAACACGGTGCCCGCGTCTTCGTCGGCGATTTTCGGCTGTCCTCGGAAAGTGAACACGCTCTGCACGCTCAGGGCATCACCGCGTCCGCTTGCGACGTGCGAAATGTTGCCGATTTGCAACGTCTGATTGACGGGGCCGCGACCTCCGCCGGACGGCTCGACATCCTCATCAACAACGCCGGTATCGGCCTGGTCAAGCAGATTCAAGCGGTCTCCGAAGAAGACTGGGATAACTGCCTCGACACGAATTTCAAAGCCGCGTTTTTCGGAGCCAAGTTCGCGATCCCGTATCTGATCACGGCAGGCGGCGGCAGCATCGTCAATACCGCCAGCAACGCCGGACTGCTCCCACGAGCACACGATCCCGTTTACTCGATCAGCAAAATGGCCCTGGTCGGCCTGACAAAGAGTCTTGCCCTCTGCCATTCGAAGGACCGCATCCGCGTCAACGCCGTCTGCCCCGGCCCGGTCATCGACACCGGCATGATGAACGCCGATCTCACCGCCGCTTTCGACCCCACAGCCACGGCCAATCAATTCATTGCCGCGAGTCCGCTCGCGAAGGCTCATGGGCGGATGATCCGGCCTGAAGAAGTCGCCGAAGCGATCCTGTATCTTGTCAGCGATGCGGCCTGCATGGTGACCGGCACAGCGATCGCCATTGATGGTGGGAAATCTCTGGGAGTCCCTCCGAAATCTTGAGCGAAAAATGGTCTGGCTAGGTACGCATCAACGGCACCTGTAAGATCAAATCGGTATTCGGTCAGTGCCGAAGCGGAGAATTCCATGCCGATCAACTTTCAATCGCTGGCGAGTCGCTGCGTCCTCGTTGCGGCTCTCGGTTGGTGCTCTCCCGCATTGCTGATGGGCCAGCTTCCGGCGAATTCCAATTCGCAGGAATTCGTCGACGCTTTCATGACCACCGAACGAGCCAAGCTGATCGACAAAGTCCAACGACAAGGGAACGAGTTCGACGCGCCCCGCGAGATTGAAAAGCTTCAAAAGAAGCATCTGAAAGTATTCGGAACGCCGTTGCCCGCGCCTTTGCTTTCCGAGTTCGATCGCACTGCTCGCGAGACGCCGGCGCTGACTCCGGAACAACTCCAGCGAATCGACGCCGCGGGCAAACGGAGTCCCACCGAATTGTCGCCGGAACTGTTTCTCGCGAACGCCAAGGTCAAGTTCATGGAAGACATCCGCGAGGAAGGCTCTCGTTTCGACACTTCGAGAGAACTTTCCAAAGTCGCCGAGAAGTATGAAAAGAATTTCGGCAGTCCGATGCCGCGCGAGTTGCAGGACGCTGTGCTCCGTTCCGGCGACTCGGCGCGAGACATCATCGCCACTCAACGTGCCGACAATGCCGCACAGAACGATGCCGCCAAGTCGAAAGCCTCGTCGAGCAAATCGGCGGCAAAATCTCAGCGAAGCAAGTTCGTGAATGGGGTGCGTTATCCGGATGGTCTGCCGGATTGGTTCGCGGCCGCCGATCGGGACCACGACGGGCAGGTGGGTCTCTATGAATGGGACCGCAACCGTTTCGACGAGTTCTCGAAATGGGACTCGAATGGCGACGGCCTGTTGGAGCCACGGGAAGTATTGCGTTTGATTCGTCCGGCAACGCCGCCAACCAGTGCCAAGACCAAACGCCCAGGCTCGAAATGATGTGGCTGCATTTTTAAGTCAGGAGTCACGCGCATGAGCAAACCGCTTCCGCTCTTTCCCACCACCGTCATCGGCAGCATGCCGCGGCCGCAGTACGTGAAGGATTTGCTCGCAACCGGCTCGCGCACCGGCGAGCATGACGCGCTCTGGCAACGTCGCATGGATGACGCGGTGCGGTTCATCATCGGCATGCAGGAACGGGCCGGCATCGACATGATCTCGGACGGCGAGTGGCGGCGAGAAAGCTACGTCGATGTGATCGGCGAGATCATGACCGGCTGCCGGTGGGTTCAACGCGATCAGTTTCAGTATCACCAAGTCGTGGTCGAGCGCATGCAGCCGCGCCGTCCCGGAGTCATCGCCGAAGAGGCCCGATTCCTCCGCGAGAACACCGATCGGCATGTGAAGGTCTGCCTGCCGTCGCCGTATCTCGTCGGCCAGCGGATGTGGGAGCCGGCGTATTCGCAGGGCGCGTATGCGACACGCGACGAATTCTGCGAAGCCTTGGTGCCCGTGCTGCGAGCGGAGTTGCTCGCGATCCGCGACGCCGGAGTGGACGTGATCCAACTCGACGAGCCACACCTGTGCGTGCTCGTGGACCCGAAGGTGCGGGCGACGTTCGCGGACCCGGAAGCGGAGATGCGCAAGGCCGTGGACTGGATCAACGAAATCATCTCTGGCGTAAGCGGCGTCACGCTGGCCGTCCATCTGTGCCGACGCAATTGGGGCCGACGCGGCTGGGGTGCGGCCGGCGGTTACGAGGCGATCCTATCGCACATCCAGCGGATCAAAGTCGAGCAACTCATGCTCGAATTTTCGATTCCGGCTGCTGGTGACGTGGCCGTGCTCCGCGAGTTGCCCAAACACGTGCGGATTGGCCTGGGCTGCGTCGATGTCCGCTTCCCGGAGATCGACACGCCGGAGCAGATTGTCGAACGAGTCCAAAAGGCGCTCGAATACGTCACCCCCGAGCGGATCACGCTTAATCCGGACTGTGGCTTCGCGCCCGGCAAGGATCACGACATCCCGCTCGAGGAAGCCTACGCGAAGCTCAAGAACGAAGCTCTGGCTGCAAAACGTCTGCGTGAGTTGTACGCGGTCCTGTAGCCCACGCATTCACGAAGACCAGCATACGAAGGAGACCCAACATGACTGCCGCCGTTCAAACTGCCGAGCAACTCTGCACGAAGAAATGCGTCCCCTGCGAAGGGGGCGTCCCCAAACTGACAACGGCCGAAGCCGAAGCGCAGATCAAACAGCTTTCCGGCTGGGAACTCACGAGCAATCACGAGCGCATTTGCAAGACGTGGATCACGAAAAACTTTATGGCTGCGATGAACTTCTTCAACCACGTCGCGTGTGTCGCCGAGTGCGAAGGGCATCACCCTGACTTGCACTTGGAGAGCTATCGAAAGGTGACCATCGAAATCTACACGCACGCGATCGGCGGCCTGTCCGAGAACGATTTCATCCTCGCCGCCAAGATCGACTCACTCCCGGTCTCGCTCAAGCAATGAACCGCGACACTAACCCGCCGCGCAAGCGAGGGACTAAGGCCAACACCGCTCGCTTGCGCGTCGGGCTAGTATGCCGAGAGCCATTATCCCACCTTCCTCTTTGAGTACCGCAATGCAATCCATCATCCAATACCTGCAAACTCATCAAACCGAATCCCTCGAAACGCTGAAGGCACTGCTGCGAATCCCGAGCGTCAGCGCGATTACGGCTCACAAACCGGACGTGCGCCGCGCGGCGGAATTCGTCCGCGAGCAACTCGCCTCCGCGGGGTTGACGACCGAGTTGGTCGAAACGGCCGGGCATCCGATTGTCTACGCGGAATGGCTGAAGGCGGCGAACGCGCCGACCGTTCTGATCTACGGCCACTACGACGTGCAGCCGCCCGACCCGCTCGACAAGTGGGTGACGCCGCCGTTCGAACCGGACGTGCGCGACGGCTGTCTGTGGGCGCGCGGAGCGACCGACGACAAAGGCCAGATGCTGACGCACGTCTTATCCGTCGCCGCCTGGCTGAAGGCGGAAGGTCGGCTACCAATCAACGTCAAGTTCGTCATCGAAGGTGAAGAAGAGGTCGGCAGCGAGAACCTCGATATGTTCCTTGCCGCGCGGCGTGACCAACTGCGCAGCGACATCGCCGTCATCAGCGACACCAGCCAATACGCGCCGAACATTCCGGCGATCACTTACGGCCTGCGCGGCATCATGGCCTGCGAGGTTCGCTTGCATGGACCCCAGCAAGACTTGCACAGCGGCATCTTCGGCGGAGCGATCACCAATCCCGCGAATGCGCTCGCGCGGCTGATCGCGTCGCTGCACGATGCCCACGGCCGAGT
>CAMDDX010000082.1 GCA_945893075.1 Planctomyces sp. SH-PL62 | reverse complement strand
CAATACGACGGCGGCCTGCGCACGCCGATCATGGTGCGTTGGCCCAGCCAGATTGCGCCGCGAACGAGCGATGTCCCGATCAGTTCGCTCGACATCCTGCCGACGGTGCTCGATGCCGTTGGCGTGAAACGGCCGGCGGATCTGCCGGGACTCAACCTGCTCGACGAAGCCGCCGTTGCCAAACGCGAGACGGTCTTCGGCGAATGCTTCACTCACGATTCCCGTGACTTGCAGACGCCGGCCGCGAGTCTCCGTTGGCGCTGGCTCGTCCAAGGTGATTGGAAGTTGATCGTGCCCGCCTCGCACAACGAGCCTCAGAGCGTCGTCGAACTCTTCGACCTCAAATCGGATCCCGACGAAAAGAACAACGTGGCGACTTCGGAATCCACTCGCGTGAGTGCTCTGCGGAAAGAGCTGGATGCTTGGTGGAGTGGCGTCCGCCCCGAGAGTCGCTGATCTCTTGGCGACACCAGCACGACGCGCAAGCGAGTGGTTGTCCGAAAAGACCACTCGCTTGCGCGTCGTGCTGGTGCGCTGTTGGGCAAACATGGGGATGTGTACGATCCGCCCCTCACGTCGGGCAGCCATCGAATTGAGTGATGCTGTTTCCGATTTCCGTTTGAAGGTTCAACAGGAGCGTGCAAGATGGTAACTGTCGGGATGAATTATCATGTGATCGAAGGCAAGCAGCAGGACTTCGAGACCAAGTTTGCCGGAGTGCTGGGTGCGTTGCGTGCCGCCGCCGGGCATACCGATTCGACGTTGTGGAAGGATGTCAGCGACGGCGCGTCGTACCTCATCACCAGCGAGTGGTCCGACGAAGAAGCCTTTAAGAGCTTCATTCAAAGCCAGGCGTTTCGCGACGTGACCACCTGGGGCAAGGAGCAAATCCTCTCCGGCCGGCCGATGCACAAGGTTTACAAACACTAATCGAGTTGTGCGGCATGCGGAGGAAAGGCACCCGACGAATGAAAGGAGACGACGAATGTTTTCAAGACTGACCTCATTCGTCGTCTCCTTTCATTCGTCGGGCTCTTTTGTGCGTTCCGGTTGATTCATCAAAGTCGATCGCGAAATATCGGTTGTTAGATATTTGAGAGAGGTGCCACGATGCGACTCGTGTTGCTCACCGTCGTTCTGCAGCTTTCGATTCCTTTATCGGCTGCTGAGCCTGCTCGGCCAAACGTTGTGGTCATCCTCGCCGATGATCTCGGTTTCTCGGACCTCGGCTGCTACGGCGGCGAGATCGAAACGCCGGTGCTCGATGGGCTGGCGAAGAATGGGCTGCGGTTCACGCAGTTCTACAACACGGCTCGCTGCTGGCCTTCGCGAGCGGCGTTGCTGACCGGCTACTACGCTCAGCAAGTGCGGCGCGACACGCTGCCGAATGGACCGAAGGGGGGAGGCCAGGGGACTCGGCCGGCATGGGCGCGGTTGCTGCCGGACATGCTCAAGCCGCTGGGCTATCGGTCGTATCACTCCGGCAAGTGGCATGTGGACGGAGCACGCTTGGCCGGCGGCTTCGATCGCTCGTACAGCTTGGAGGATCACAACAGCTTCTTTGCTCCGCAGAATCATTTTGAGGATGACAAGAAACTGCCGCCGGTCGATCCGAAACATCCCAGCTACGTCACGACGATGATCGCCGACCACGCGATTAAGTGCCTCAAGGACCACACGAGCCAACACGGCGATCGACCATTCTTTTCGTATGTCGCGTTCACGTCGCCGCACTTCCCGCTGCACGCGCTGGCGGAAGACATTGCGAAGTATCGCGACAAGTATCGCGGCGGCTGGACCGCCGCGCGAGACGCGCGCTGGCAGCGGCAGAAGTCGATGGGCTTGCTGAACTGCGGACTCTCCGCGCCGGAGCGTGACCTCGGACCGCCGTATCCGTTCCCTGATGCGTTGGTGAAGCTTGGCCCCGGCGAGATCAATCGGCCGTTGCCTTGGGACGAACTCAACGCCGAGCAGCGCGACTTCCAAGCGGCGAAGATGGCGGTCCACGCGGCGATGGTCGATCGCATGGATCGCGAGATCGGCCGGCTGGTCGAACAGCTTCGCGCGATGCAGGCGTTCGACAACACGCTGATCTTTTTCTGTTCGGACAACGGAGCGAGCGCCGAACTCATGGTTCGCGGCAACGGTCACGATCCGAAAGCCCCGGCCGGTTCGGATCCAACGTACTTGTGTCTCGGCCCGGGCTGGTCGAACGCAGCGAACACGCCGTTTCGTCGGCACAAGACCTGGGTGCATGAAGGGGGCATCTCGACGTCGCTGATCGCGCATTGGCCCAAGGGAATCGCGGCTCGCGGTGAACGGCGGAACGATCCGAGCCACTTGATTGACCTCGTCCCCACGATTCTCGACGCGGTTGGCGGCAAGCGGCTGGAAACGTGGGAAGGTCAACCGGTCCCGCCCGCTCCTGGCAAGAGTTTGGTTCCTGCCTTCGCGAAGGATCGCAGTGTCGCGCGAGAATACCTCTGGTGGCTGCACGAGAACAATAAGGCGATCCGCGTCGGCGACTGGAAACTCGTCACCGCCGCGAATCAGCCGACGAGCGGTGCTGCCGCTTGGGAGTTATACGATCTCAGTTCCGATCGGACGGAATCGAACGACGTCGCCAGCCAGCGGCCAGACAAAGTTCGCGAGCTAGACCAACTTTGGAACAAGTCCACCAACGAGTTCCGCGAACTGGCGACACGCGATCTCCCAACCGATCAGAAATCAGACACGAAGGCCACTCCCAAGAAAAAGGGGCAGAAGAATCCGTGACTGCCGTGGGAATCTGTGTCATCCGCGCCATCCGTGTTCTCGGGGCTTATCGCCAAGAACTCGGATAGCACGGCGCGGCGGAACCGTAACCAAAAGGGGACTGCGATTCAGCGTCTGAATGCCATTGGGAATAAGGAGTGACGAATCAGGATTGAAGAAATGAGAAGGAACACAATGTTGCAACGGGATCGCAGATACGTCCCGAAGTCGCCACGCGTTGAATAGCGGATTCCCCATCCGTGTGGCCTTCGCATCCGTGTGAAGAACTGTGTTTGATCGACACTGCGTTTGATCGGCTGGGAACGCAGTTCTTCACACGGATACGAAGACCACACGGATGAAGACAGTTCAACTGGAATGCTCATCAGCGGTCATTTCGACGTCACGCGTTTCTGCAGCCCCTGACCTTGCCGGAAAAACGACATCGAGAAGTGATTGCATCCCGGTTCCTCAGTCTGTCGTTCTCACTTCTTCAATCCTGATTCGGTAATCCATTTTTTGGTTTCACGAGGCTCGGGACGAGGGAGAATTCTTCTTGCCACGAGTAGATTTCCAACGTTTGCAGAGCGGATCACGCGGATGAACTGAAAAGCGAGCACTCGTCGGAAGGACGCCTCATGCAAAAGCTGTTGTCCAACATTGTCCTGCTGACCCTGGTGTTAAACATCGCTGGCCTCGCCGAGGCCGACGAACCGAAGCGGCCCAACATCTTGTTTGCGTTCGCCGATGACTGGGGCCGCTACGCCAGCATCTTCGCGACGGCTGACGGTCCTGGCTCGATGAACGACGTCATCAAGACGCCGAACATCGACCGCATCGCGCGCGAGGGAGTCCTCTTCCGCCGAGCCTACGTCAACGCGCCGTCGTGTACTCCGTGCCGGAGTTCATTGCTGTCGGGACAGTATTTCTGGCGCACCGGCCGAGCGGCGATTCTGCAAGGAGCCGTGTGGGACTCGAAGATTCCGAGCTTCCCGTTGTTGCTCAACGAGGCCGGCTATCACATCGGGCAGACGTACAAAGTCTGGAGTCCCGGCACCCCGAACGATGCTCCGTTCGGCGGCGAGAAATTCGCGTACGAGAAAGCGGGAGGCCGGTTCAACAACTTTTCAGAGAACTGCACGCGGATGGTCAAGAACGGCCAGCCGCTCACTGACGCCAAGACCGACCTGTATCGCGATGTGACCGGCAACTTCGATTTGTTCCTCGCGGATCGCAAACCCGATCAACCGTTCTGCTATTGGTTTGGTCCGACCAACGTGCATCGCATGTGGGAACGTGGCTCCGGCAAGGCGTTGTGGGGGATTGAACCGGACTCGCTCAAAGGCAAGCTGCCGAAGTTTCTGCCCGACGTTCCCGAAGTCCGCGAGGACATCGCTGACTACTTCGGCGAGATTCAAGCGTTCGATCACGCGATCGGGTTGTTGTTGAAGAAGCTGGAAGAGATCGGCGAACTCGACAACACGCTAGTCGCCGTCAGCGGCGATCACGGCCCGCCGGGATTCACGCACGGCAAGTGCAACCTGTACGACTTCGGCACGAACGTCACGCTGGCAATTCGCGGAGCCGGCACGCGCGGCGGCCGAGTGCTCGATGATTTCGTCGGCCTGCCCGATCTCGCGCCGACGTTTCTGGAAATCGCCGGACTCAAGCCGCCCGAGGTAATGACCGCCCGCAGCCTCGTGCCCGTGTTGCGATCGGAGAAGGCGGGCCAAGTCGATCCGCAGCGCAGCTTCGCGCTGACCGGCCGCGAGCGGCATGTCGAGGACGCTCGCGACGGCTTCCTACCGTACCCGCAGCGGGCGATTCGCACGAAGGATTACCTCTACATCATCAACTTCGAGCCAGATCGCTGGCCGATGGGCAACCCGTACAAGCTCGGCGAGAACGACGAACCGGAGGCGGCGACGCTGGCCAACAACACGCGTGTCACACTTTCCGACATGGACTCCAGTCCGACGAAGGCCTGGCTCATCAAGCATCGCAACGAACCAGATTGGAAGCCGTTCTACGACGTCGCGTTTGCCAAACGTCCGCGCGAGCAGTTGTTCGTGATCGCTGATGACCCCAATCAACTTCACAACGTCGCGGACGATCCGAAGTACGAAACGGTCCGTGCGGAGCTGAATCAGAAACTGATGTCGGAATTGGTTCGCACGAACGACCCACGAGTCACCGGTGACAAACAATTTTTCGAGAAGCCGCCGCTGGCCGGACCGCTGGCTCAGCCAAAGGTCAAAAAGAAGGAGGGGTGAGAGATGCGAGTGGCATTCCAATTCGCAGTCGTGATCCTTTGTGCTCAGGCCGTCATGGCGTTGGCGGACGAGGGGAGCGCGGCACAGAAACGGACGAAGCACATCGGCAAAGAGCCGATCTTCGGCGGCGCTCAGGCGGTGGCGGTCGATGATGTCGCGTTGTTTCACACGTCGCAGTTCCTGCCGCTCGATTTCGATGGCAAGCTCGTTGGCAAAAACGCCACCGAGCAGGCTCAGATGATCCTCACGAATCTCGGTATGGTGACCAATCAGTTGGATTCGCGCGACGTCTCGAGGCTGGTCAAGCTGAATGTCTACGTCCCGAATGAAGCGGTGGCGAACGAACTGCGGCCGATCCTGATGACACAGTTTCAAAATCGTCAACGACCAGCGATCAGTCTCGTGCAAACGCAAATCCATCGGCCCGGAGTGCAGGTGACGATGGATGCCGTCGCCATCGCGTATCGACCGGAACAGCACAGCCTCAAGTCGATCTTCATTAACAACTGGCACGAGAATAAGACGTCCATCCTGCCGCGCGGCCCGCGCGTGTACGTCTCCGGCCAGGCGGAGAAAGGCATGGACCTCGCCAACGCGACGGCCAAGACGTTGCAAAGCCTGAAGCAGACATTGCAGCATCTCTGCAGCGAACGGACGGATGTCGCACAAGTGAAGTGTTTTCTGACACCAATGACAGAGGTCGCGAAGGTCGAAACGGAAATTGGAAACTTCTTCTCACCGCACCCAGTTCCGCCGTGCGTATTCGTCGAATGGCAATCGACATTGCCGATCGAGATCGAACTCGTCGTCGCGGCTCGCCCGCAAGCAGGGAAACCTGAGCCGCTCGAATTCATCACGCCACCGGGAACGACGGCGTCGCCGGTCTTCTGCCGAGTCGTGCGAGTCAACGATCCGCGCACGATCTTTGTTTCGGGCTTGTTCGCGCGCGAGGCGGGCGACGGTGCGGCTCAGGTCAGCGACGTGTTCGCTCAACTTCAAGATATTCTTAAGGCGAGTGGGAGTGATCTGAAGCATCTGGCCAAGGCGACGTACTACGTCAGCGACAATGATACGAGTGCGAAGCTCAATGAGCTGCGACCGAAGTTTTATGACCCCGCTCGCCCGCCAGCGGCGTCGAAGGCGCTGGTGTCAGGAGTCGGAGTCCTCAACATGTCGCTGACGCTCGACATGATTGCGGTGCCCGTGAAGTAGCTTGGGACTCCGTCCCAACGTTCTTCGCGGAAGGGTCGGGACGGAGTCCCAACCTACAGAAATGTTCGGAGTAAAGATCGGCCGCCAACACAGGGACTACCAACCCATGCACGACGTAACTCCTTCGCGACAGATTCCTCGCCGTGACATCGTTCAAGCCATCGGTGCGGCGGCTGGGATCGCGTTCGTCAATCACGCTGTTGCGGACGAGAAGACGCCGGGCACACAGGTTGGCGACCGCACCTCGACCATTCGCATCACGGCTCTCAAGACGTACTGGGTCGGGCCGATCGTCTATGTGAAGATCGAGACCAATCACGGCATCACCGGCTGGGGCGATCTCAAGGGAGTCGATCCGCGCGTCTCGAAGCCGCTGGTCGAATCGTTGTTTGAACTGCTCGACGGCGAGAACCCGACGCGGGTCGAGTATCTCTGGCAGAAAATCTTCAGAGCACATCGCAACATCCGCGGCGGAGCGTTCCTGGTTCACTCGCTGGCGGCGATCGACATGGCGCTGTGGGACATCACCGGCAAGCTGTGGCAAGTGCCGGTGTATCGGCTGCTGGGTGGACCGACTCGTGATCGCATTCGGGTGTATCACACGCCGAAGGCTGTGAAGGTGCCGCCGCACGGCATCTACGAGCACTCCGGCAACCCGGCCGATATCGACAACATGGTCAAGGCGATCAAAGCCGCTCGCGAGAAAGTCGGCCCCGACGGAGCGGTCATGTTCGACGCGCACTCGGCCGTACCCCCTGCGACGCTGATTCAACTCGCGGCCGCGCTGCAACCTTACGATCTGCTGTTCATCGAAGAGCCAGCCGTCCCCGGCAACATCGAAACCTTCAAGCGGCTCAAGCAGCACATCAACATCCCGCTGGCGACCGGCGAACGCGATCGAACGATTTGGGGCATGATCCCGTATCTGCACGAAGGCTGCATCGACATCCTGCAACCCGACTGCTGCCACACCGGCGGCATCAGCCAGATGAAAAAGATCGCGGTCCTCGCCGAGGCGTACTTCGTCCCGATCGCTCCGCATTGCACAGCGACGTTCCTCGGCATCGCGGCCAGCCTGCACGTCGTCTCGTCGATCCCGTTCTTCCTGATCCACGAGTTCTATCCGACGAACGCCGGCTTCAATCTGCCGGGAGTGACTCGCATGGCCTTCGAGTACGACAAAGACGGCTACATCGGCCTGCCGCCGGGACCGGGTCTCGGTGTGGAAGTGGACGAGGCGAAGCTGATCGAAGAATCGAAGAAGCCACAGACCTACAAGTGGCCGGGAGCCAAGCTGAAGGATGGTTCGATCGCTGATTATTGATTTCGGAAGTGTTCCGCACGGATGGCAAAGCCGGAGCACTGATGAAGACAGAGGCGGGGCATTGCGACTCAATGACTCTCTGCCTTCATCCGTGCCACGGTTTTGCCATCCGTGCGGTCAACTCTCCTGCCGCCACGATTCAACCTGACGTGCAGAGCGGTTGTTTGCGTTCGACAATCTGCGGGCCAACCTGCGACATCTCCCGGTTCAGTTGGTCAAATCATTCCCCGTGAAATCGAGAACGAGTCATCATGAAACGACAACGAGCATTGTTAGCGGCGTTGTTTCTCTGGGTCGCGGGCTTGGCTGCGTTGCCTGGTCTCGCGGCCGAGCGGCCCATCAAGATCGCGATGATTGGCGATTCGACGATGGCCTCATACCCGAAGCCGCCCGAAGATCGGCCGAGCCTCACCGGTTGGGGGCAAGTCTTCGAGTTGTCTTTCAATGACCAGGTGAACGTCAGCAATCACGCCCAGTCGGGGCGCAGTTCCAAGAGTTTTCTGCGTGAAGGTCGCTGGGAGCCGGTGCTGCGTGAGAAGCCGGATTTTGTTTTCATCCAATTCGGCCACAACGATCAACCCGGCAAAGGAGACCGCACGACTGATCCGAATGGTGACTTTCAAGAGAACTTGCGCAAGTACATCGACGACGCTCGCGCGACGGGCAGTCAGCCGGTTCTGGTGACGCCGGTTGCTCGACGTATCTTTGAAAACGGCAAAGCGGTGACCACGCTGACTCCGTATGCCGACGCGATGAAGAAGGTCGCGGCCGAAAAGAAAGTCCCGTTGGTCGATCTGCATGCGGCGAGCTTTGACCTCTTCAATAAGCTCGGCGATGCGGCGAGTGCCGATCTCAGTGCGTCTGCCAGCGATCGCACGCACTTCTCGCGCAAGGGTGCCCTTGAGATTGCCAAGCTCGTGGCCAATCGGCTGCCGCAGGACGTCCCGGCCTTGCGCGTCTACTTGCGTCAGCCGTAGTAAGTTCTGAAGGACTGAGCGATCATCGTTGCGTGTCATTGATATCGAATGAGTGTCACCGGCGTTCCGGTTTTTTGTTTTCAGCCCCAAGGGGGCGTGACTCGATAGCCCAGGGCATCGCCCTGGGTTGGTCATTGGAGAGTAAAGTTCCAGCCCTGAAGGGGCGCAACTTGCACGGACGTCATTCAAGTTACGCCCCGTTGGGGCTTAACCACGATTGGTGCTGCACGAACCCAGGGCGTTGCCCTGGGCTATCGAGTCAGTCCCCGTTGGGGCCAAAACCGGAAGGCCGGTTACACCCAAATCAAATCGCCTCTCCTCTTGGGAGATCAACCATGTTTCACGGCAGTCGCTGGTTCTGTGCGTCTCTTGTGTTGGTGCTGTCGTTGACTGATGCGGGGTTCTCTGCCGAACCGCTGCTCGAAAAGCTCGATTTGTTTGAGGCCGGCAAAGAAGACTACGCGCTGTATCGCATCCCCGGCCTCGTCGTGACCAAGCAGGGGACGGTATTGGCTTTTTGTGAGGCTCGTCGGACAGGCAAGAGCGATTGGGACACGATCGACATCCTGCTTCGACGCAGCACCGATGGCGGGAAGACGTGGTCGCCGCGCGTGAAGATCGCGGATGTACCGGGACCGAAGACCAAGAACCCGGTCGCGCTGGCGCAGAAGCTCGCGAACCCGGAGGACGTGACCTACAACAATCCCGTCGCGTTCGCGAATCGGGATGGCTCGGTGCAGTTTCTGTTCTGTCTGGAATACTGCCGCTGCTTCTCGATGCGCAGCGACGATGACGGTCAGACTTGGACGAAGCCGGTCGAGATCACAGCGACGTTCGAGAAGTTCAAGCCGGAGTACGACTGGAAGGTGCTCGCGACCGGGCCGGGGCATGGCATTCAGTTGAAGAGCGGTCGGTTGGTCGTGCCGGTGTGGCTTTCAACGGGGACTGGCGGTCATGCGCATCGGCCGTCGGTGACGACCACGATCTTCAGCGATGACAACGGCCGAACGTGGCAGCGCGGCGACATCGCGGTGCCGAACACTGACGAGTGGATCAATCCGAATGAAACCGTCGTCGTGCAACTGGCCGATGGCCGAGTGATGCTCAACGTGCGCAGCGAGTCGAAGGCGCATCGGCGGCTCGTGACGATCAGTCCCGATGGCGCGTCCGGCTGGTCGAAGCCACGCTTCGACGACGCGCTCCTTGAACCGATTTGCATGGGCAGCATCATTCAGTGGAGCGAGAAGCCGACCGGCGACAAGAATCGGATCCTGTTCGCGAGTCCGCACAATCTCTCGCGAGCCGATGGCCAGGAAACGCCCGGCAAGTCGCGTGACCGCAAGAACCTGTCGATCAAGCTCACCTATGATGAGGGACAGACTTGGTCGATCAACAAAATTCTGGAACCTGGTTTCAGTGCTTACAGCGATCTGGCCGTGCTGCCCAATGGGACGGCATTGTGTTTCTACGAACGGGGTCGCGAGGCCAACGCAGAACAGAAGAAGCCGGCGAGCTACGCTTATCTGACTTTGGCTCGTTTTAACTTGGAGTGGCTGACCAACGGCAAAGACAAGCTGTCTAGTTCCGTAGGACGGGTACTCTTGCCCGTCGCACCTCAAGGGACGGGCAAGAGTACACCTCCTACGGAACCCAACGCTCGCGCTGCGAGCCGCTATCCGTTGCCGTATCCGCCGACACTCCCGGACGGGAAGACCGTCGTCACCGAGCGTTCTCCGGAGTTCCTTAAACCTGGCCCGAACCTGCGCGACGGCGTCGAGATCGCACGCACTCCGCCGACGGTCGATTTTGCTTTTTATCCCGATCAGAACTATCCGGGAAATCCGTGGTCGCATCGCTCGGATGGGATCGTGGTTGGCGACAAATACTATTCATCGTCCAACGATCATCTGGCTCCGCGAGGCACCGCGCATCTGTGGGAGTACGACGCGGTCGCCAAGCAATTCCGGTTGCTGTGCGACACGACGAAGTTTTTGGAGTCGATCAATGCTTTTCCGGCGACGATGAACTATCGCCCCGGCGAGATGCAGAGCCGCATTGATCTGGGGAGCGATGGTTGGCTGTATTACGCGACCGATCGTGGCTCGCCGACGGTCACGAATGATGCTCACGGCTATCTCGGCGAATGGGTGCTGCGAACGCATCCGCACACGCGCGAGACCGAGGTCGTCAGCACGTTTCCCGTCGCCAAGCACACGCTCCCGGCCAGTGTGCTCGATCCGCAGCGGATGCTGTATTACGGCGGGACCGCGCCGGGGAAGGACTCCGCGACTCAGAAGGTGCAGTTCTTCGTCTTGGATGTGAAGGCGAAGAAAGTTCGACTCGTGGCGGATGACGGGCCGACGCGCACGCTGATCTTTTCCCCCAGCACCGGTCGCGTGTTTTGGGAGGGGAAGATGTACGACCCGGACACGAACACGATTACATCGGCGAACGTCCCGCACGTCCGCTCGGCCACACGGGAGACACCGCAAGGGATTGTTTACGGCACATCCGAAACTCGCGCTGATCTGTGGGCCTTCAACGTGCGAACCGGGGAGTTAAAGCAACTCGGTTCGGCGGCCGTCGCCAAGCAAGAATACATCGCGTCGATCGAAGCCGATCCGAGCGAACGGTATCTCTACTACGTCCCCGGCGCTCATGGCGGAGCCGTCGGCGACGGCACGCCGGTCGTGCAATTCGATTTGAAGACGGGGAAACGAAAAGTGCTCGCGTTTTTGCACGACCTGTTCTGGGACAAGTACGGCTATGCCTTGGACGGCTCATTCGGTTCCGCGCTGGATGAGCGTGGCGAGCGGCTCTTTATTTCCTGGGACGGTTTTCGACGCGGTCAACCGCGCGGCACCGAATCGGCCGCGATCACCGTCCTGCACATCCCCGAGGAAGAACGACCACGGTGAAGTGACCACCGACTCCGAAATCGTTGAGCTACGAAAATCGTTGTGGAGCGTCAGTGAGAATTGCGTATTCATGCCGGAGATCCTTTGGAGACATTTAGAAAACAGGAACGCTAATCTGCACGAATCCGCTCCAGAACAACCATCCGGATTAGCGAAGATTAGCGCCGATGATTGTTCCTCAAATGTCTTTCAAAGAATGATTCAATCGCAAATCCTGCGTCACTGATTCAGGCTACCGTAACTCGCTGAGCTTCACTCGCTGTTGCAACACGACTCCACCCTTTTCGTCGCGGACTTGCAGGCGGATGAGCGGTGAGGGTTGCGACCAGTCGATGTCGATCAGGCCGAAGTTCGTGTCGAAGTAGGTCAGGCCGACGCGATAGGAATTGACCTCGTTGGCGAAGCGGACTCCGGCTTTCGTCAGGTTGCCGCTGGGAGCGTTGAGGCTGCTCGATGTGGCTTCGTAGAGCGGGTAGCCGATCCCGGCCGCGTCGGCTGGTAGCCGCATCATCTCTGCGAGATGGCGATCGCCACTGATGACGACTACGCCTTTGGCTTTCGTGTCGCGGATCAGATTCAGGAGTCGCTTTCGCTCCAGCGGAAAGTTGCCCCACGCTTCCGAACCGTGTTCGTCCGGCAGCAGTTGGTAGCTGCAACAGAGGACTCGTACATCGGCCGGCGTCTTGAGTTGTTGCTCCAGCCATTTCCACTGCACGTCGCCAAGCACGGTCGCGGACGGATCGGTGTTCGGCGCGTACTTGCCTCGGAATCCGTCGCCTGGTTCACCTGGCTTGAAACCGACCTTCAAGGGACCGCGAAAGTATCGAGCGTCCAACAGAATGATTTGCACTCGCTTGCCCGGCGGGCCGATGATCTCGGCGTGATAAACGCCTTCCTGTTTACGACGCGGACTGTCTTTGGGAACGTCGAAGAAGTCTTGGAACAACTGCTGCGATTCACGCTTCTTGGGGTACTCGGCCCCGGCGTCGTTGGCTCCGTAATCGTGATCGTCCCACGTCGCCAGCACCGGGCAGGTCTGCTTGAGCTTTTGGTATCCCGGCTGTGCTCCCAGCAAGTCCCACTTCTGTTTGAGCACGGTCATGTCCTCGGAGTCGCCGTAGATGTTGTCGCCGATGAAGAGAAAGAGCTGCGGCTTCGTCTCGACCACAGCGTCCCAAATCGGTTGCGGCTTGTCTTGCTTCGCACACGATCCAAACGCGATCCGCTGCAACGGCTCTTGAGCGGACACCGGCAGAGCAATACTCAGCAACAATCCCCAGACACACCAGTGACGCAACATCATGGGCTCCTGTTGAAGGACGAATTCGTTGGCTCACTATGACGCTTTGGCGAATGGGGACAACCCAAATGAGCCCGACGAATCGAAGGAGACGACGAATGGGAGCAGTCATTCGTCGTCTCCTTCGATTCGTCGGGCTCTTCCCCTTCTGAAAACCGCCGGCTCGCAAAGATCACCCGCGAAGCGATATCGTTTCCGCGAACCTACTGGCTCATCAGGCACAGACATTTGATCCACGGAGAATTCGCCATGAACAAGCTCAGAACACGTTGGTTGTTGGTTGCCCTCGTTGTGGCTTTGAATGGCTCGGCGAACGCCGAGAACTGGCCGGCGTGGCGTGGGCCGCGCGGCGATGGCACTTGTATTGAGAAAGGACTGCCGACCACCTGGAGCAAATCCGACAACGTCGCGTGGAAGGTGCCGTTGCCGGAACGTGGCAACTCGACGCCGGTGGTCTGGGGCGACCGAGTTTTCGTCACGCAGGCCATCGAAAAGGAAAACCGCCGCACGCTGATGTGCTTTGATCGAGCCAATGGCAAACTGCTCTGGCAGAAGGGAGCTGAGTGGACTGAGAAGGAACCGACTCACGGCACGAATCCGTTCTGTGCGTCGTCGCCCGTGACCGATGGTGAGCGAGTCATCGCCTGGTACGGCTCGGCCGGGATGTTCTGCTACGACTTCGAGGGGAACGAACTCTGGAAGCGTGACCTCGGCATTCAGAAACACATTTGGGGATATGGAGCCTCGCCAGTTTTGCACGGCGATCTGTGTTATCTGCACTTCGGCCCCGGCGAGCGGTCGTTTTTAATCGCCGTCAACAAGCAGACGGGCGAGACCGTTTGGAATCACGACGAGCCCTACAACAAAGACGGCACGTCCGAGGCGAAGTCTGGGAACCCCGATTACTACGGCTCGTGGAGTTCTCCGATCTTCCGCGATATCAACGGTCGGAACGAACTGCTCATCAGTTTCCCGTTCCGAGCCTGCGGACTCGATCCGCAGACGGGCAAGGAGTTCTGGACCGGCACCGGCACGAACGCGCTGTGTTACACATCACCGATTTACGCGGATGGCGTGGTGGTCGCGATGGGTGGCTACAACGGAATGTCGATCGCGCTCAAGGCGGGCGGCAGTGGCGATGTCACGAAAGAACAACGACTCTGGCGGCACCCGAAGACCAAACAGCGGATCGGGTCGGGCGTGATCCACGAGGGTCACATCTACATCCACAACGACCCTGGCATCGCTGAGTGCTTCGATTTGAAGACCGGCGAAACCGTGTGGGAACAACGTATGGATGGCGGCACGAATTGGTCCTCGGTGATGCTGGCCGACGGCCTGTGCTACACGATCACTCAGCAAGGGGCCTGCAACGTGTTCAAGGCCAGTCCTAAGTTTGAGCTCGTTGCGAACAACGTGCTGGGTGAGCAATCCAACTCGTCAATCGTCCCCAGCGACGGGCAGCTCTTCATCCGCACGTACCAGCATCTGTGGTGCATCGGCCAGCGGAAGTAAAACGAGGAGGGCTGGCAAAAAAACGGGGGCAAAAAAATCTGACAACGGGATCTGCGAAATTAGATAGTCCGGGATTGATCGATGTTTTTTGCAATCAGATTCCGAATGTCATGCCTCATTTTTCTGCCCCCGATGTTTTTGCCTGCCCCGTTTTTGATTCCTTACTTCGCTTCCAGCTTCAGCATGCCTTTGTGCCGAACAAAGTATTGGTCGAAGACGACAGCGGTGGTGAAGCCGGGTTGTCCGTTGAACAGCGCCGTGTCGCAGAGATCTTTGAATGCCGCGCGAGTCCGTTCACGGCCGGCATTGCCAATGAGCTGTTCGGGCGGTTGAGCATTCACCCATGCGGTGGCGTCGGCCAACAGCTTTTCGCGGTGCGGGGCGATTCGCTCGCGAAGCATCGGAGCACAAGCCGGCGAGGTGCTCAAGAAAATGCTCGCCGCGAAGGTGTTCTTGTCGTCTGGGTTGCCGAGCTTCAGGTCGAGCAAACCGACTCGCGCGAAGGCGAGGCACGGATCAGCGGTCGGCAGCGGAGCGGGTGACGTTCTCCGTTGTGCCAGCATCCAATCGTAGACCGCATCGTTCTTGTAGGTCTCGGTCCAACTGTCGTGGCCTGCTTCGGGGTAGACCGTCAGCTTTGCGGAGCCGCCTGTTTTCTGAATCGCCGCAACCATCGCCTCTGACAACTTCAGGGGGACGCCGAAATCTTTTGCTCCGTGAAACACCCAGAATGGAACGCTCTTGAGTTTGTCGGCCATGTCGGGGTCTCCGCCGCCGCAGATCGGCACCGCGGCGGAGAACCGCGAGGGATGTTTGGCCGTCAGTGACCAGGAGCCGAAGCCTCCCATGCTCAGGCCGGTGACAATGACACGCTCGCGATCGGCGGCGAAACGAGTCAGCACGGAATCGAGTAACTCGGCCAGGACGTGCAGTTGCACTTCGCCATTCCACGAGCGGTCCTTCGGGCATTGCGGCGAGACGACGATGAATGGGAAGTCCGGCCGATCATCCACCAACTTCGGCGGTCCATGCACTTTGACCAGCTTCAGATCATCGCCGCGCTCGCCCGACCCGTGCAGGAACAACATCACCGGCCACTTGCGGCCGTCGATGCCGTAGTCCTTCGGCAAGAACAACAGGTATCCGAGCTTCAGCTCCGAGTCCGCTTGGCTGACAAGAAGCTGCCCGACCTGTTTGCCCGGCGTCGGCTGCTCGGTCATTGGCTCGGCGGCCAGCGTTGGACGACAAACGATGATTAACAAACCCCAGATCAACAACAATCGCCGCATGGCAGGCTCCTCGTGGATGGCAGAATGAGACCGTCAGTCGAGCACCATATTCCCGCTGCGCTCAATTCGCCACCGCCGCAAAAAAGGCTCGAAGCTTGCCGTGAGACGTTTATGATCTCGCGGTCGAAACCTGGAATGCTCATAGGTGCGTCGATGATCGAGCCAGTCCGCGCCGCTGTTCGACCACGAGTCCGGCTGCAACCGTCCGGTGAGGTCGTGTCGTTGGAAGACGTCGTTGCCGAGCTTCTCGCGGCCGGCCGAGGTCAGAGAATTCTACTTTGCGGTGAACTCGGAGCCGGGACGACGGAGTCCTTGCGGCATCTGGCTCATGAATTCCAAGACGAGAATGACTTGCGATTGCAACATTGCGATTCGTCCTATGAGTCTCCGACTAAAGATCCCGACGCATGGGTTTGGATTCATCCCGGAAAGCCGGAAAGTCGCGCGTTTCTCCACTATCAGCTTGTGGGCTGGGGACGTGATGAGTGGATTGAATATCTGCTTGCCGTTCATCACGACCGGTGCGCCTCAGTGATGCGACGACTGCAAGTCGATGACGAATGCGATGATCTTGAAGGCAACCCGGCACTTTGGCGGCATGTGCTCAACGAGTTGGCGGCGAACGAGGACTTGAAGTCTGTCCGAGCCGCACTTCAGCGGATCATCTTGAAGATGTTTCCAGACCCGGACGTCCGGCGGTTTGTCGGTTGGGAAGCCTTTCAATCGCTGGCTCCGACAGCTCAACCTCGAAGCGAGCCGGTCAACTTGGTCGCGTCCGCCGCATCGCTTGGCCACGAAGAGTATCGACTGATGAAACGGTCGGTGCTCATGCTGCTGGCAGCCGATGCAGTCGCGCGCGAATTGGACGAGGGAGATTTTCTCGGCACACTGCAACGCCATTGGCCACAACGATTGATCGATGAAGTTGCTTTGCATGTCGCCAAGTCCTTACCGATCCAAGACAGACTCCGCTTACTGATCGAACCGAATCACTGTGGACTGCATCCTCTGGTCGCTTCGCTGTTGCACGCGAGCGGCATCGGTTGGAAGCCGGAGACGTCACGGCTGTTTGGACTCCAAACTGGCTGGCTGAATCTGAAGGAGGCGTGGCTGCCGAATGCTGACTGGCCGGGGATTGATCTTTCGGACTGTGGTCTCGAAGCCGCTGTCTTTTCCAATGCGAACCTTGCTGAAGCAAAGCTCAGCCGGACGATCGCGTGGCGAGCCATTTTTAACGATGCCAATTTGACCCGCGCGAAGATGTCTCGATTTGACGGATACACCGCGAGCTTTGTGGGTGCCAACATGACCTCGGTTTGCGGTCGCAAAGTTACGCTGGAACGAGCCAACCTGTCGTTTGCCGATCTGACCGAAGCGCAACTCACACAGTCGAATTTGAAGAGCGCGAATTTCAGCGAAGCGATTCTTCGTCGTGCGTGCTTGAAAGAGTCTGACCTCAACAACTCGGTGATCGACGGAGCGGATTTCAGCGGAGCGGACTTTGAACTTGCGGACCTATCGGGCCTGGACCTGACTGCCGCCTGTTTTGCGGAGGCTCGCTTCGTGAATGCCAACCTTCACGGTTGCAATCTGGAAGGCATGGAACTTCCCGCCGTAAACTTTTCCAAAGCCGATCTGTCCAAAGCGTATCTGACCGGTTCCGCCATGCCCAACGCGAACTTCTCCGGAGCCGACCTTCGCGAAGCTGGCCTGGCCGAGATCGACTGGGAATTCGCTGATCTTCGCGATGCGGACCTGAGCAACGTGTCCTTCCACATGGGTTCGACGCGCAGTGGATTGGTCGGATCGAACATTCCCATGCTCGGCTCGCGCACGGGCTTTTATACCGACGACTACAACGAGCAGGACTTCAAGTCTCCCGAAGAGATTCGCAAAGCCAATCTGCGCGGAGCGGACATGCGCGGAGCAATCATCGATCACACCGACTTCTATCTGGTCGATCTTCGCGACGCGCTTTACGACAGCCAGCAAGAAAAACACTTCCGGCGCTGCGGTGCCATTCTGGAAACAAGAGGCGAATGATTTCGATGTGGCGGCCGTTGTGGTCCATCATTCAGGCCGATAGGTTTGGTTCTTCTGGGTTTTGAACGGCTCATTGACACGCTGTGAGAAGCCTCATTTGTCGCCCTTCATTTTTCGCCAGCTTCTCCGAACGAGGTCAGGCGGCTGGCGGAAAATGAAGGGCGAAAAATACGGAAACTCTATGAACTCCCGGAGGTCGTCGTCATGAATGTTCGCCGATGCTGGTGGCTCGTGTTGGTTGTGATGATGTCGTCGGTGATTCCCGCAGCGGCGGCTGATCCGCAACGTCCGCCAAACATCATTTTCATTCTGGCCGATGACCTGGGGATTCCGGCGATTGGCTGCTACGGCGGGGCCTACAAGACGCCGCATCTCGACGCGCTGGCCGCCAGCGGCACGCGGTTCGAGAACTGTTTCGCCGCGCCGCTGTGTGCTCCCTCGCGAGCGTTGCTGATGACCGGCCGTTATGCGTTCCGCACCGGTGTCATCGACAACGGGCATGGAGCACAGGCCACGCCCGATAAAGACGGATGCGTCGCGCTGTTGCTGAAGCAAGCCGGCTACGTCACGGCTGTTGCTGGCAAGTGGCGACAGTTGAGTTACTTCAGCAGCAAAGCCGACGGCGCGAAATGGGGCTTCGACGAGTTCCTCATCTGGGGAGCCGGTCAGCCCGACGACGATGGAGACGCCAAGCCGAGAAAGAAAATCAAAAAAGCCGACGGCGAGAGCAAAGCGAAACCCGATCGCTATTGGTATCCTGACTACAACCTCAACGGCAAGATGCTGAAAGACGCCGATGGCAAGTACGGACCGGACATGCTCAACGAGTTCGTCATCGACTTCGTCTGGCGGCACAAGGCGGAGCCGTTCTTCGTCTATTACCCGACGCCGCTGATTCACGGCCCGATCCTGCCCACTCCGGACAGCAAGACCAAGAACGTCGGGAAGCTCAAGAGGAAGAAGAACGCGGACAACGTCGGCCGAGACTCGGTGTATGCCGACAACATCGAGTATCTCGATAAGCAGATCGGCAAACTCGTTGCCGAACTGGACGCACTGAAGCTGCGCGACAACACGCTGATCGTCTTCACCGGCGACAACGGCAGCGTGCCAGTCGGCACGATCAACGGCCAGGAGATCGAAGGGCACAAGCACACGATGCTCGAAGGGGGCAGCCGAGTCCCACTGATCGCCAACTGGCGCGGAGTTACTCCGTCGGGCGTCGTGGTCAAAGACTTGGTGGACTTCAGCGACTTCCTGCCGACGTTCGCCGAGATCGCCGGAGCAAAAGTTCCCGCCACGCGCCCGATCGACGGCCGCAGCTTCGCCCCGCAGTTGCTCGGCAAGCCGGGCCAGCCGCGCGAATGGGCCTACGTGCATCTCGGCGACAAGCGTTACGTCCGTAGCGACCGCTGGAAGTTGACCGGCAACGGAGAACTCTTCGATATGCAGGAGGCTCCATTCCGTGAAACCTCTGTCCCCACCGATTCAGATTCCGCCGAAGCCAAAGCGGCACGAACCAAGTTGCAAGCCGCGCTCGACAACTTAGCCAAGCAGGATCTGAGCGGCGGCGTCACACCGAAAAAGAGAAAGAAGAAGGCCTGAGGAACCAGGCCGGAATGACTTCCTGAAGTGAAACAGTCTGCCATGAGCCGCGGGGCGCTAGTCCCGGTTCGGATGACACAAACCGCGGCTAGCCCTGCTGGCGTTTCTGTGCTTGAGCAGTCGCGAAGTCATCGTGTCATCGTCCACCGAGCATCCGAACTCCGCGTGGGTGGTCGAGCAGACAAAAGAGTTCCTTGATCAAACCATGACTCGTGAGCACAAGCCGTCAATCGTGATGCACGATCGCGACACCAAGTTCACCAAAGATTTCACGGCGGCGCTGAAAGCCAAAGACGTGCGAACAAACGTGCTTCCCATTGCCTCGCCCAATTTGAACGGCAGGGTCGAAAGATTCGGGCAGACCCTAAAATATGAGTGTTTGTTCAAATTCATTTTGTTTGGCAAACGACACTTGGACTATGTCGTGGCGGAATGGGTCCAGTATTACAACACCCGACGCAGTCACATGGAGCGTGGCCACCTGCCGCCTCTCCGCAAGAGAGCACCAAGAGCAGTCCGCAATCTTTCGCGGAAGAAGATCGAAGTGCGGTCGTATGTCGGTGGTCTCGTTAAGTCGTTTGAGAGAAAAGCGGCGTAGCTGCCTCAGAGGCAAGTAACTCGGCCTTCGAGGCGTGGCTCGCACGATCGTGTGCTCGGCGGTGGAATCCGATAGGGGCCGCCAGTCGGTGATGCGCATGACGGATGAATTTGTGACGGCGCAATGGTAGTGTGCCGAACAGGATCTTTTCGGAGATTGCGATGATGCGCAGCATCCCAGCACGAGGCAGAGGCGGTTTCACCCTTTGGATTACCGGCCTCGTCTGTTCCATGCTCCCAGCCGCTGGCCTGCCGACTTCGCGCGCTGCAGACCCTGTCGATTACACGATCAAGCTCGATACGGTCATGTCGGGTTTCGACGGCAAAACATGTTGGGTCGCGCCTCGCGCGGGCGTGGTTCATGGCTCCAAGCCGAGCATCATTTTCACAATGCAGAAGCTGCTGCTCAGTGGCAGCGACATTTTCTTTGCGGTCAATGAAGTTCGCTCCGACGACTTGGGCAAGACTTGGCTGCCGCCGCTCGAACATCCGAAGACGTTGGGGAGACGCCAAGAACCAAACGACATCGAGATCGTCGCCGGCGATATGGTGCCCAAGTGGCACGCCGTGACCGGCAAGCTGCTCAGTACGGGAGCGACGGTTCGCTACAAACGCAACGCGGCCGGCGCGGAGGTGAAGATTAGTCAGAACGAGGCGTCGTCGCGCACCGCTTACTCGGTCTACGACCCACAGCAACGCACTTGGACGGCTTGGGACACGATCGTCATGCCTGACGATCCCAAGTTCTTCTATGCGACCGTTGGCGCGAGTCAGCGCGTCGAGCTGCCCAATGGCGAGATTCTATTGCCGTTTCATTTCAAGACTGCGGGCGAGAGTCCTTACCACACGGCGGTCATGCGCTGTTCGTTCGACGGTCGCACGCTCAAGTACATCGAACATGGTGACGAACTGAGCCGTCCCACCGAGCCCGGCGTCGAATACAAGCTCCCCGGCAGTCGACAGACCGGTGTCTTCGAGCCGTCGCTGACGCGTTATCGCGGCCGATATTTACTAACCATGCGCAACGATCGCACGGCGTATGTGGCTGTGTCGGACGACGGTCTCCATTTCGGGCCTGTCAAACGGTGGCGATTCGACGACGGCAGCGATCTCGGCAGCACGAACACACAGCAACATTGGGTCACGCACAGTGACGGTGTGTTGCTCAGCTACACTCGCAAAGGGGCGAACAACGACCATGTCTTCCGCCATCGTGCGCCGCTGTTTATCGCCCAGGTCGATACCGCGACGCTCCAAGTGATCCGCAGCACCGAGCAGATTCTGATTCCCGAGCGCGGCGCGGGCTTGGGCAATGCCTTTGGTGTGACCGAAGTGAACGCGAACGAGACTTGGGTGACGACGGCTGAGTGGATGCAAGGGCCGAAGGGAATTCTCATGCCCGGTAACGAGTACGGTTCCAACAACAGCATCTATGCCGCTCGGATTCTGTGGAAGAAGCCGAATCGCGATTGGGATACTCGGTGACTTGCGCCGTCGAGGCCGGAGAGCTACCTGGAGCAGGAACGTCGCGAGAACGTCACGCAGCACCGCATTCGAATCGAAACTGCACCCGGCCGCTTGGTCGATGACGCCTATCTGCTGCGGCCCGACGGTCAGGGACCGTTCCCCGCCGTCGTGGTCGTTTACTACGAGGCCAAGACCGGGATTGCTATGGGCAAGTCGCCGTTGCGCGACTTCGCTTGGCAACTGGCGAGGCGGGGCTTCGTCACGCTGTCGCTCGGCGGTGATCCGAATACCTACTACCCGACGAAGGAAACCCTCAGTGAAATGAGCAATTGGTTGCGAAGCTAAAACAGCGAATGGTGGCGGCCGTGAACACATCTATCGGACAGGCCGACCGAAGTCACTTCAATCCGCGCCTAATCAGCAGTGCATCCACCGTCGGCTCGATTCCGCGAAAAGCTTTGTAGGAGACCATCGGATCACGGCTGGAACCACGGCTCAGGATTTCCTTGCGGAATAAGTTGCCGTTTTCTGGAGTGCAGCCCCCCTGCGCGAGCATGTGGGCAAAAGCGTCTGCCGCCAGCGTTTCACTCCAGAGATAAGCGTAGTAGCTCGATGAGTAGCCTCCGGACCAGATGTGGGCAAAGTAAGCGGTCCGATAGCGGGGAGGGACGGCAGAATGACTGGCACCAACTTTCCTGAGCGATTCCTCTTCAAACGCCTCGACGTGGGCAGGGATCTGTTCGCTGGTCAGTGAATGCCATTCGAGATCCAGCAGCGCCGCCGCCAGATACTCGAGTGTTTCGAATCCCTTGTTGAATTTCTTGGCACTGATGGCCTTGTCGAGCAGGGCTTTGGGGATCTGTTCCCCAGTCTGGTAGTGCCGTGCATAGTTGGCGAGGACTTCCGGCTGAATCGCCCAGTCTTCCTCGAACGTGGACGGAAACTCCACGAAATCACGTGGTGTCGCGGTCCCCGCAACGGTGGGATATGTCACATCGGAAAACAGGCCGTGAAGCGCGTGACCCATTTCATGAAACAGGGTCGTCACATTATCAAAGCTGATGAGTGCCGGTTCCCCAGCGGCGGGACGGGGAATGTTGAGGCAGTTCACGATCACCGGCTTTTCATGCAGTAACCTGGACTGGTCCACGAAGGAGCTCATCCAGGCTCCTCCCCGCTTGGTATCGCGTTTGAAGTAGTCTGCATAGAACAGTCCAAGCTGAGTTCCGTCTCGATCAAAGACGTCAAACACCCGCACGTCCGCGTGGTAGACCGGCAGGTCTTTTCGTTCGCGAAACGAGATTCCGTAGAGCTTGTTCATCGTAAAGAACACGCCATTCTTCAGGACCGAATCCAGCTCGAAGTAGGGTCGGACGGCGGCCTCATCAATGTCAAAGCGAGCTTTGCGGACTTTCTCGGCGTAATACTCCCAATCCCAAGGGGCCAATTCGTGGCTCTCGCGGCACTCCTTGATCATGGCCTCCAGGGCGTGAGCTTCCTGCTTGACTCGTTCAACGACTCCGGGAACGAGGTCCGTCAGCATCTTGCGGGCGGCGGCGGGAGTCTTCGCCATTTGATTCTGCAGCTTATAGGCCGCATGGTTTTCATAGCCCAGGACTTTCGCTCGCTCGGCGCGCAACTGGGCAATTTCCAGCACCAGTCCGCGATTATCGATTCCGCCATCACGTCCCAAGCCTCGATAAGCAGAAGCTTCCCACACACGCTGACGCAAGGCCCGATTGTTCAGCGATATGAGAACCGGCACACGCGTGGTGTTCGAAATCTGGATCAGATACTTCCCGTCCAGGCCACGCGCCTTGGCCCCTGCCGCCGCCGCGGCGATTTCGTCCGCCGACAGGCCGTCAAGTTCCTTCGCCGTGTCGACGACAACCGCCCGCTCTTTGGCGATCGCCAGCAGATTCTCTTCAAACTTTGTTTCGAGCTTTGACAACTGCTCGTTCAGTGATCGAATTCGCCCCTGGTCCCGGTCACTGAGTCTGGCCCCCGCCCGCAAGAAACTTTCATAACGCTGCTTCAGCACTTCCGCCTGTTCGCCGGTGAGCGCCAGAGACTCTTTCTTCTGCCAGAGAGTCTCGACACGCTGAAACAGCTTGCGGTTCAGCAGAATGTTGTCCGAATGGGCCGCCTTCAGGGGAGCGAGTTCGGTTTCGATTCTCTGCAGAGGCTCGTTTTTCTCAGCGGAAGTCAGATTAGAAAAGACATTGTCAACGCGGGTCAGCAGTGCTCCGGACCGTTCCATGGCCGCGATCGAGTTCTCGAACGTGGCCGCTTCCGTCTGGCTGGCGATCACATTCATTTCGGCCAACTGCTGCTTCATCCCAAACGTGAACGTCGGCAGAAAGTGATCAACACGGATCTTGTCGAAGGCCGGAGCGTGCAGCAGCAGGGGACTGGGAGCGGCAAATGGATTGTCGGCAGGCAACGCCCCCTTTTCGGGCACGTCAGCCGCAACAACAGTTTTCAAAAACGACCAGAAGCCGGCGAAGGTGACGCCAAGGACCGCCACCACAGCGAGTTTCCTGAGCCGTTGCGAATCATTCAAAGTCAGGGGCAATCTCACGACAACCTCTCTCTGGTCATGGGGTCTACAGGTTTCAGAGCAGCAGCGCACTCCGAACAGAACTTGCGCGTTTAAGCATTCTCGAATTCTTAAACCCGGCTCAACGAACCGGTGTACCCACCGAACGAATCAGTCTCGACGCCAAGTCTTTGCAGAATGGTGACGAACAGCTTTGCCAGCGGGAGTTCTTCCACTTCCAGCTTGCCTTGCCATCCGGCATCGGTATCGATTCCTGCGCCGGCCTGATTGTCTTCGTTCCCTTTGCCGAACTTGAGATACCGGCCGTTGGTGAAGCCGAGGTTCTTGCCGCCGGCCGAAATGATTGGATAGTTGCGTGAGAGGTGAAAACTGCTGGAAGCAGAACCGTGCATTGCCAACGTGTTGTCCAGCATGTTGCCTTTGCCGGTCGGCTCTGGAGTGTCCTTCAGTCTCTGTGCGAAGCGACCGAATTCTTCGGCCTGATAGCGATTGTAGGTGCCAAGGTTCTTCCAACCGTCGGGCTTCTTGACTTCATGAGTCAGGCCATGAGCACCACCAAGACCAACGGCTTGTGACAGCAGATCGTGTGGACCTTCGCCGTTTTCTCGTCCCAATTGGAATGTCGCGACGCGAGACGAATCGCTCAGGAAGGCGAGGTAGATCAGTTCATACATCGTCTGGAAATAGAGTCGGGCTTCTTTGGGCTCGGCATCCAGATGCAGGTTTTTGGTATCGACCTGGGGAATCGGCGTATCGATCCACTTTTGGGCCTTCGCGAGCTTCAGCTCGGTGTCGCGCACGGCGTCAAGATATTGCTTGAGCGTCTCTTGATCGCGTTTGGAGAGTTGGCGGCTCAGCGAGCGTGTGTTGTCAATCAGGAGATCGAGGGCACTCTTGCTTCGCGCGAGTCTTTCGGCCGCGTCTTTGCCGCTCGTCACGAACAGCATGTCGAAGATTTGCTTGGGCTTGTTCATCGCCGGAATCGGCCGTCCTTCTCGATTGAAGGACTGAGTCTGAGCGCCACGAGGGCCGCCAACGCCGCCATTGGTTGACAGGACCAGCGACGAGTGTCGAGTGAAGTCGCCGGCGTGCTCGGCATACACCTGATCCAGCGAAATCGTATTCCGATACGGGCCCTCACCACCGATCGGCGCGCCCGTCAAATACTGATCGGCATTGGAATGGCCGTGAACCCGTCTTGCGGCAGGATGTGACAGCCCGGAATAGATCGTGATGTCGCTCCGCAGCGGCTCCAGCACATCCAGCACTTTGGTCAATTTGAAATCCGTTTCGCCTCCCCGTGGAAACCAACTCCAGTCTTCCCACGCCGGATCGGACTTGAGCGGCAATCCAACACCATCCGGGTGATAGACGCTGACAAACCGTTTCGGAGTCTCGTCCTTGGTTGGGCTGCCGACAGCAAACGATTCAAACCACGGCAACGCCAGAGCCACACCGGTGCCGTGCAGAAAAGTTCTACGACTCAGCAAAGCGGATTTGTCCATCGTTTGGTCCAAATTCTTAGAGGATGTCAGAGGACTGCTTCATCGGCAACTACATA
>CAMDDX010000081.1 GCA_945893075.1 Planctomyces sp. SH-PL62 | reverse complement strand
GACACCTCCTGGTCTGGTTTCCTGCGCTCCGGTCCGCAGTCACACGACCAGCAAACTCACGCAGACGAATTCCAGGAGAGGAATACCATACAAACAGCAATCGCGCCAGCTCGCCCACACTACCCAGCTATGCGCGCTGGCCGTGGACGACATGCAGGCTCGTGCCTGCCCACATAAGGATCTGAATACTATTTATCAGCTCGAACGAAAGGCGTACGGCAAGAATCAAAAAAGTATCAATCGCACGGTGAATCGGCTGGACTATAACTGCGTCTATCTTGAGCTCGTGGGTAAGTTCCCGGACCTTCAGAAGTTGACCGCGTCTTTAGATGGTTTTTTCGCTTTGGCTTAATCGGGCACCACTTCCGTCGAATGCGGTAGCTCAGTTAGGAGACCGGCCACAACAGCACACAACTCCTTGGTTGTTACCTCTGCTCCAAACGAATGACCGCGCGGCGGTAGCGGGTGAGTGGCGGTGTGCCGCTGTCTTGAAGTTCCAGAATCATGTGCAGCGTTTGATTGGCGGTGTCGGCGGAGATGGTCACTCGCGCTTGTTGAGTGTCGGCACCTGTGATTTCCACGGGGCTGCGGTACGCGGACGCTTCGGGATAGAACCACCAGCGCGGTTGCAGCGAGTCTCCGTCGGGATCGGTCGAGCCAGCGGAGGAGAGTTCGACGACACGATTGGCTCGCCGCCTCAACCAAGTTGATGACGAAGTGGCTGTCACCATCGTCGGCATTGAGGACTTCGGCAGCAACCTGTGAAGATCGGACTTTCATTCATGGAATCAGCGGGCATCTCAACTTCACCCATGAGCACCGTCATTGACGAAATCCTGGACCTGGTGGCTGACTGCCTGACGTCGCGAAGCGGCTGACGGAATTGCGTCTGAATCCGACGACGCAAGCTCGCATCGACGAGTTGGCTGGTAAGGCTAACGAAGGGTTGCTGACCCCCGATGAGCGTGCTGAATACGCCGACATCGTTGAGGGTCTGGACTTCCTCGGCATTCTGAAAGCGAAGGCCCGCTCGGCGATGGCTCGGAGCGGACGGTGACACGAGACGAGGGATGCGGCTCTGCGAAAACTGGTGCGTGAACGAGCCGCAGGTCGCTGTGAGTATTGCCATCTGCCTCAGCACGCCATCGAGTCCACCTTCCACGTCGATCACATCCGTGCGAGACAGCACGGTGTCGAGCGTCAGGGTGGGGGCGAGAACCGGCCACAACGTCGCTTTTGCCTCCTCGAAGAAGGTCGCTACAGTGTTGGTGTCGTCAAACATTTTGGGGAGGTGCTGCCGTGAATCGAGAAGAACTGCTGAGTCGCATTTCGATTGATCCGAACATTTGCTTCGGCAAGCCGTGCATTCGTGGCCATCGCCTGTGGGTGTCGCTGATTCTCGACCTGCTGGTGAGCGGCGAAACCGTGGAGGCGATCCTCGAAGACTATCCCGGTCTGGAGACAGCGGACGTCCTGGCGTGCATCGCTTACGGGGCCGAGATGTCGCGCGAGCGGTACATCGAACTGCCGGTGGGAGCGATTTGAAAGTCCTCTGTCTGTGCTCGGCAATGTGTGATCTCCCTCCAGAAATGTTTTGAAGGAGATCATCATGCAAACGTCACAGGTCCCCACGGAAATCGAACTGTCTGCCGAGGTCGTGCAACTCGCCGCGAAGTTGGGTGTCACCGGATTCCTTCCCAAAGTGCTGGAGATGACGCAGTCGGTCTTTCCGGACGCTCGGCTGGAGGTCGAGGTGGATGAAGCCCCGGAAATCGCCGATGAAGTCTGCCTGGCCATCGTGGTGCGAAACACCATTGATGACGCTCATGAGTTGGTGCAGGTCTCCTCCCATTGGCATCGTCGGTTGTATGACTGCTGCCCGCCGCATTTGGCCTCGGCGTTTCGGCTCAACACAGACTGGCGTCCATGATTCTCGACAGCGACTTGTTGCGCTTGGCTCGGTTGATCGCACATCACGCGGACTTGGCAGGAACGAGAACCAATGGCGATTCCCAAACTCGATGACGACGGATTTCTGCCGGAGGGAGTCCACGAGTGCTCGCTTGATGAAGTCCAGCAACGATTCGGTGGCGATCAGCGATCGGATCAGCGGTCAGTTTTATTCGCCAAGCTTGAGCAATACCTCCAAGAACTTCGCTCGACGGGGATGGTGGCTGGACTTGTCGTCGATGGCAGCTTCGTCACCAATAAAGTCGCGCCGAACGACATTGACTTGGTGCTGATTCTTCCGGCGGACCATGATTTCGCAGCCGACTTGCGTCCCTTCGAGTACAACGTCCTCTCGCGGCGACGAGTCCTCAAACGGTATGCTTTCGATGTCTTGGTGGCTCGCGGGAATTCGCCGGAGCTTGTCGAATACGTCGAGTTCTTCCAACAAATTCGAGGCGAGACGGATCGTCGCAAAGGAATCCTGAAGGTACTGCCATGATTACCAACGACGCGGAACTCGGTCAGGCGCTGGAGCAGATGGAGCGAATGTCCCGAGCATTGGCGGCGCTGCGACGCGACGTTTATCCGATCAATCCGCGCCAGTTCGCACTCTTGGCCGAAGGGCCTCAAGACGAGCTGGAACGGTTTCAAGAACAGATCGACGCTTACACCGGCCGATCCGAACTGGCCGAGCTACACGCTCACGCTTAGTCTCTGCGGACTACTTGTGTGACTGGCTCATCGTCCGCAGAAGCAAGTCGGCGACAGCGCGGTGACCGCCGAGAGAAAGGTGCAAGCCGTCGGTCGTGGCACCGGGAGCGAGCAGCACTTTGGCGAACTCACGGCGCGGGATCAGGCGCACGGCGTGGCGGTGAGCCAGACGGCGTTGCAGGCGAGCGAATTCGTAACCGCCGGGAATGGGTGGCACGGGCAACTCAAACATCACCAGCATCCGATGTGGCGCGTTGAGTCGAACCAACAGCCGATCCAAGTCTGCTTCGATCTGCCATGAGTCTTTGCCGCTGAGCAGGTCGTTGCCGCCGATCTCGATCAGCACTAGGCAGTCGTCGCATTCGATCTCTTCGGCTTGTCGAAATGCGGACGCGGTGGTGGATCCGGCTTGTGCGTGATTTCGCACCGGGACGTGCCATTCGTTCGCGAGCAAATTCGGCCAGAGGTGATCTTGTTCGCTAGCGATGCCGGCACTCAGAGAATCGCCGATGACATGCACCTCGGCCGGAATGGTTGCCAGCGGTGGAACGTGCAGGCGGTGCCGCTCGATTAGCTCGGCGGTGACGCTGGCGAGCAACAGGAGTTCGACGATTGGCTGTGATCGGCGGACGATTCGGGGCCAACGAGCTTTGTCGTCGGCTCGGAACGGCACGTTCAAACTGACGAGCGGTGGAATCAGGCAGAGGCCGTACAGCCACCACGGGAGCGGCGTCATCGACAACACGATGAAGATCAGTCCCACGATGGTTGTAAGTCGCAACCACTTCGCGGCCCGATGTCTCCGAAAGTGCCAGGTGGTCGCTCGGCCCAGAGCGATCAACACCGCTCCGACGAAGAACGCATCTCCGCTGGAGAACAAGTACGCCGCGAACTGGTTGAGACCGCTCATGCCGATATGATCCCGCTGCGTCCAACGTCGGACGGTTTACCAGAGTCGTCTCGAAGCGAGGCTACTCGGAAGAAGGTAAAAAATGGTTGGGTAAAAAATCGGAGGAGATGAGCGAGAAACTTGCCGGGCAACGACCAACGATCTGGCGACCTTTACTGTTTCATTTTTTACCCAACAATTTTTTACCTTCGTCTTCTTACCTTCTTCCGAGACTTTGATGAATCCTCTCAACTCCGACGATCTCCGAGAAATCATGCTGCGGCTGATCGTCGCGACTGTGATCGGTGCGATTCTCGGAATCGACCGGGACATCCACAAGAAGCCGGCCGGACTGCGAGTGCTCGCGTTGGTTTCGCTGGGAGCTTGTCTCGTGACGGTCTGCACCATTGCCGCCGTCGCGGAAGAAGGGACCAAGCCGGTCGAAGCCACCACGCGAGTCGTGCAAGGGATCATCGGCGGGATCGGGTTTCTCGGCGGTGGCGTGATCTTGCGAGGTACGAGGTCCGAGGAAGTTCATGGCCTGACGACGGCTGCCTCGATCTGGATCTCGGCGGGACTGGGGACGAGTTGCGGGCTCGGTCAATGGCGGGTCGCGACGATCGGGTTCGTCTTGGCAATGATGGTGCTGTGGATCGGCAACCCGATCGAAAAAGCGATCATGCGCCGCTTCGGACCACCCGACGAACCGCAGACTTAGAGCGTCTAATAGTATGACCCGAACTTGTGTGTCCGAATGCGAGTCGCGGGAGCGACTCGCCTACGTAGCTCAGTCGCTCCTGCGACTGAGATTTCATTTTGATAGACGCACTTAATTCTCTGGAAGGAAGCAGCGACGAACCGATGAGCGATGTGATCTACGATTTTGATGTGGTGGTGATCGGAGCCGGACATGCCGGTTGCGAAGCGGCGTTGGCGTCGGCTCGGCTGGGGGCGAAGACGGCGTTGCTGACGATGAGCTGCGACATGGTCGCCGCAATGAGCTGCAATCCGGCGATCGGGGGCGTCGCGAAAGGGCAGATCGTTCGCGAGATCGACGCCCTCGGCGGCGAGATGGGGCGAGTCATCGACGAGACCGGCATCCAGTTTCGGATGCTCAATCAGACCAAAGGCCCGGCGATGCACAGCCCGCGGGCTCAGGCCGACAAGAAGGCGTACCAGTTCGCGATGAAGTGGCGCGTCGAGCAGCAAGAGAATCTGACGCTGCGGCAAGAGGTGGTCGAGGGCCTGGAATGTTCGGCCGATGGCCGTGAGCCGATGGCCGATGGCCGTTATCTCAACCACGTTCAAGCCGTCCGCGTCAAAGGGGGAGCGATCTACCGCGCGAAGGCCGTCGTCATCACGACTGGCACTTTCCTGCAAGCGATCATGCACACCGGCGAAGCCAAAGCCTCCGGCGGCAGGGCAGGGGAGGGGACAACGACCGGGTTGTCACACACTCTGAACGAACTCGGCTTTGAGCTGCGGCGATTCAAGACCGGCACACCGTGCCGGATCAACGGACGCACGATTGATTTCTCCGCCACACAGGAGCAACCAGGGGACGCCGAACCGCAGCCGTTTTCGTTTCTGACCGAGGCGATCACTCAGCCGCAGATGTCTTGTCATCTGACCGAGACGAACGAGCGAGTTCACGATCTCATCCGAGCCAACTTGCATCGGGCACCGATGTATTCGGGCCAGATTCAATCGACCGGGCCGCGGTACTGTCCGAGCATCGAAGACAAGGTCGTGCGGTTCGCAGATAAGACTGCTCACCATATCTTTCTGGAGCCGGAAGGCCGTCAGACCTGCGAGTACTACTGCAACGGCATCTCGACCAGCCTGCCGCGCGACGTGCAGGAGGAGTTGGTGCATCTGATCCCCGGCCTCGAGCGGGCCGAGATCATGCGGTACGGCTACGCGGTCGAGTACGACTTCGCTCCGCCGACGCAGTTGCATGCGACGCTCGAAACGAAGCGAGTTGAGGGGCTGTATTTTGCCGGTCAGATCAACGGGACGACCGGCTATGAAGAGGCGGCCGGGCAGGGGTTGCTCGCTGGGGCCAATGCGGCGTTGAAGATTGCTAACCAGCCGCCTCTGATTCTCGACCGCAGCCAAGCGTATCTGGGCGTGATGATCGACGATCTCGTCACGAAGGGGGTCGATGAGCCTTACCGCATGTTTACTTCGCGAGCCGAATACCGCTTGCTCCTGCGGCACGACAACGCCGATCGGCGACTCACACCGATCGGTGCTCGCGTCGGACTGGCGTCGGGCGAACGGGTTCGCCGTTGGGAAGCTCACGAAGCGGCGATTGCGGTGGCTTCCGAGTTGGCCGTCAAGAAGTTCCATCAAGGACACAGTCTCGAAGAATGGTTGCGCCGCCCATTGACCGAATGGGGCGACGTCTGCGAGTTCAGCGAAGAAGCACGGTCATTGAATTTGCCGACGCTCGCCGCGAAGCAAATTTCGATTGAGGCCAAGTACGCTGGTTACATCCGGCGTCAAACGGCGACCATCGAACGTCAGGAGCAAGTCGACACCGTCCGCATCCCAGACGCCTTCGACTTCCACGCCTGCCCACAACTCCGCGCTGAAGCGAAAGAGAAATTCACTCGCGTCCGCCCGCGTCACGTCGGGCAAGCGAGTCGGATCAGCGGCATCACTCCGGCCGATCTCGCGGTGTTGATGCTGTATCTCACCGAGCCGACGCGGATGGCGACGTAGCTCGCCGAGGCCACACTAACCCGACGCGCAAGCGAGGGCGAGCGCTTCAATGAACTCGAATTACGGATGTCTTTGTGAAGCGTTCGGCCTCGCTTGCGCGTCGGGTTAGTTTGCGGAACCTCTGCGGCAGGGATTGCTGGACTCGACAAAGTGCGTTGGGTTGAGCGACTTTGTGGCTTCCTCACACCGGGGGTTCTGAGTCGGAAAACGCCTGTTGACACGATTTCAAAGAATAGTCAACAATCGCCGCCGTGCTAAAGCTGGTAGCTTGGCTCAATGCGAACGACCCAGATAACCGATAAGACAGTTAAGCTCGCGAAAGTTTGCCAGCAACGTTCGCCATCGTCAGCACTGCGAAGGACAAGGAAGTCTCACCGCATCCGACCGGCTCTCAGAGGACTGAGACATCAGGCGGATCGGCCAGTCAAAAGGATGGATGCCTGATGAAAACCGTGTTTACCACCGGCGAAGCCGCCAAAATTTGCAAAGTGAGTCAGCAGACGATCATTCGCTGCTTCGACTCCGGCCAGTTGCGAGGATTTCGCGTCCCCGGTTCGCGGTTCCGCCGCATCCCGCGCGACATCCTGTATCGCTTTATGAAAGAGAACGGCATCCCCACCGATGCCCTCGAAAGCGGTCGCCGCAAGGCACTAATCGTCGATGACGACGAGGAACTCGTGGAACTGATCCGCGACGCGCTCGAAGCGGACGGCCGCTTCGAGATTCGCGTGGCCAACAACGGCTTCGACGCCGGCATGATGGTCCGCGAATATCACCCGGACGTGATCGTGCTGGACGTCATGCTCCCTGACATCAACGGCAAGGAAGTCTGCCAGCGAGTTCGTAGCGACACCACGCTCGACGACGTGAAGATCATCTGCATCAGCGGCATGGTCGAGCAGGACAAGATCGAAGACTTGAAAGCCAACGGCGCGAACGAGTTCATGCAGAAACCGTTCGAGGTGGAAAACCTCATCGAACGCATCTGCATGCTGCTGGATGTCGAGCCGGTGGCGGTGAAATAGATTTCAAGTTTGAGATTTGAAATTTGAAATCAGAGATTACAAACCCGGCCTCGGTTTCGAGGCCGGGTTTTCTTTTTTGGAGTGCGGGGTGTCAGCCCCGCTTTGGATTTTTCGAGGTGAGACGCCGTGTCCGATCCCTCCGACATCTCAACCTCGGACGCCTTTCTGCGAGCGAAGCTCGAAGCCCTCGCCGAATTCGCGGCCGGTGCCGGCCACGAAATCAACAATCCCGTCGCCACGATCGTTGGCCGAGCGGAGTTGCTGCTGAAAGGCGAGAGCAACCCCGAACGGCGGCAAGCCCTGCTGACCATTGGGGCTCAGGCGCTGCGCATTCGTGACATGATCGGCGACTTGATGGTCTTTGCTCGCCCGCCGAGGCCGGAGCCGCAGACGCTGAATCTCGCGAGCGTTGTGGACGATGTCCTGCTCAAGCTCGGCGAAACTCTACGGGCGAAGTCGCTGAGCATTGTTCGGCAGGGCGAGCTTTCAGTGCCGATTCAGGCCGATCCGGTGCAATTGCGAGTCGTCATCAGCAATCTGCTGCTCAACAGCGTGAATGCGTCCGTGGTCGGCGGTTCGATCGAAATTGAGTGCTCAAACAGCGAAGCCGATTCGCGACGCTGGGCGGTGCTCGTGGTGCATGATCACGGAACCGGGCTGTCGGCCACCGAACGCGAACATCTCTTCGATCCGTTCTTCTCCGGCCGCCAAGCGGGACGCGGACTGGGCTTCGGCCTGTGCAAATGCTGGAGGATCGTCGAACGACACGCCGGCCGGATCGACTGCGAATCGTCCGCCGAGAAGGGGACGACCTTCCGAGTGACTTGGCCAGCAGTTGGTTGAGTTTTCGGGTCGGATCGATGATTCCGCTCAGGCAAAGCTCGCCGCGTTTGAGCGTCGTGCGTGATTGCCACGTTCTCACAAACCCCACCGGCCTTGTGCCAGTGGCTCGTTGGCCTTTGCACTACTTTGCTGCCGATCAATCATTCGGATAGTGCAAATCAGCCGGATCGCGCTAGCGACCGGTTTGCGTGGATCAGAACATAACCGGACGCTAGCGCGTTCCGGCTGATAGGACAAAGATGGGGACCGACTCATGACCGCTCGACTGCAAGGCATTTTTACGCCGAATCTCGTTCCGCTCGATTGCCGTGGCGACATCAACGAGCCGGAACTGCGGCGGTACATCGACTGGCTGATCGCCAAGGGTGTGCATGGGCTGTATCCGAATGGCTCGACCGGCGAGTTCACTCGGTTCACGGTCGAGGAACGGCGGCGGATCATCGAGATCGTCGCCGATCAGACGCGCGGCCGAGTTCCCATCCTGGCCGGCGCGGCCGAGGCCAACGTCAAAGAGACAATCAAAGCCTGCGAGTACTACCACGAACTCGGCTGCCGAGCGGTCGCGATCGTGGCCCCCTTCTACTACAAGCTCAGCCCCGCGTCGGTGTATGCGTACTTCAAAGAGATCGCCAAAAACACGCCGATCGACGTCACGCTTTACAACATCCCGATGTTCGCCAGTCCGATCGACGTGCCGACTGTGCGACGCCTCGCCGACGAATGCGAGAAGGTCGTCGCGATCAAGGATAGCTCCGGCGACATCGTCCACATGATCCGCATGATTCAGGCGGTCCGCCCGAACCGTCCCGAGTTCGCCTTCATGACCGGCTGGGACGCGGCGTTGATGCCGATGCTGCTCATCGGCTGCGACGGTGGCACGAATGCGTCGTCGGGAGTCGTGCCGGAAGTGACGCGATTGCTCTACGACCTGACGCTCAGCGGTCGGCTCGACGAGGCGAGAAAAGTGCAGTTCGATCTCGTGACACTGTTCGACACGATGATCTATTCGGCGGAGTTTCCCAATGGCTTCCGTGCGGCCGTCGATCTGCGCGGCTTCAACATGGGCATCGGCCGCCAGCCGCAGTCGGATCAGCAAGTGACTGATCTCGTCACACTGAGCAAGACGCTGCAATGCCTGCTGTCGCAACACGGCTTCACGGACGAACCGATCGGCGGCTGTCCGACGTCGGGAGGCGACCTGAAGACTCAGGACGTGAGCGCCATCGTGCAGACGGTGGTCGCCGAACTGAAACGCCGTGGGCTGGTTTGATTGGCCGACGCTCTGACGGCGATCGCGAACGCCTCAAAAACAAAAACACCTGGTCGCGACATCCTGTCGGCCAGGCGTTTTCATGGGGAATGCGGACGCACTCGCATTCCCGCTCCAAAACAGGCGATCTTCCGTGATCACCTTTCTCCGCAGCCCGGTTAGCCAGCGGAAGTCACTCGTTGAACCTCTATCTCCGTGAGTCGGTCGGCCAGAACCCGCTTCATCTTTTCAGCCGTTGGGCTGGGAACCTCTCGCGAATGCGGCCTGGGAAAATTCGTCGAACCGGGCGGAGTGCTGTTTCTCGAACTCCGTCCAAAGAGCCTTGTCCCAGATTTCGGCGTGGTCTCGCACTCCCAGCAGCATCGCTTCACGTTGCAGTTTGGCATGTGCCACCAAACGCTCGGGAAGGCGAATTCGTCCCTGACCGTCGAACTCCACTTTCTCTGCTCGTGGAAAAAAGAACCGTTCGTACTTGAGAACCTCGGCTCGCGTGGCGGAACTGGAGTCCATCCTTTGAGCCAACTTGTCGAAATCCGCCGGCGAGTAAACCACCAGCGATTGGTCATCTCCAGGTCCGACGAAAAGGTGTGTCACGCCGTTCTCGTCACTGCCATTTCCTAAGTTGCCATTTCTTAAACTGAATGCTTCGCGAAGTTGTTTGGGGACCGCGATCCGGCTCTTGTCATCCACCGTTCGCTCGTAGGTGCCGGTGAGGGCCATCTAGTCACCATTTTTCCCCACAACCAACCACACGGCCCCAATATCCTGACCGCGACGCAAGCCGTCAAGCATCATTTCCAGCGTGAGTGCTCTTCAGCACACGGCCATCGACGCAGGTCCAATCGCGGTCATCAATTGCCGATTTGAAAGATTTTTTTGGAAGCCATTTGTCGTGCGGTCAGCGAGTACTCTCTGTGATCAAACGGGCATAGAGTTGCTCGTAGGCGGACACCATGCGGTCCAACGTAAACAGCTTCTGAACAGCCAGTTGTGCCGCTTTTTTGAGTCGCGAATAAAGTTCGGGATCGGTGAGGACCGTGTCAATTAGTCGTTCCAACTCGATTGGCGAACCGGGGGTGACGAGCAGCCCAGTCTCTCCGTCTCGAATCAGCTCTTCAGTCCCTTCAACGCGACTCACCACTACCGGTAGCCCCGCAGCCATGGCCTCCAACACGATGTTGGGCATTCCCTCCCACAACGAAGGGAGAGCCAAGAGGTCGGCCGCCTTGAGAAGTTCTGGAACATCGGGCCTCCAGCCCGCGATTCGGATGCGATGACCGAGGCCGCGCCGAGTGATCCATTCTTCCATCGAAGCCCGCAGCGGACCGTCGCCGACAAACAGGAGTTGCCAATCGAGATGTCGCTCCAGCAGATGAGCGAACGCCTCCAGCAGTATGAATGGAGCCTTCTGCGGATCGAGCCGCCCGACGAACAACACCAAAGGTGCCGCCGACAATCCCAAACTGGAGCGATCGACGGCCACCGCATTCGCGAAGCGGTCGAAATCAACAGCATTGGGGATCACGCTGATCTTGGATGCCTTGAGTTTCGCATTTCGAATTGAGAACTCGGCCACCGCTTGGCTGACGCACACGTTGTGATCGACAAACCCCTGAGTCAGCCGATCCAACCACAATGGGACTCGGCTGCGACGCTCCGCCACACGAATCCCACAGACTACGCGAGGCACTCCGGCCCGCCAGGCCGCCAATCGGCCCACAAAGTTGGCATGAAACAGGAAGCACTGGATCAGAGCCGGCGAAAACTTCTTCAATTCCGCAGCCAGCCGCGGAATAACTCCCAGGTGGCGAACGCTCTTCGCACCGAAACAAGTGACGGGAATCTCCGCAGCTTGCAGTCGTGCGACCAACGCTCCGGGACCGGACAAGCAATAGACTCGCGGTTCCCAACGACGACGGTCCAATCGCGTCACGAGCTCGACAAACATCCGCTCCGCTCCGCCGACGTCGAGATCCGTGATGCAGAACGCGATTCGGACTGGCGGCGGACGTTCGCCGGAGCCATTCGCAGGCAATACGATCCCGTCCGTCATGCAACGTCCTTTTCTACCACCAAGCCTGATTCTGTCCGAGACCATACGAGCAAAACGGCATGTCGAGCGAGTCCATTTCCGAATCGTCTTCAGTCACACCAAACGTAGATCGTTCGTTCGACGACGTGTCTCTGTACGACTACGAACTTCCGGAAGAGTTGATCGCCAAAGAACCGCTGCCCGAGCGGGATGCTTCTCGGTTGCTCGTGCTCGATCGGCTGACGGGGGCGATCCAGCATCGCGGGATTCGCGAGCTGGCAGACCTGCTTCGGCCGGGTGATTGCCTTGTGCTCAACGACACGCGCGTGTTACCGGCTCGGCTAATTGGCCAGCGAGCGAATACCGGCGGCAAATGGGAAGGGCTGTATCTCGGACAGGCGGAGAACGGCGATTGGCGGCTGATCGGACAGACGCGCGGATATTTGAAGCCGGGTGAGCAAGTCGTGTTGATTCCTCTCGGCCATGATCCGCCGAGCGTGCCGGACTCTCTGCACCTCACGCTCATCGACCGCGAACCGGATGGCGTTTGGCTCATGCGCCCAGAACCGGCTGGCGACACACTCTCGCTGCTCCAGCAGTTTGGCACGATGCCGCTGCCGCCGTACATGCAGCGGAAAGTGGCGACGGATTCGGACTGGCAGCGGTATCAGACGACCTACGCCAGCCATCCCGGATCGGTGGCCGCTCCGACCGCCGGGTTGCATCTGACGGAGTCGTTGCTGGCGGACATCGAAGCTCGTGGCATCCGCATCGCACGCGTAACTCTGCACGTTGGGCTGGGGACGTTTCGGCCGATCTCCGCGACAACTCTCAGCGGACACACGATGCACTCGGAATGGTGCGAGATCGGCGAACCGGCCGTGCGAACAATTCAAGACGCTCGCGAACGAGGGGGGCGAATCGTGGCGGTCGGAACGACCTCAGTCCGCACGCTCGAAACTGCGGCGGCGGACGGCCAACTGCGGCCGTGGCGGGGAGCGACCTCCATCTTCATCCGGCCACCCTATGAGTTTCGTTGTGTGGATGCGTTGCTGACCAATTTTCATTTGCCCCGTTCGACGCTGTTCGTGCTCGTCTCCACAATCGCGGGACTGGCCCACATTCAGGCGGCGTATGCGGCGGCGATTCGCGAGCGATACCGCTTCTACAGCTACGGCGATGCGATGCTGATTCTGCCAGATTCGGCGACGTGATGAGTCGGTTGTCAGTCGCGAAGATGACAATTTCCGGGAGCCGCTGTAGAACGCTCGGTGCCTAGAGTTTTCACCTGCCGAATTCGGTTCGCCGATCACTGATATGACACCCATTGAGCCACCTCGAATTACTCGACCCGCGTTGCACAAGCGGGCGTTCCGTCGGCTAGTGGAATTTCGAGGCTTCCAACGTGTGCCGTTGCATCAATATCGCAGCCGGGTGCGTCGGCTCTACGACGGGCCGGCAGGGGCGATGTTGATGCTCGCGAGTCTCGTGTCGCTGCATCAGCCGCTGATTGGCCGCATGTTGCGGAAGCAGAATTTTGACCTCGGCCGCTTTCAGTCGATCTTGGATGTTGGTTCCGGAGCCGGACAAATCCTCGGCCATCTGCTGAAGCACACGCATCCGGAAGTGCAAATCGTCGCGTGCGACCTCTCGCCCCAGATGCTTCGCCGAGCACGTCAGTCGATGAAGTCACGGCAATCGCACGGCGAGACGCGACCGTGGTACATCGCCGCCGACATGACGCACCTGCCCTTCGCCGACAACTCGTTTGACTGCGTCACCTGCGGCTACGTTTTGGAATATCTGCCGGAGCCACTGCCTGGCTTGGCCGAACTGCACCGAGTGCTCAAGCCGGGAGGCAGTCTGCTGCTCGCGGCGACCGAAGACACCTACACCGGTTTTCTCAACGGCCGCATGTGGCGCTGCCGCACGTTTAATCGCGACGAGTTGCGACATGCGTGTGCTCAGACGGGCCTCGCGTGGAATCGCCAACTCTGGTTCTCGCGAGTGCATCGCTTCTTGAAGCTCGGCGGCATTCTGGTCGAGTTACGAAAAGAAGAGTCGGCCGAGTAGCCGTACCGCGACCGTCAGGGAGCGGCCGATCGCGAGAGTTCCACGGGGCCTCTCCCTGACGGTCGCGGTACGGCTGGCAAGCTCAATCCTCATACCGATTCGGGCTCCAGCCTTGTGCCACGTCGCACAAGGTCTTCAACGTCGAACGATCGACGGCACACGCGACGATGCGCGGCAGACGCAGCATGTTGGCTCGGTCGTCCAGCCACATCTCGCGGAAGTGGACTGACTCGCCCGTATCAGTCCAGACGGCGTCGCCTCCCAGAATGCGAGCGATGTGCAGTGAGACCGGGAAGTCGTAGATGTTCGGCGAGTGAATCAAGCTGCCGCCGAACTCGCCGGTGGCGAGCAACGGATAGATGCTGCCGGGCATGTCGTCCGGCGCGAATCCTTGCAGGCCGGCGGCGGTGACGGCTTCGGATCGTTCGCGATCGCGCTGTTGAAAACCGATGAGATAAATCTGCTTCGATTGTGGCCGGGTTGCCGGAACGATCGGCGTCAGGCCATCGAGCACCGCACGAGCGGGACGACTCGGATCATCCGGGCCGACGACGATTCGCGAACCAATCGCCTCGAACCAGGTGCCGTGCTCGCCCGATTCCGGAACGAAAACCAATGAGTAATGCAGCGTCTGCCGGTCGCGGAGGTGCAGCATGACCGCGTAGCCGTCGCCGGTGTGATCGCGATACTGCTTGGTCCCGTCGATTGGATCGAGCGCGATCGTCAACTCGCCATCGGACGCGAACCGCCCCATATCACCGTTTTCCTCTTCCGCCTCGATGCGGCATTGCCGGAACAGCGGCGAACGATCGCGTAGCGCGGAGATGACCAACTCCTGCACGGTCAGATCCGCGAGCGTCAGCGCATCGGTCGCCGCGCTACCGGACGTCTTCCCCGACAACGCGATGTTGAATTTCCGCAACTGCCGAGCGATTGCTCCCGCCCAGCGCAACACTTCCGGCATGTGAGCCGCCAATGCTTCCGCGACTTCGCGAACTGCTGTCATGTCTCAATCTCCTTGGTTCCGGTCTTGTCTGAAACCCTGGAGTGCTGTGGCTCGACACAGCCCTCCATTCGAATGAAATAGCGATCCTCAACGTTTCAAACACCGTCGTTTCGGAGACCGGCTGATTAACGGTTTGTTTTCGATCAACGTCGTTTTTTCAATTGAAATGGAGGGCTGCGTCGAGCCGCAGCACTCCAGGGGGTCACTCGTCGTCGTCATCTTTTTTGCGGCTGAACCAAGCGAACGGTGAACGACCCCCTTCCGCTTTTGCTTCTGGCTTGCGAGCCTCCGCTCCCAACGCGGACAGCACCTTCGGGATGACTTCGTCGAACTTCGTGTCATTGCGCCGCCAGCCGTTGAAGTCGGCGACGACTCGCGCCGCGACGGCCTTGTCGTGCTTCCCTTTTGCGTCGCCTCCGAACAGGAATCCATCCAGCGTCAACGGCAACAGCAATTTCACGTCTTGTCCGACATCACGCTTCCACTGTTCTTCGCGTTTCAGCAACCGGGCGACTTCCCCCTCGACCCACGGCGAGGTCAGCGAATTGCGTGACGCCAGGAAGATCACTTTGTTCGGCTGCTGCAAATCGAACTGGGCTTCAAGCGGCGGTTCCGTGCGTCCGGCGTCCGGCATTTCGTCGAGCCAGCAGACCAGCCCGACGGATCGCAGTCCTTCGACCAGCCGCTCGGCGAACGACAGGTCTTCGTGGCTGAAACGCACAAAGCAGGCGGCCGCCTCGCGCGGAGCCGCTTGCATCGCCGCCACGAAGTCATCCGGCAAACCGCTGCCGCGCAGGAACTCGGCGGGGATTTGTCCGCGAGACTTCAGCCAAGTGTCTAAACCGATGCTGCTCGGCCCGTGATGCGTGGCGGTTTCCAAACCGATGACTTGGCTCAGATCGCAGTTGCTCCAGCGCGTCCATCCGCAAGTCAGCCGCGACGCGTGAGTCCCCGCGAACCGAGCCAGACTGAAATCCGCTCCCAGCACGTTCGTGTCGCTGAGTTGCACTTTGTTGAAATCCGCTTCGAGAAAGCTGGTCCGCGTCAACTTGGCTTTCGTCAGGTCGCTGCTGTTCAGATTCGCGCGACCGAAATCCGCCTCGCTCGCGTCTGCCTCGCCGAGCATGGCTTTGAACAAATTCGCTCGGCGAAAGTCCGCCCGCGCGAGCGTCGCCAGCTTCAAGCCGGCACGCGTCAGGTCTGCCTCGCTCAAGTTCGCGCCGCTCAGGTCCGCGCGAGCCAGTTTCGCTCCGACCAACAACGCTCGCCGCAGATTCATCCCGCGCAGGTCCGCACCCTTGAGATCCGCCTCGGTCAAATCGAGCAGCACGGTCGGATTCGTCGCCCGGAATTTGGCGAGCGCCTGCTTCCCCTCTTTGACGGCTTCCAGAACTTTGCTGTTGGCCACGGCGAATCCCCGGCTGCGATGCGTTGCTCACGACAGCGGTGATTCTGAACGGAACCGCCCACGAACGGCAAGCAGCCCAATGCCCTTTGGTCGGCGCTCGCCCTGCAAAAGGAAGCCGACATCACACGTTGGGTGATGTCGGCAGCACGGGTTGCGTGGCGCGGAACGGGGCGAAGGATCACGCCAAGCACTCGCCCAGCAGCGTCGGATGACTGAAGACGGCCGCCAAACTTTCAAAGTCATCCCATTGGGACGCATTGGTTGGAGTCGCCGGTTCCTCTTGCGCGGACGAAGAAGGGGACGCGAAAACGGTTGTGTCACTGCGATCGGTGGCCGCATCACGAACTGAATCTGCGGAACGGGAACCGGTCGAGAGGAGTGCGCCGCCCACCGATGTGGTCGTCGCTGGGCTGGCTGAGGAAGTCGGCAACGCGTCAGTCTGGGACCGTGTCGTGACAGCGGCCGAATGCCCCAACGAATGTGCGCCGCCAGCACTGGCTCGCGGAGTCGTCACCGTGGCCGTGTTGCTATAGGCGGAGTAGCCGGTGCCGTTGAAAGCTCGCACGGCGTACGAATACGTCTTACGAGCGCTCACACCGTTGTCGGTGAAGCTGGCAGTGTTGGTGGAGACGTTGGCAATGTTCGTCCAACTGCGGCCGTTGTTGGATGTTCGCCAAATCTGAAAACCGTTTTCATTGCTGGAGTTGTCAGCCCAAGTCAGATTCACGCGATTCGAGCCGGCGGCGACGGCGGACAACGAGGTTGGTGCGGTGGGTAAGGCGGGAGCCGTCAGTGTGGTCACGCTGGTGACGTTACTGGGAGCAGAGTCGCCGCCCGCGTTGTTCGCCTTCACTCGGTAGGAATAGGCCGTGGCCGAGTTCAGCCCCGTGTTCGAGTAGCTGGTGGCGTTGGCACTGGTCGTTGCGATCTGAGTCCAAGTTGTGCCGTCGGTCGAACGCTCAATCTTGTAGCCGGTTTCGCCGCTGACATCGGACCACGTCAGGTCGATGCGACTGGACGAGACGGCCGTCGCGGCCAGGTTCGTCGGGGCCAAGGTCAACGTCGCGGTCGTGACAACGTTGGAGAAGTCCGAAACAGACGTCGCATTGAACGCCGACACGCGGAAGGCATAGTTCGTGCCCGCCGTCAAATCGAGCGCTGACAAACTCGTGCTGTTCGCGCCCAGGGTGGCGATAGTGGTCCAGGTGACTCCGTCGAATGACTGGTCCACGCGAAAGCCGGTCTCGTTGGTCGCGTTGTCGATCCAGCTCAGATTGATCTGGCTGGTGGACTGCGTCGCGGCGACCAAGTTGCTGGGAGCTCCCACCGAATTCGCCGACACCACAATCGTGCCGCTGACGGCGTACTGCCCGACGTCGCCGTAACCACCGTGACTCGAAACGGCCACCCGATAGCTGCCGGCGGCGACCGTGGCAGTGATGCTGGCTCCGAACGACGTGCTGGAATCCGACGTCGCGATCAGTCCGCCGTTGGCATCGAACAATTGCAGCTTGGCATCGAGATCGTTGAAGGTCGCCATGACAGAGACGTTGATCCCGATTTGGCCCGCATCGGTGGTAAACGCGAAGAAATCCACATCGTTGGTCGTCGTGATGAAGCCTGATCCGCTGAGTTGACTGCCGCTCACGGTCAATGCCGATGCGGTCGCAGCCGTGTTGCCGTAATCGTCCAAGCGATAGCCGAACCCATTCGCCGTCCGCGAGATCACCGCCATGTCGTCCTGAATCGTCGTGGACGAGACCGCTGACGTGCCGTACCACCACAGCCCGCGCGTCGCCGAATAGCTGTCGCCCATGATCGGAGCGCGCCCGTCGCCGGGGCCGGCGTAGTACTCATCGAGCTTGGTCGTGCCGCTGTAAAGGCTCTGATGTTGCAGGCCGAAGCCATGCCCCGATTCGTGCGACGACGCTTCGGCCGTGTACTTGGCATTGCCGTTCGCCAAGTTCTTCGGGAACACAAACACGACGTTCGAGATCGAATTCGTAAACGAGTCCACATACGCCACGCCACCATACGGCCCGATCCACGAGCCATCGCCGCCGATCGAGATTCGCAGGGCCGCGCCATTCGCGAAGCTGGCCGGCTGCACCGTCGTCACGTTGACCTTGAACGGCGAGTAATCCTCGGCGATGTATTGCCAGATGTTCTGAATCGTGGCCAACTCGCCGTCGCTGAAGGTCGAGGCATCGCCATCCTGATCGAAGGCCGGCTGAGTGATGTTGCTGTAGGAGCCCCAACTCGATTCAAAGTGCCCGTCGAAATCCAGGTACAGCGAAACGGCTGCTCCCGGCAGGCTGTTCAAAACCGGAATGCTGGTGAGCGGACTGGAGGCGGCGACCGTCGTCGTCGTTCCCGAAGTCGAACTCGAGGCGACGAGGACTCGACGGTGCGCGTCGATCATGGGGAATGTTCCCATCTCCTGGCCGTCGAGATGCGATCCCTCGGCGTCATGATCAAGGTCGGCGACAGACTCTGCGCCGTCCGCATCCAAATCATCCACACACAAAAGCTGCCGAGCTTCCAAAACCTCAATGGCGGAGAAAACTCGCCAGGAACGACTGCCGTACTGCTTTCCCCGTCGTGGTGCGCGGAAACTGAGACGCTTCATGAGATGACTCCGATTCGTGGCCCATTCCAACTCTAGCTCACCGCACACACGGCGCAGCCAAATAAGAGGACCAACTCCAGAAGGGTGATGGACTACCGTTTGCAGGCAGTCTGAAATGGTACAGGCTATGTAGGAAATCCCCAACAGCCTCGACCAGAGAGTGCTCAACTTCGTCTCGATGTTTGCGGTAATTCGCACTGGCCCCATGAGATTCCTTCGCCATCCCCTCTCGACGTGCGATCCACAGGTCTGCCGAGTGATCCGCCGGCCCTGGAGAGCCAGCCTCCATGACGTCCTTGCTGGTCGGAAATTGGTTTGATAGTGTCCGCTCGGCATTAGAAACCGTTTGAAATTTGAGATCTGATCCGCCGCGGCGGATGAAATTTCGACATCAACAAACGCTCGTGGCACCGCTCGTCGCGTCGCTGAATCATTACTCGTCGCACACAGAAAGAAGTCGAGGCTCGCATGTACAACGTCACGCTGATCCCTGGAGATGGAACTGGTCCGGACCTCGCCGAAGCGACACGCAAGTGCGTGGATGCCACCGGAGTCAAAATCAACTGGGACGTGCAGGAATGCGGCATCGAAGTGATTGAGGCTCAAGGGAAGATTCCCGAATCGGTCTTCAAATCCATTCGAGCCAACAAGGTCGGACTGAAGGCTCCGATCACGACCCCGATCGGCAAGGGATTCCGTTCGGTCAATGTCGCACTGCGGCAAGAGTTGGGCCTGTATGCCTGCGTCCGTCCGTGCAAGACGTACAAGGGGGTGCGATCGTACTTTGAAGAGACCAAGGTTGATCTGGTCATCGTCCGCGAGAACACCGAAGACCTCTACGCCGGCGTCGAGTTCCAAGCCGGGCAGCCGAAAACCGCTGAGTTGATTCAATTCATCAACTCCATCGCGACCGGGAAGAAGATCGGCACCGGATTGCAAACGACGGGAGTCAGCATCAAGCCAATGTCCGTCGAGGGTTGCCGGAACATCGCGAAGTATGCGTTCGACTACGCCGTGAAGTTCGGCCGCAAGTCGGTCACGTCGATCTGCAAGGCGAACATCATGAAGTTCACCGACGGCCTGTGGTACGACGAGACTCGCGCCGTAGCGACCGCGTTCGGCGCGAAGTACGAAGACCCGAAGCTGGCTGAAGGAGTGCAGGCCGATCCGACGCTCGCCGGCAAAGTCCCCAGCGCAGCCGGGATCACCTACATCGAGCGGCTCGTCGACAACATGTGCATGCAGTTGGTCCAGAAGCCGGAAAACTACGACGTGCTGGTGATGGGCAACTTATACGGCGACATCCTCAGCGATCTATGTGCGGGATTGGTTGGCGGCTTGGGAGTCGCTCCCGGCGCGAACATCGGTCCGGACTCGGCGATCTTCGAGGCGACTCACGGTTCGGCCCCGAAGTACAAAGGCCAGAACAAGGTCAACCCGACCGCGCTGATCCTCTCCGGCAAGCTGATGCTGGAACACATGGGCGAAGCCGCCGCCGCCGCGAAGCTCGAACGAGCCGTCGCCAGCATCATCGAAGAAGGCAAGTACGTCACCTACGACATGAAGCCCGACCGCAACGACCCCACCGCCGTGGGGACTCGCGAAATGGCCGAGGCGATCTGCAAGCGCATGGCTGAGCTGGGCTGAAAGACCCGCAAGAAGGAGTCCGAATCATGGGCGCTTGGGGAGCCGGACCGTTTGACAATGATTGCGCCGGCGATTGGCTGGATTCTCTTCTGGAAGGAAAGTCGGTTCGTCCGATTGGGACCGCACTCGCGCGAGGCTTGAAGTCGCCGGACGATGCCGACATCGAGTCATTCGCCATCGCGGCGGCCGAGGTCGTTGCGACGGCTCGGCAGCATCCGACCGCGAAGTCTCCGGAGTTGGTCGAGTGGCTGCGCGAACGGCAATTTGTTCCCGATGAGGCATTGGTGGAACAGGCGCAACGAGCTGTCGAGAACATTCAGAAGAAATCGGAATTGGCGGAGCTTTGGGCCGGCGATGCTCAATGGAAGCGAGCCATGCAGCGACTGGCCAAGGCATTGTCCCAGCCAGCAGGCAGTCCTTCCGTTGGTTCAAAACGAACCAAGGCCGCATCGGGTGAGAGTTCGGCAACGAAGCAGTTACGGCGGCTGCTGAAGAAGTTGTATTGCGTTGTCGACCCAAGTCGGGGCGACGCAATCACCTCAATTTCCTGCATCGGGGAAATGACCGACAAAGTGTTGCAGGCACTCGAAGCTGTGGCGGCAACGCTCGAAATATTGACTATTGATTCAGGACAACTCATCACGGATCTGGGACTTCAGAGCATCGGCCGATTCACACGGCTGAAGCAGTTGAGTGTGAAGAATGGTTCGGCCATCACGGATGCCGGCGTCGCTCATTTGCGTTCGCTGAAATCTCTCGAAATGCTGGAACTCTCCCGCTGCCCGAAAGTCACTGCGGCGGGGATCGCGTATTTCTCCGAATGTCGAAAGCTGACGGATCTGAGACTTGGCGGAACGCCCGTGGGTGATGCTTGTGCGACAACCATTGCCGAGTTCAGAAATCTCAAACAACTCTGGCTGCGTGGGACTGGTTTGACTGATCGTGGGCTCAGGCAATTGTGCGAATTTCCCAAACTCCGAATGTTCTTCCTGGCTCGGACGGCGATCACAGACGACGGGCTGGGCGATCTTGCCAAGCTGCCGAAACTGGCTTGGCTTGATCTCGAATCGACTCAGATCACGGATCAAGGAATTCGTGTGCTCACCGATTGCAAGACCTTGCAAGCTCTCGATGTGATGGGGACTGCGATCACCGACAAGTCCGTCCCGGAGATTTTGAAGTTGCAGAAACTCTGCTACCTGAATGTCGAAGACACGAAAATCAGTGAGCAGGGCAAGCGCGACCTGAATCAAAATCTGCCGCACATCAATGACGACGCTGCACGCCAGAAACTGTATTGAGCCGCCAATTTGATCGGACGACTCACAGACGATTGGGAGGCGTGAGAATGGGCCGGCTATTCCACCACATGACACCGACCGATTTGGCCGAGATGGAAAAATGGCTGAGCGGCGACGACTGCCACGACGTCACTGTGCAGTTTATGAATCCTCCACCCTATGCGTCTGAGATCCTCGCGGCGGTGAATCAACTCTGCGGGAGGTACGGCGACAAGGTCCAGGTCAACTTCCAATGGGAAAATATGGACGGATCGTTCACCGGGACCGAGCTGCGGCAATTGCCCGACTTGGTGTCGTTGTTGATCATGTCCGAACGGCCGTTGGCCGAAATCCGATGTCTTTGGGAACTGCCGAAGCTCCGCCGGCTGGACCTGATCGTCAAAAGGCTGAATGACCCCGATTTGTTGCGAGGAGACAACTTGCAGCAGTTGGTCAGCCTCGAAATCTCTCAATGGGGCACTAAGCCTCTGGACCTTGCGCCGATCGCTGGCATGACTCAGCTCGAAATGCTCAGGCTGGCAAGACCCATGCGGAACGTCGAAGCCCTGACACGGCTGCCCCGATTGAAATCACTGTACCTGCACCTGGTGCAGCAAGGCGCGCCGCTTGACAGTCTGGCGGACATCCCGGAGTTGCGCGAGCTGCTGATCATGAGCGGGAGCCGCACCGACCTGGCGAAACTGCGCCATCCGACTCTGAAAAAGTTGCACGTCCAAGACGTCCGCGGGTTGACGCGGTTTGATACAACTCCGTTCCCCGGGCTAGAGGAATTCAGCATGCACTTTCAGGCACAAGTCACCGACTTGGCCTGTTCGTCCGCGAATGTGAATCTGAAACGGATTGTCGTGTTGCATTGCATCCGATTGGCTCGCTTTCACGGCCTGCGGGAGTTGCCATCCTTAGACCATTTCGGAGTCGCGGAGTGCCCGGTCAACGAGGACCAACTCCGCAACGGGTGACTGGGACAACAAAGGCGACAGGCCCAATTTCCATCACCGACGGCACCCGCGAGATGGCCGACGCGAACTGCAAACGGATGGCTGAGTTGGGATGAGCCATGTTGTGAGGTTTGTGATCCTTGCTTGTTCGAGACCGTGTTTATGATCCACAGCGTTATCGGACTCGTCCATGTGATTGCAGCCGTACTCGCTTTGCTGATCGGCCTCGTGATCTTTCTCCGCAAGAAAGCGGGTGCGCTGCATCGGTTCCTTGGGTATGTTTATTCGCTGTCCATGCTGGTGATGCTCATGTCCGCTCTTTCGATCTATCGACTGAGCGGCTCGTTCAATCTGCTTCACGGTTTCGCTCTCTTCAGCACACTGCAATTAGGCCGAGGTCTTTACCATGCCGTCTCGCGGAAACCCAAAGGAGCTTGGTTGGACGCGCATTATCAGTGGATCATCGGGTCGTACATCGGCTTGTGTGCGGCTCTCGTCGCCGAGAGCGCGACACGGGTCATCATGCCTTACCTCTATGATCAAGGCGTCCGATCTTTTGGCTGGTTTTGGGGCATCGTGGGTACGGCAACGTTCGTCGTCGTGTGGGTGGGGCAAATCCTGATGAATCGCAATCGCGGCATTCTGAAAAATCATCGTTGCTAACTGCGAGTTCGAGGTCAGGCTTCAAAATAACGACTGGCAAACCTGGCCCCGCGCTGATTACGCAACGTCTACGGGAGCTGTTCCGACTGCGGTGAGTCAGCTCTACTTTGGATTTCGGCGGAGTTGCTTTCCCGTCGGCGGGTCGCGATTCGGCAGCAAAGAATCTAGAAAGCGACTCCTCCGAAAATGAAAGTCCGCCGCGGCGGATTGACACACCGGACTCCAAAGGGGCCGCCGTGCTGATTCTCAATGCCGTTGACGTTCGCCAAGCATTGCCCATGTCGTTGGCCATCGACGCGATGAAGCAAGCCTTTGCCTCCTTCAGCGATGGCAAGGCTCTTGTGCCGCCGCGAACTCAATTGCCGATTGCTCGAAACTCCGGCATCAGTCTGACCATGCCGTCGTTCGTCGATGGCGACTCGACGGCGGAACAAGCGCTCGCGGTCAAAGTCGTGTCGCTGTTTGAAGGTAATCCGTCACGGGGACTCGCACGGATTCAAGCGGCGGTTGTGGTGCTGGAGCCGGACACCGGCCGGCCGATCGCGCTGCTTGACGGTGCGATGCTCACCGCGATTCGCACGGCGGCGGCGAGTGGTGCGGCCACGGATCTACTGGCTCGGCGAGACTGCCGGACGGTGGCACTCTTCGGGGCCGGAGTTCAAGCCATCACCCATCTGTTTGCGATGTGCGCGGTCCGTCCGATCGAGAAGATTTTCATCTGCAGTCGCACGCCGAGCAAAGTCGCTGCATTGATCGCCGAGTTCGCGGGACGTCCCGCCATCCCCGCGGAACTCATCGCGGTGGATTCACCTCGGCAAGCACTCGCCGACGCTGACATCGTGTGTTGCACGACCTCCTCCCAGACGCCGATCTTTGACGATGCGGATCTCAAGCCTGGAGTCCACATCAACGCGGTCGGCTCGTACACGCCGCAGGCTCGTGAGGTTCCGCCGGAGACTGTGTGCCGCGCGTTGGTTGTCGTCGATAGCCGACATGCCGCTTGGGAAGAGGCGGGCGATCTCATTCAACCGTTGCTGGCGGGGTTGATCACTCGCGAGCACATTCACGCGGAACTCGGCGAGTTGGTGCTCGGCCGCCGAACCGGTCGCGTGGACGATCAGCAAGTCACTTTCTTCAAATCGGTCGGTCTCGCCGTGCAAGATGCCGTGGCCGCGCGTGTCGCGATGGAGAATGCCGCGAGGTTAAAACTCGGACAAGAGGTGGCCTGGTGAGCAACAAGTCCGGCGGCCTAATTTTTCGCCCTTCATTTTTTGCCAGCCGCAGCCTGTGTGACGAACGAATTGGCAGGCAGGCGAAAAATGAAGGGCGAAAAATGAACGCAGGAGATTGGGGGATGCCGGATTGAGTGAAACATCGTTGAGTCTATTGGCCCGCGCGCAATCTGATGCCAGCGACGATGCTTGGCAACAGGTCGCGGGGTTGTATGCGTCGCTGTTGCGATCCTGGCTGACGCGTTTCGAGGTTCCCGCGACCGATGCGGACGATTTGATTCAGGAAGTTCTGCTGACCGTCTCGCGCGAGTTGCCTCGGTTCGAGCACTCTGGCTGCGCGGGTGCGTTTCGGAGTTGGCTGCGGACGATTCTGGTGCATCGGCTGCGCGACTTTTGGAGGTCGCGGAAGTATCGACCGGCGGCGACCGGTGGCAGCACGTGGGCCGAGCAACTCGAACAACTCGCCGATGAGTCGAGCAACGCCAGCCGCGAATGGAATCTCGAACATGACCGGCATGTGATGGCTCGGCTGCTGGAGTCGGTGCAGCCGCGCTTTGAGGCGAAGACCTGGGAGGCGTTCCATCGCCAGATGTTCGACGGCCAGCGAGCCGATGTCGTCGCGGCCGAGTTGGGGATGCCGCTGAATTCGGTTTATGTCGCTCGCAGCCGAGTGCTCAGCACGCTGCGCCGCGAAGCGGCCGGGCTGATCGACGAGTAGCCCTGTGGCGTACGCGGCTCGCGTGCGTTGTGTTCCGCCAGCATGTAGGTTGGGATTCCGTCCCGACCAATATCGTGTCGAAGCGGTCGGGACGGAGTCCCAACCTACGAATCACAGGCGAGCCGCGTGTGCCACAATCGCGCGATCCGAAGAAACTTTCTTCGGCCCATGTAAGAATCTCGCCCGGCATGCACTTCACGGCCAGCGCGCATAGCTGGGTAGTGTGGGCGAGCTGGCGCGATTGCTGTTTGTATGGTATTCCTCTCCTGGAATTCGTCTGCGTGAGTTTGCTGGTCGTGTGACTGCGGACCGGAGCGCAGGAAACCAGACCAGGAGGTGTCG
>CAMDDX010000080.1 GCA_945893075.1 Planctomyces sp. SH-PL62 | reverse complement strand
ATCGACGCCAGCGATGTGGTCAACGAAGCGTTCGTGCTCTCGCAGACGCTGTTGGACAAGCTGGATGGCGTGTGATGAAACCTGGAGTGCTGCGGCTCGACGCAGCCCTCCATCCAATTGAAATAGCGATATTCAAAGACCAGAAAACGTGACTACGAAGTCGTCTCAACAGCCGCGATTGTTTTGACGATCAACGTCTACTTTCCAACTGAATGGAGGGCTGCGTCGAGCCGCAGCACTCCAGGATCAAGAGCGGGACGAGTCGTGCGGCAGTGACGTCCGCCGAACGCATCGTTCGCAGCTCTCCTTCGGGCGACCCGGTCTGGCGGTCAGACCGGGTCGCTTTGTTTTTTGTAGCCACGCTCGCCAAGAGCGTGGGTGGAGTTCGCGTCCCCACGCTCTTGGCGAGCGTGGCTACGGCTGGCGAACTCCAATGGTCAGCAGCAGGTTCGCCCACAAGCGTTGGTCGGCCGTTTGAATCGTCAGCACATGATCGCGCGAGGCGACGGCATCATAAAAATCCCACTTCGGGATCGGCTGCAACGGAATCGACAGCCCCGCTCCGGACAGGATCGAACGGTACTCGGCCCAGATCGGCGGATCGCCCTTGAGCGCATACGGATCGTCGGCCGGAATGCCCATCGTGTTGGCGGCCTCAATCGGTAGCGCGGTGAGCAACGCTTCCAGCACCTGCGTGCAGGTGACGATGCCGGGGGCGAGATTCAAACTGACAAGCTGCGCGTTGGGGCCGAGCGTATTGGACGCGGGATAATTGCCGTCGGCGATCAACACTTTGGAATGATGCCCGGCGCGGGCGAGGATCGCGGTGATTTCGGGATGAATCAGAGTGTGTTTCAGCATGGGTGACTTTCGAGGTTAGTGAAGTTCGTAGCCGCGTTCGCCAGAACGCGGGAGACCCGCACCCGCACTCTGGCGAGTGCGGCTACGAGGTCGGCTGGCCGCTCGCCTTGAGGACCGTTTCCTGCACGATCAGGTCGTGGTCGTAAGAATAATCAGCGGCCTTCTCATTGCGGACGATCTTGGCGAGGTCCGCCGCGTCGCCGACATAGCGTGGAAAGTTGCCGAAGCGGACGTCTTGATAGCCCTTGCCGTATTTGCCGCGCGGTTGATTGAGCGTGAACCGGACCGACGGTGCATCGAGCGGCTGAATGTGAAACGTCCCTTGGCTGCCACAGACGACGAAGTGCCGGCGGTCGCCACCATCCACCTCAATGCAACTCGCTTTGACGGATGCGATCGCTTTGGGGTATTCGAACACGGCCAGCATGTTGTCCAAGAGTTTGTCGTCTTGCGGGCCGGACTTCCGCGCGAAGGAATGCACTTTGTCCGGCTTGCCGAGCGTGCTGATGACTAAGTCGATCACATGGCAAGCGAGTTCAAACATGATGCCGCCGGGATATTCGGCCATCGTCTTGCGGTCACCGTTGGAACTGACTTTTGACATCAGCGTGTGGACTTCGTGCAGCTCGCCGAGCCAGCCGTTCTTCAAGAACTCGCGGAGCAACAGCACGGCCGGGCTGTAACGAAACATGTAGCCCATCTGTACGACGAGATGCTTCTTCGCCGCTTCGTCCAGCAACCGCTTGAATTGCGGCAACGATTCGCCGGCCGGCTTGTCGAGATGCACATGCTTGCCCGCGGCGATGCACTCTTCGGCGGTGTTGAGCAAGTCGCGGACGCGCGTCTCGACACCGACAACTTGCAGGCCCGGCGTGTTGAGCAGTTCTTCCTTCGTCATGAACTTCAGACCGCGATAGATCGGATCTGCTTCCGCCTGACGACGCAGGCCAGCGTCCGACTCAGCGACGCCGACGACTTCCCAGTCCTCCGACTGCCGATAGACCGCCATCTTGCTGGCGTGCGCGTGACCGACACCAATCTGTCCGTATTTGATTTTCATAATTTCCCCCTGGAGTGCTCCGGCTTGACGGAGCCCTCCATCAAGCGAGGCCAAGATTCTCAATCTGTCTGAACGACATGCACCACAGAAAGTTCACCCTCACGACGGCAGTTGCTTGAGTTAGAGAGTCTGTTGCCGCATTTGATGGAGGGCTGCGTCAAGCCGCAGCACTCCAAGTTTAGAAACCACGTAGTCGGGTTGCTTCGGCGACTCGGTCGAGAGCCAGCAGGAACGCGCCACGGCGGAGTGTTGTACGGTGCTCTTCGGCTTTGGCTTTGATCGCGTGGTAGCCTTGCACCATGCGGCGTTCGAGTCGCTGATTGACCTCGGATAACTCCCAGCGAAATTGTTGAAGGTTCTGCACCCACTCGAAGTAGCTGACCGTCACGCCGCCGGCATTCGCCAGAATGTCGGGAACGATATGAATGCCGCGCTGCTGGAAAATGTGATCCGCCTCGAATGTCGTCGGAGCGTTCGCCCCTTCGACGATCAGCTTCGTTTTGATGGTGTCGGCGTTCTGTTCGGTGAAGACGTCCTCGAGCGCGGCGGGGATCAGCACGTCGCACTCGGTCGCCAGCAGTTCGGCGTTCGAGACCGATTGGCCATCCTGCAAACCGTGAATCGAGCCAGTCGCCGCTTGCAGTCGCAGCGCTTCGGCTAAGTCGATGCCGCGCGTGTTGACGACCCCTCCGGACACGTCGCTGATGCCGATGATCTTGGCTCCCATGTCGCGCAGCGAGATCGCGGTGTGCGTGCCCACCTTGCCAAAGCCTTGAATGACAACCCGCGCCCCTTTCAGGTCGATGCCAAAGGACTGGCACGCCTCGCGAGTCGCAAAGGCCACGCCCAATCCCGTCGCCGCTCCACGCCCTTCCGAACCACCGAGCGAGATCGGCTTACCGGTCACAATCGCCGGCGTGTAGCCGTGACGCCGCGAGTATTGGTCCATGATCCACGCCATCGTCTGCTCGTTCGTCGCGACGTCCGGAGCGGGGATGTCGATATTCGGTCCGATGATGGGATCAATGACGTCGGTGAAGCGTCGCGTCAGCCGTTCCAGTTCCAGCAGCGACAGCGTTTTCGTATCGACCTGAATGCCTCCCTTCGCACCGCCGAACGGAATATCCACGATGGCTGTCTTCCAAGTCATCAGCGACGCCAGCGCACTGACTTCCGAGTCCGTGACCTCCGGGTGATACCGCAATCCCCCTTTGAACGGCCCGCGCGAGTCGTTGTGCTGAATGCGGTAGCCGATGAAAACTTGCAGCTTGCCGTTGTCGCGGATGATCGGAATCTCGACCCGCAACTGCCGGTCGGGCGTGAGCAGAAACGACATCAAACCATCGTCGAGCTTGAGGGTGGTGGCCGCTTCGATGATGTAGCGATTGACGGTGTCGAGCGCGTTCATGAGTCCTCCGGTGTGAGCGAGCTTTCCTACTCCTACTCGGACGAATTCGAGAAGGAGTAAGAGTAGGAGTAGGAGTAGGAGGCTGCGAGTCACCCGCGCACGAAAAAGCCCGACTCGCGTTAGACGAGCCGGGCTGGTTGTTTCGTAGGACGGGCACTCTTGCCCGTCTTCCTTATTCGACGAACACTCTTGGTCGGGCAAGAGTACCCGACCTACTGACTTAGCCAACCTTCATCGCCGAACTGAGGATCTTGCTGGTGCTCGGTCGCATGATGCGGCCGTCAACCAGTTCGCCCTTCAGCAATGTGGCGCGGATGTCTTTGCCGCTGATCGACCAGGGCTTCTCGTCTTTGTGGCGTTCCATCAGATCGACGCGGCCGGCCGATTCGTAGTAGGCCGCGAAGCCGACGTTGACCGTCTTGATCTTCAGGTCGCCGCCGAGCTTCTTGAAAATCTCCTGAGCATCGAAGTCGCCCCAGATCGACTCGCCGTTGGCATACGGCGCGTCGGCGTGCTTGCGGCCGATGACCAAGTGCGTGTAGCCCATGTTCTGGCGATAGATGCCGTGCATCACCGCTTCCTTCGGGCCGCCGTAGAACATCTTGATGTCGAGTCCGAGCAACACGACTCGGTCCGGCACCGATTCGTTGCGTGGTCCCCACAGCGATTGGTCGCTGTCGCCGTCGCCCAGTGAGCGGTCGGTGACCAGCTTCTCGTAGGTCTGCATCCGAATCTCGGCGTTGACGTCGTCCCCTTTGACTTCGCCGATGAGCGGGTTCAAGCACGCGCCGGCGTTGAGTCCCTCGCGCAGCAACGTTTCGAGTCCGTAAACCAGCGCGTACTCGTGAGCACGGTGCAACGGGTTGCGTGTCTGAAACGCGACGACCGCGTTCCAGCCTTTGGTCGTCAGCAGCTTGCGGACTTCGCGCGGCGTCAAGACGTACTGGCCGAACGACGCATTCTTCGGCTGCGGCAGGACGCGAATCTCGCCGCCGATCAGGTGCGACTTATCGGCCTCGCCCTTGATCACCATGTCCGCACCCGGATGGTCGATGCGGTTCGTCAGATAGACCGACTGAAGATATTTCAGTTTTGGCCACGCGAAGACGTCGTTGACATCGAGCGTCGCGACCACGTCGCCGTTGGGATTCGTCAGCGCGACCTTCTGGCCTGCCTTGATCGTCTTGGCGAGGTCCGCGGTGATCGGGAACGAAATCGGAATCGTCCAGGCGTAGAGCTTGCCGTTGTGTTCGATGACCGACTCATCGAGCACGCGGTTGTACGTCGCCGAGTTCATCGGCCCGGTCAGCGGGCTGAGGGTTCCATCTCCGAAGCGGTAGACCGACGACAAATCGGCGCTCGACACGGGGACTTTGGGGAGTGCGGCGGCTTCCGCTTGGAAGCTCGCAATTTCATCGTTCGAGACCGTCCGGCACACCGGCTCGGACAAACCACCATGCGGAAGAATCAGATCAGCCATTGCGCGAGTCACCTCAAAAAAGCGGTTACGTGGACCTTGAAAGCGGGCGGGAAAGTAGGGGAACCCCGGCGCGGACGTCAACCCGGTGGGGCGTGGCGAATGACGAATGACGAAAGACCCAATGACGAAGGAAATCCGAATGACGAATGACGAATCGGCTGCGGTCGGAGTCGGCAACAGCGCCAAGATAGATTCGTCATTCGGGATTCGTCATTCTTTCGTCATTGGGTACTTCGTCATTCGTCATTGCACCTGGAATCTCGCATGTCCGACATCAACGCCGCCGCCGATCAACTCCCACCGATCACAGTGCTCAGCAAGTCGCAACGCCGCGTGCTTGGCGTGCTGATCGAAAAGGGGATCACCACGCCGGAGTATTACCCGCTGACGCTCAAGGCGCTGACGACCGGCTGCAATCAGAAGAACAACCGCTCGCCGCTGACCGAGTCTTCTGAAGACGACGTGTTGCGAGCGGTCGATCAACTTCGCGAGATGGGCCTGGCCGCCGTCGTGCATACCGAATCGGGCCGCACGGAGCGGTATCGGCATTACGCTCGCAAGCGATTCCCATTCAACGAAGCGCAACTGGCGATCATGACCGAATTGTGGCTGCGCGGCCGGCAATCGGTCGGCGACCTGCGCACACGAGCCAGCCGAATGCACGACATCCCGACGCTGGAACAACTGCGAGACGAATTGAAGGCACTGCAAGCTCAGGGATATGTCCAAGCCAACGGCCCGTTGGACGTGCGCGGGGTTGAGGTTGATCACAACTTCCACAAGCCGGACGAAGGTAAGTCGCTGGTGGCCGGCAATTGGCCCACCACGAGCGACGACGCGACCGGCACAGGATCGGGCTTATTCGGCAAAAACACGGCCGTCCCGTTAGAACGAATTTCAAGTTCACCGGGAGTCTCGCCGGCGTCGGTCTCCGAGGCTCGGATCGCAGCGCTCGAACAACTCTTGGCTGCCGTACAAGCGGTGAACGGTGAACTCAGCGAACGTCTGCAGGCGACCGAACAAGCGCTGTCGCAACTCACCGAACGCTTCGAGGCGCTGCGCCGCGAATTGGGCGCGAGCGTGTAGTCTGAGGGGTCGGGTCTACGATTTTTCGGAATTGGCCGGTCTGACGTTTTGGTGTTAGCAAAACCGAGGTCGGCCAATTCCGAAAAATCGTAGACCCGACCCCGCGTTCACTCACCGCGTAGTGCCGCCACGATCGGCGTCCGCACCGCCTCCGCTGTCGCGGCCGATGCCGCCAACAAGCCGACGGCGAAGATGCCGACGAGCAGCCCCGCTCCCGAAAGCCACGGCACGTCGGCTCCCGTGCTGAGCAAGTGCGGCAACATCGCCAACAGCGCAGAGACTGTGCCGACCGCCAACCCGCACGCCAGCAGGAAAGCATTTTCAAAGAGGACCAAGCGACGAATCGCCGATGGCTGAAAGCCGACCGCGCGCAGCAGCGCCAACTCCGAGCGACGCTCGATCACGTTTCGCAGCATGACTGTGCCGAGGCCGAACGTCCCCAGCAGCAAGCCCAAGCCGCCGAGCGTTTGAAATGTGCTCAAGTAGGTGTTCTGCACCGCCAGGAAGTTCGCCAAGCGGTCGCCGATCGGCTCAACATCGAAGCCGTAGGGGGCGAGTCCGGTCTCTAACAAATCAGACAACTCGCGAGCTTCTGCCGGAGACAACGCTCGGCCCTGTTTCTCGAAGCGGCGGTCGCCGATCAAGAAGTAGCGGAAGCCGGCATGCTCTGGGAACAGGATGCGAAAATTCGCCTCGGACATCAACAGCACACCTTGAAAGACGCTGCTGTCGAGCATCCCCGCGATCCGCAGTGTCGCTTTCGGATTCGTGTCGTCGGGGACTTTGATCGTGTTGCCGACGCTCTTGTGCAGCGAATACATCAGCGTGTTCATGTCGCCAAAGACGGGGATCGCGCCATCGGCATCCGGTTTCTCCAACAGAGTCCAAGGCCCGGCTTTCGTTCGCGGTGCGTTGACGAATTTGAAACGCTCGGACCAGACAGAGAAAAATTCCTTGGGCACGCCCAAGATCGTGGGGACTCGCGTTTGATACAGATTCAGACAGCTCGCGTTCTCACCGGGCCGAACGCGAAACGACGCCACCGACATCAAATCCAACAGCCGAGCGGGGGGCGTCAGCCCTCCGGTAGAGGTGTCACGAAGATCCAGCTTTTTCCGCCCTTCCGCAGAGCCCAGATCGTGAATCAGCGGCGTCGCGGATTCGGCGACAAACAGGAAACCACCGTTGCCCGAACTCTGATCGGGAGTCTCGACCGCCGGATTGCGTCGCCCGGCTGCGACGGCGATCAACAAGAACGATGCCGACGCGATCAAAGCCAGCGATAGCAAACTGCGTCGACGTTGCCGAGTCGCATTCCGCAAGCTCAATCGCAGCAGTGCCAGTTGCCCCGATCCGAGGATCGACACGAAGCGGTCGCCATCCAGCCATGCGGCGAAGGCGCATAACGCGGAGGCCAACGTGCTCATGCCGACGACGAAGAACAACACGGTGGACCACGAAAACCCGGAGAACGCTTCCTTGGCCGGCATCCCAAACGCGACGACGACCCCGATGATCGTGACGCTCAGCAACAGCAGCCGACTGGCGAATCTTCGCAACCGAACACGACGAGCGGCGCGGGCTTCGTCTCGTTCCGTCAGTTCGGTTTGCCCGGCCAAGAGTTCTCGCGGCGAGAGTTTTCTCAACCCGTACAAGCCCCACCTCGCCGAGAGGCTCGCGGCGAGCAACGTCGCCACAAAGCCGATCACCAGCGATTGCGGTTGCGCGGACAATCGCAGTTCCGTTGTCCCGACGGCTCCAACCCACAAGGTTCGCAATCCGTAGATCAGCAACCACGCATAACCAACCGCCGCGACGATCCCAATTACGGCTCCGAGCAGCACGACAGAAAACTGTTCGAGCAACAACACGCGGCCGATGCGTTTCGGCGAGAAGCCGATCGCCGACAGCAAGCCGATCTCGCTGGCACGGCGTTCGATGCCCAACCGAACCAGCAGGCTGATGAGCATCAAGCCGGACAAGATCATGAAAAAGCTGAAGCCGATGAACAGGCCGGAGAAGTCGGTCGTCCCGCTCGCCGCTTGCAAGCCCAGAAATTTCACCGGCTGAATGCTCAAGCCGACGGAGTCCATCGGCAGAGCCTTCAAGAAGTCGGACTCAAACGTCTTCGCGGACTCCTCCAGCAATTGACCGTTCACCGCGCCCAACCGCAGCGACGTCGCCGAGCCGTAGCGACTGGACCACCAGCCGCGCGCGGCATCGAGATCAAAGAACGCTTTCGGAGTCGCGCGATACTTGTCCCAGTAGTAATCATCGCGCTTCGTCACACGGCTGATCTGCATCGGAAACGGCTGCTTCCAATCGTTGAACGTCTTGGCATCGGTGATGCCCGGCACGGTCGGAGTCAGCCCCTGGTCGCCGGCCAACATGCCGTCGAGCGGCAAGATGCCGCGCACTTCAAATGTCCGCTCCTCTTCCGGCAGTTCCCCTTTCGAGCCGACTTGGTGGTACTTCACGCGGATTTTTGGAACCGGCTGATTTGAGATTTGAGATTTCAAATCCTCCGGGCGGATGCCCAAATCCTCCGCGAGCCACTCACTCAGCAACACTCCGTCCTTGCCAAGCGGCGAAGTTTGCGTCGCGATCGGACCAAACGGCGCAGCCAACTGCGATGGTTCCGGCACGCCCGCGACAATCGAGTACATCGAGAACTTCTTATCGTCGCCAACAAGGCTGATCTCGTTGATGAGGTACGCCAGCACGGGGGACGTCGGCATCTTCAATGAGTCGGCGACCTGCTCGGCGGTCTTCACCAGTGAGTCTTCCAAGATCATCCGCTCGCTTTCGAGCGACACATAGCCCGTAGGTTGGGTCTCTGACCCGACCCGCTCCGACTCGGTTGGGTCGGGACGGAGTCCCAACCTACGGCGTCCGCTCGGCACGAGCCGCAAATGCAAGTCGTCCAACGTCAGCGACGCCCGAAACATTCGCGTCAATTCCTGCGCGGACTCGACCGCCTGCACGCCGTGCCCGCGAGCGACGCCTCGCGCTCGCACGAACAGCGCGTTGACTCGCGCCAGTTTGCCTTGCGGATTGCGACGCGACGGCTCGACCGCTGCCAAGTCCAGAGCCTTCTGCAACGCTTGTAGATCGACGAACGCGACCTTTGGGAACTGCTGACTTGGTTGCAGACTAAATCGCCCAGCAACGACATCGGCCGGCAGCACAGCATCGACCTTCAGCCGCAATTCCTGTGACGACTGCTGCTCTTGGCCGCCGAGCAAAGTGTCACGCGGAATCGTCACGGGCAACTCGACCCAAACCGAGATGTCATCCCCAGGCGCGGCCCGCAGTTCCTCGGCCAGCTTCGAATTCAATACGACTCCGCCCGCTGTTGGCGGCGGTGTGTCTTGAAAGTCCAACGTCCCTTTCCAAAGCCGCTCGTCGCCACCGTACAACGTCACGCCTGCCGCGCGAGTTCTACTGTCAGCATTCCGTTCCAAGCTCGCCGGAAAAACCAAGACGGGAGCCTCGCGGCTGTAACGATCCGCAAACCCCGGCTGCTGTCGCAGCGTGGCAACCGACTCTTCGCGAAAGAACCGATGACTCACCAGCGCGTGATCGACGGCATTCAGCCGGTAATGCGTCAACAGTCGCAAACTGTCACGCACCGAATCGCCGACGATCAACGCTCCGCCAATCACCATCGCTGCCACGACAACGCCGATCGCAACCGCGATGTGCGATCGCGCGTGATGTCGCAGACTGCGACAGAGGAATTGCCTAGTTGAAAAACGTGCTGTCATGATGGCTCGCATTGTGGGCTTGATGACCGACATCGCAAGTGTCACGCAATCTTCCATCAGCACGCTCGTCGGCCGAATGCCGAGAGCCGATGGCCGAATGCCGTTTTTCCAACCTCTCGAACAAGTAAAGTGAGATAACGGCCATCGGCGATCGGCTCACGGCGGTCGGCCGGACAAAAACTTGGCGGGAGGTCACACCGAGGCGCGACGGCGGTACGACTCGCCGAGATGAATCATCAGCTCTAGCGCGAGCAAATCCGCGCGAGCCAGGATGTGGCGTGTGCTGCGATTGCCCAAGCCGCCGACGAGCGATTCGACTCGTTCCAGATGCAGCGACAACGCTTCGCGGGGGCCACAACCGGCAACGGCCAGCAGATCGGCGAGCTTCGCGATTTCACCACCGAGGTTGCCCGATCCCATGATGACGTAGGTCCGCAGCAGTTCTTGGTAGTAGCTGTTGATCTCTGACGGCAACGCGGTGCGGCAGGGGGCGGCTCGGCCAAAGCAATCGAGCAGCGCTTGCCTCGCGACGTTCGTCAGTTCGGTCGCGTCGCGAGCATCCAGGTCGTCGATGATGCGGCGCTGTTGGCTCAGCAGATGTTCGGTCTCGTCACGCTCGCGAGCCATGCGTTTGGTTTGTGCGATTTCCAGCCGGCGGCTTTGCCGAGTCTGTTCGCTACGGATGATCGCTCGCTTGAGCACCGAGACCAACGCCGGCGAATCCCACATGCGAGCGGTCTGCAACAGCTCGCACTCTTCGGACGAGAGATCGAGCCAATCGGTGTCAGAGATACGCGGTGCCAGCAGCACGAGCGGGTCTTCGCAACCACTGGCGCGAATGGCTTTCACCAGCGAAGCGGCCTCGGCGAAGGAGTCCAATTGGACTTTCTCGTTTGAGCCGGAACGCGCTAGCGTCCGGTTTGCTTTCGCGTTTGAGTTTGCACGATCTGAACCGGGGCTAGCGCCCTGCGGCTGATTTTCGTCGGCCGAGACCGCGGCGATCAGGACGGCGTCGAACGGGTCGTCGCGGAGCAGCGTCAGCGCTTCGGCGGCGGTCGAGGCCCAGCGAAACTGCGGCTCGATGCCCCCTTCGGCATCCAACTGCAAAGTCAGCCCGATCCAGGAGGGTTCGCGAGGGCCGACGCACAACAGCCGCAAACGAGTCGGCAATTGGCCGTTTAAGACCCGCTCATCGGCGGTGTCGGCATCAGCAAAAGAAGAAAGCTCGTCCTTGAGCATGTTTGACGTCCTGTCGGGGCGGGGTTCTAGGACTGACCTTTTTGAGTGTCAAGGTGGCACTCGCGGAGACGTCGGGTATCTTGTTGTCGCCCCTCGCTCGTCGTTCGCACTTCTCACAGGACATCCATCATGCGTCTTGCTGTTCCTCGCCGGTCGAGCTGGCTGCTCGTTGTTGTGTTGATTTCGCTGATCGCGCCGACGGCTCAGGCGGACGTGCGATTGCCGGCCGTGATCTCGGACCACATGGTCTTGCAGCAAGACGCCGCCGCGCCCATTTGGGGTTGGGCGGAAAACGGCGAAGAGGTCACAATCACCATCGCGGGACAACTGAAATCGGCGAAGGCCGGAGCCGACGGCAAGTGGATGGTCAAGCTCGACAAGCTGACGACCGGCGGGCCACATGAGTTGGTCGTGAAAGGCAAGAACACTCTGAAAATCGCCGACGTGTTGATCGGCGAAGTGTGGCTCGGCTCCGGGCAGTCGAACATGGCGATGACCGTCTCACGCTCAAAAGACTTTGAAGCCGAGCAAGCCGCCGCGAACCTGCCGAATATTCGCATGTTCCGCGAAAGCTCCGGCCCCGCGACGGAGCCGCAAGAGGAGGGCAGCGGCAAATGGGAAGTCTGCAGCGCGGAGAGCGTCGGCCTATTTTCGGCCACTGCGTTTTTCTTCGGCCGCGAATTGCACAAGACGTTGAAGGTGCCGGTCGGACTCATCAACTCATCGGTCGGCGGCACGCCTATCGAAGCGTGGACCAGCATGGCCGCGCAGAAAGACCTCGCGGAACTCAAGCCGCTGTTCGCACGCTGGGACAACGACACGGCGACTTTCGATCCCGACAAGGCGAAAGCTCAATTTGAGAAGCAATTCGCCGAGTGGCGGGCCGTCGCGAAGAAAGCTCGCGACGAGGGCAAGACGCCGACCAGGCCGCCGCAAATCCCCGTCAACCCGCGCAAGAATACGCATCATCCAGCCGTACTCTTCAACGGCAAGATCGCACCGCTGGTTCCGTATGCGATTCGCGGAGCCATCTGGTATCAAGGCGAATCCAACGCGAATACTACTCGCACGGGCAGCGGCGCGGAGAACTACGGCCTGCAATTGCGAACGATGATTGCCGATTGGCGTGGCCGCTGGGGACAAGGGGATTTTCCATTCGCGTGGGTTCAGTTGCCGCTGTTTCACAAAGCACAGGCCGAACCGGTGGAAGAGACCGGCTGGACTACAGTTCGCGAGCAGATGCTCAAGACGCTGAAAGTCCCCAACACCGGCATGGCCATCACGCTGGACCTGGGCGAAGCGAACGACATCCATCCGAAAAACAAGCAAGACGTCGGCAAACGCCTGGCGATGTGGGCTCTGGCCAAGGTCTACAACCAGAAGAACATCGTCGCCTCCGGCCCGCTCTCGGACGGCTATGAGATCGACGGCGAAGAAGTGGTGCTCTCATTCCGCTACGCCACTGGCCTCAAGGCCCACGGCGAGGAACTCAAAGGCTTCGCCATCGCCGGTGCGGATCAGAAATGGCTTCCTGCGAAGGCTCGCATCGACGGCGACCAGGTCATCGTCTGGCATCCGGACCTCAAGCAGCCGAAGGCGGTACGCTACGCCTGGGCCGACAACCCGGACGCCAATCTCGTCAATGGAGCCGGCCTGCCGGCCTCGCCGTTCCGGACGGATCAAGCAACCGGAACGCGCTAGCCGAGATTCTTCATGGCTTCGTAGCCACGCTCGCCAGAGCGTGGGATTGCATAACGACATGCACCCAATCTCTGGCGAGATTGGCTACGACACACTGCCGCCAATTCGCCAGGAGCCATGAATAATCTCGGCTAGAGAACTCGTTGGGCCAGATCATTTCGCTGCCAGATCTTTGTGGAGCGGTGAGCGGGTTAATGGGTTCGACGCAGTGACGGTCATTCCCAGGTGAGTGGCTCGGCGCGAGCCTCGCCCTCTTGAAGCCGCTGCCTATAATCCCGGCCCAGACGGAGCACGACATGATTCACGATTCATTTCCCGACTTTGCGACGCGCGAACGGCCTCTCCGGATTGGCGCGGTCAGCTATTTGAACTCCAAGCCGCTGATCGAAGATTTGGCGGATTTGGCTCGCGACGCGGACTTGATCCTCGATGTGCCGAGCCGGCTGGCCGATGACCTCTCGGCCAACGAATTGGATGTTGCGTTGATCCCGTCCATCGAGGTGCTGCGCGATGCCGATTACGAAATCGTGTCCGATGCCTGCGTGGCGACGCGCGGCCCGGTGCTCAGTGTGAAGCTCTTCAGCCGCGTGCCGGTCGAGCAGATTTCGACGCTGGCTCTTGATGCCGGCTCGCGCACGAGCGCGACGTTGGCGCGCATCCTGTTGGCCGAGCGGTTTGGTGTCCGGCCGACAACGGAGTTGCTGCCTCTGGGATTCGCGACCGAAGACACCTCCGCCGATGCGGTGCTGTTGATCGGCGATCGCGCGATGAAACCGCCGCACGAACGATTCGTGGCAACGTGGGATTTGGGCGAGGAATGGTCGCTCTGGACCGGTTTGCCGTTCGTCTTTGCGATGTGGGCGGCGCGACGCGATTGCGAACTGGGCGATGTGGAAGAGGCGTTGTGCCTCGCGCGCGACCGGGGCGTGGAACGCCTCGCCGAGATCGCGGAACGCGAAGCTCCGAAGCTGGGCATCACGGCCAAACTCGCTCATGACTATTTCGCGCACAACTTGCACTTCACGCTCGGTTCGGCCGAACGTGCGGGGTTGCGGCTGTTCCAGGAACTCGCGGTCAAGTTGGGACTCGCTCCCGCAGGAGTCGATCTCGTGTTCCGTCATTGCTTGTCTGCGAACTGACGTTCTCAAGGAATCCCTCTCGTGTCTGACCGCTTGCGTTTCATTCTCGACAAAGCCGTTGCCGGCGAACGACTCACACCTGAGGACGGACTCCGCTTGCTGGAGTCGCACGACTTGATTGCCCTCGGCGAGGCGGCCAACGCGGTGACGTTGCGGTTGCATCCGGAGCCGTATCGGACCTTCAACATCGACCGGAACGTCAATTACACGAACGTCTGCTCGGCGGTGTGCGACTTCTGCGCGTTCTTTCGCCGGCCGAAGAGTCCGGAAGGATATGTGCTGTCGAAGGAAGTCATCTTTCAGAAGATTGAAGAGACCGTCGCTCTCGGCGGCGATCAGATTCTGATGCAAGGGGGGATGAATCCCGAACTGCCGATCGAGTGGTACGAAGACTTGCTGCGGTCGCTGAAGGAGCGCTTCCCGAAGGTCAATCTGCACGCCTTCTCGCCGCCGGAGATCTACGCGCTGGCGAAGCTCGCGAAGCTGCCGATCAAGACCGTGCTGCAACGATTGAAGGACGCGGGACTCGGCAGCTTGCCCGGTGGTGGCGGCGAGATTCTCGTGGATCGAGTCCGCAAGGAAATCACGCGCGGCAAGGTGCTGAGCGATGATTGGATCGACGTCTGCCGGCAGTGGCATGAGCTGGGCGGAAAATCGTCGGCGACGATGATGTTCGGGCATGTCGAAACGCTGGCCGAACGGATCGAGCATCTCGATCGCATCCGCCAGTTACAGGATGAGACCGGCGGCATCACCGCCTTCATCTGCTGGACGTTCCAGCCGGAAAACACGGACATGGCTCACATCGCGCCGGCCGGAGCGTTCGAGTATCTCAAGACACAGGCGGTGGCGCGGCTGTATCTCGACAACGTGCGGAACATTCAGTCGAGCTGGGTGACTCAAGGGGAGAAGATCGGGCAGATGGCGTTGCTGTTCGGGGCCAACGACATGGGCAGCCTGATGATCGAAGAGAACGTCGTGGCCTCGGCGGGGACCGTTTATCACCTCAGTTTGGAAACAATCAAACGCTGCATCCGAGAAGTCGGCTTCATCCCGCGTCAGCGGAACGTCTTTTACGAATACATCGACGACGCCGATCAAGCCGAGGTTCCGAATCAGTCAGGCCGCGTGCCGTTGCCGGTGCTCAGCCTGTGATTCCGCGGCAACTCATCCGCCGCCCGTCGTCCGGGCCGGCGAGGGACGTGCTAGGTTCGTAATCCCTTGAATTTGGAGTGCGGTGTGTCAGCACCGCTTTGGATGCTCGCGACGCAGTTTTCTTTGGAGTTCGCCTTGGACATCGGGCCTCCCGATCCAAAGCGGTGCTGACACACCGCACTGCAAAGGTCTTTCCCCCATGATTTCCGTTCAACACCTCACCAAAGGATTCGACGACTTGCGTCGCGGCTGGGTCGCGGCGTTGGATCATGTGAGCTTTGAAGTGCGGCCCGGTGAGATTTTCGGACTGCTCGGCCCCAACGGGGCCGGGAAGACGACTTGCCTGCGGATTCTCAGCACAGTACTGCGTCCCTCCAGCGGCACGGCGACGGTGTCCGGCTTCGACGTGGTCACGCATCCGACCGAGGTGCGGAAACGCATCGGCTTCATGTCCAACAACACCGGCATCTACGACCGTATGACCGCCTGGGAAATGGCGGAGTATTACGGTCGGCTCTACGGACTGCCGGAGGATGTCTTGAAGGTGCGGCTCGAACAGTTGTTCGACACGCTGCAAATGAACGACTTCCGCGACACGCTGGGGGCGAAGATGTCGACCGGCATGAAGCAGAAGGCATCGATTGCCCGCGCGATCGTTCACGACCCGCCGGTCATCATCTTCGACGAGCCGACCTGCGGCCTGGATGTGCTCGTCGCGCGCAAAGTCCTGGCGATCGTGCAGTCGCTGAAGGATCAGGGGAAGTGCATCATCTTCTCGACCCACATCATGCGTGAGGTCGAGAAGCTCTGTGACCGCATCGCGATCATCCACAAGGGGACGATCCTGGCGATGGGCACGCTGCCAGAGCTTCAGGAAGAGCATCATCAGCCGGACACGGAAGAGCTGTTTTTTGATTTGATCGAACGTCACGACGAGCAATGCCGAACGACGCAATCGGAATTCCGACTGGCGAACAGCTAGTCGGTCTCCTTCGGATTTGAGATTTGAGATTTCCTCCCCATGAACTGGCAAAACGTCAAACTCATCTTTCTGCGTGAAGTGCGAGATCAGCTTCGGGATCGCCGGACGCTGTTCATGGTCGCGGTCTTGCCGTTGCTGCTTTATCCGGCGCTCGGATTGGGCATGTTCGCGATGATCGGCAACTTCGCCGAACAACCGCGGACAGTCGTCGTGCTCGGTGAGCGGCATTTGCCTCCTCCGCAACTGCTCGACGGAGGACGGTTCGTCTCGAATTGGTTCTCGAATCCGGACGATGCGTCCAAGCTGATGGTCGTCACCGACACGGCGGTGGAATTGGGCGGCGGCGGGTTAAACGCCTCGCGGAATTTGCAGCTTATCAAGCAAGCCCAGGAACTCCGAAAACTCGTTGAACAACACACGTCGCTGGCGGACGAACTCAAGCAAGCGGAAGCCGAGCAGCAAGAACGGCAGAAGGATCTCGCGGCTCAAGCGGAACAATCACCCGCGGTGTTGCAGCAGCGCATCCAACAGATCAAGCACAATCTGGCAGCAATCGACCGAGAACTGACCGGCCTGTTCGCAGCCAGCCAAATTCAAGTGCTGATCGTGATTCCGGACGGACTTCGAGAAAACATCGAGCGAGTCAATCGACTGATCGCCGAGCGAAATACGGCCGAGGGATCTGACCTGTCTTATCCGCGGCCAACGATCGTCAAAAACCGCGCCGATGACAAATCTGTCGTCGCTTACAAGCGTGTCCGCGAAGTGCTTGATGCCTGGGAGGGAGAGATTCTGCGGCAACGGCTGTCGGACTTGGGACTGCCGAAGGAATTGCCGAATCCCGTGGGCTCGGCTCCGTTGGACCTCGCGGCCGAGGCACAAATCTCAGCCAGCTTCTGGTCGAAAATGTTTCCCGCGTTGTTGGTGATCATGGCCGTGACAGGCGCGTTCTATCCGGCGGTCGACGTCGCAGCCGGCGAGAAAGAGCGCGGCACGATGGAAACGCTGCTCGTCTGTCCGGCCACACGCACCGAGATCGTCCTCGGCAAATTCTTCACCGTGATGTGCTTCAGCATGAGCACGGCTTTGTTGAACTTATTGAGCATTGGCGCGACCGGGAAGTACATGCTCTCGAACCCCGGCAACGGCATGCTTGCACAGAGCGGCGGGATCGCGCTGCCGAGCGTGGCGGCATTGGCGTGGTTGTTGATTCTGCTGATTCCGTTATCGGCGTTGTTCAGCGCGCTGTGCCTGGCCTTGGCGACGTTCGCCCACAGTTCCAAGGAGGGCCAGTATTATCTGACGCCGCTGCTGATGGTTTCGATCGGGATGACGGTCTTTTGCATGTCGCCCGGCATCGAGATTTATCCGGTCCATCAAGCCTCGTGGTTCTACAGCGTCATCCCGGTGGTCAATATCGCTCTGCTGCTCAAGACGTTGCTGCTGGATCCGAGCAACACCGATGCACTGATTTTTGCCGGGCCCGTGTTAGCCACGAGCATCGGCTACAGCCTGTTGGCTCTGTGGTGGGCGATCGAACAATTCTCCAGCGAAGGAGTGTTGTTCCGCGACGGCGAACGTTTCGAGCCGGGATTGTGGATCAAGCATTTGCTGCGGGACAAAGAGCCGACGCCCACATTCACAGAGGCCGGTTTTTGCTTTGTGCTCATCATGCTGGCTCAGTTCGCCACGCTGAAGACTTTCGGGCAGACCATCACGTCGGTCTCGCAAGACCAGATGGGCGTGCAGATGTTGAAGGTGCTGGTGATTTCTCAGATTTCCGTCATTGCGTGCCCGGCGTTGTTCATGGCTTTGATTTTGACCACGAACATACGGCAATCGCTGCGACTGCGGCTGCCCGATTGGAAATTCCTGGGCGCGGCGGTCGTATTGCCGTTGGTGTTGTATCCGTTGGTTGTGGAGTTGACCGCATCTCTGACCTGGTTTTTTCCGCCGTTGTCGGAAGGTGCCGTGCGCGTCATTAAGTCGATGAGCGACGGCAACCAACCGCTCTGGTTGATCGTGGTGGCTTTCGCCGTGGCTCCCGCGATCTGCGAAGAGTTGGCGTTTCGCGGCTTCATCCTCACGGGCTTCTGCCGCAACGGGCGCACGCGGCTGGCGATCGTCTTGTCGGCTTTGACGTTTGGCGTGATGCATATGATTCCCCAGCAAGTCTTCACAACCACGCTGGTGGGTCTCGTCTTGGGTTTGATTGCCGTTCGCAGCCGCAGCTTGATTCCCGGCGTCGTGTTTCACTTCCTGTTTAACTCGATGTCAATTCTGCGAGAGCGAGTGAGTACACATCTTTCAGCGGGTCACGCGGAAGAATTTCAACTTTCATTTTGGAGTTCGTTTGCGACACTCGAAGGCGGCCTGCGATTCACTTGGCTAACACTTTTGATCTGCGGAGCGGCTGCTTCGGCATGTCTGTGGTGGGTCTGGCAAGCGGGACGCGCGAAAGTGACTTCCGAAACCGGCGAAGGACTCTTTCCGAACGGTTTGGTTCCCGTGAAGCATCAGCATCCGACCTGCGTGTCGTAGCCTGACAGTGAGCCGCAAGACGCTAGCCGCGGGTTCCGGACTCGTTCAAAACCCGCGGCTAGCGCCTTGCGGCTCACTAAAGTCAGTGCCAGCTTCGCTCGGCTAAGAGTCAGGCGACGGAACCGTGATTGCGACCGTTTTTTTCGACTGCTACAGTCCGCCGCGCCTTGCAGGCGTCGAATGGATTCACACTTCTCGACCAGTTGGATGGTGACACATGCGCGAGGCACTCGAACAAAAAATCCGCGACAAAAAAGCGGTCGTCGGCGTGATCGGTTTGGGCTACGTGGGCCTGCCGCTGCTGAATGCTTTCATCAAAGCCGGTTTCACGACGATGGGCTTTGATATCGACCAGCGCAAGGTCGATACGCTGCTCAAAGGCCAGAGCTACATCAAGCACATCCCGGCGGAGATGATCGCGAATTGGCTCACCTTGAAGCAGTTCGAACCGACCTCCGACATGAGCCGGCTCAAGGAAGCGGACTGCATCCTGATCTGCGTGCCGACGCCGCTCAACGAGAGCCGCGATCCGGACATGAGCTACATCGAAGGGACGACCGAAGCAATTCGCGCCGCGCTACGACCGGGTCAACTCGTGGTGCTCGAAAGCACGACGTACCCGACGACCACGCGCGATGTCGTACTGCCGATCCTTAGCAAGACCGGGTTGAAGTCCGGCAGCGATTACTTCCTGGCGTTCAGCCCCGAACGCGAGGATCCGGGCAATCCGGACTTCCAAGCTCAACGCATTCCGAAGGTGGTCGGCGGACTCGACCCCATCAGCGGCAAGCTGGCCGAGCAGCTTTACGGTCACGCGATCGTGAAGGTCATCCCCGTCAGCAGTGCTGAGATCGCCGAAGCCTGCAAAATTTTGGAGAACACCTATCGCTGCGTGAACATCGCGCTGGTCAACGAACTCAAAATGCTCTTCGACAAAATGGGGATCGACGTCTGGGAAGTCATCGACGCGGCAAAGACGAAGCCGTTCGGTTTCCAGGCGTTCTATCCGGGGCCGGGGCTGGGCGGGCACTGCATCCCGATCGACCCGTTCTATCTGACGTGGCTGGCTCGCAAGTACGGCATGACCACGCGGTTCATCGAACTGGCCGGCGAGATCAACACGCACATGCCGGACTACGTCGTCACGCGGCTGATGGAATTCCTCAATGAAGACGGCAAGGCATTGAAAGGGAGCAAGATCGCGCTGCTGGGCATGGCCTACAAGAAAGATGTCGATGATCCGCGCGAAAGCCCGTCGTTCGTGCTGATGGAAATGCTGCTCGTGCGCGGAGCGGTCGTGACCTACAACGATCCGCACGTTCCTTCGCTGCCGAAGATGCGACATCACGACGTCCCCGACATGGACAGCTCGCCGCTGACGTCGGAATATCTCGCCGCTCAAGACTGCGTGCTGATCGCGACCGATCACTCGGCCTACGACTGCGACTTCATCGTTAAGCATTCCAAGCTGGTGCTCGACACCCGCAACGCCACGAAGAACGTCAAAGCGGGCCGCGAGAAAATCCGGAAGGCGTAGCGGAGATTTCGATTCTTCGCGTCCGGGGTCGGGTGTTCGGTTTTTCGGAATTGGCGGGACTGAGCGTCGTTTGCAATCCACGCTTTCTTTCCGCCAATTCCGAAAAACCGAACACCCGACCCCAGTTTGGTTGCGCTACGCCCCGTCACGCCACATGGCAGACGTAGCACTTGAGGTATTCGTTTTCCGGGCAGAACGGTGAGACCGGATGGTCCGGCGCGGCTCCGCGAACTTCGATGATCCGCAGGTCGCGGCCCGATTGAATCGCTACGTCGGCCAGCATCTGCTCGAAGTCTTCGCGTGTGACCAGCCCCGAACAACTGCACGTCACCAGCAGTCCGCCGGGCTTCAGCACCGAGACCGCTAACCGGTTGAGGCTGTGATACGCACGCAGCGCCTGCGGCAAGGCGGCTCGCGTGCGCGTCAGCTTCGGCGGATCGAGCACGACTGTGTCGAATTGCTCGCCCGCGTCGCGCAGAGTTTCGAGGGCTTTGAACCCATCCGAACGGACGCATCGCCAGCGATCGGCAACTCTGTTGAGTTCCGCGTTGCGTTGAGCGAGTTGCAACGCGGCCTCGGAAGAATCGACTGCCACGACTTCGCTCGCGCCGCCCCAGACGAGCGCTCCCAGGCCAAAGCCTCCCGTGTAACAGAAGACATCGAGAACTCGATGACCGTGGACGTATCGGGCCAAGGCTCGGCGATTGTCCCGTTGGTCGAGATAGCCGCCGGTCTTCTGGCCTTCGGTCAGATCGACTTCCCACTTCAAGCCGTGCTCGACAACGGTCAGCGGCCTTGGTGGCGGCTCGCCCCACAGCAGGCCGTCGGTGATCTCCATGCCCTCGGCTTCGCGCAGTCCCTTTTCGGTTTTCAAGACGATGCCGGCAGGCTGAGCCAATTCCACGAGTAGCTCGATCAGCAGTTCCTGACGGAGTGCGATCGCCAAGCTGGTGAATTGCACGCTCAGCCAGCGGTCGTACCGATCGACGGTTAGGCCTGATAACCCATCGGCTTCGCTGTTGACCAAGCGAAACGCCGTGACGTCGCCCACCTGCCCAAACAAGGCTACTCGCAGTTGAAATGCTGACTGCAACCGAGCTTTCCAAAAAGTCCGGTCCAGCGACTCCGTCTGATCCCACGAATAGAGCCGCACGCGAATTTGACTGTGCGGATTGAACAGCCCGCGCGCGATGAACTCCCCTTCGTGAGTATGCAGCACGACTTCGTCACCGGGCTGCGGATCGCCTTGGACCGAGCGGATCGCTCCGGCAAAGACCCACGGGTGATGCTTGAAGAACGGCAGAGCGTGGCGCGGCTTCAGAGTGACCACGGTGGCCGGCAAAGACTCGGCGGCGGTCATCGCTTGTGAACCCCACCCGGTCCGAGAGCGGCTTCGACTTCGGCCAGATACTCCAGCAGTCGATCCCGTTCGTTCGTCAAATGCCGAACTCGCAACAGCGACCGCACGCGAGTCGTCAGTTCCAGACGATTGACCGGCTTCGTCAGGAAATCGTCGCAGCCGGCGGCGACCGCTTTTTCGATGTCGCCCATCTCGTTGAGGGCGGTGACCATCAGGATCGGGATGTCATGCGTGGCCTTGTCCGCCTTCATTCGCTGGCAGACTTCATAGCCGCTGAGTTTGGGCATCATGATGTCCAACAGCACGATGTCTGGTTGAAAGGTCTTCACCATTTCCAGCGTGCTGGGGCCGTCGTGAGACATCTCGATCTGATACGCACTGTCGGCCAGATAGGCTTCCAGTAGTTCGCGGTTCTGCTCGTTGTCATCGGCGATCAGAACCTTCGATGGCGAGGTCGGCGATGAGGGGAGATTGGACATTCGGAAACCTTCAGGACGGGCTGTTCCGCAGAAGTGCCACGCGAGCGCGTGCGGTGTCGGCCCAGGCTGGCCAGTCACGGGCAGGGATTATGTCGGCTTTCCCGCGAGAACATCAAGCATGTGCCGAGTTTCAGAGACATCTTCCCAATCCGCATGCGTCTGACAGATCGCCGCCAAATGCCCACGCAGAAAGTTGAGGTCATCGAGCGTGTCGATGTCGTACCAAAGTCGCAGTGTGTCCAACGAAAGTCCGAACCGGCGAGCCTCTCCGATCGTCTGTTCTAAAACGCGCGACGTCCCCCATTCGACCTTGCGGAGGATGCGCGAAGCCTGCTCACCGCGCAGCCCGATCAAGTACAGCCCGCCATCTGCCGCGGGCCCCAACACGCAATCCACTTCTCTGATCCGTTGCAGCGCGTACTCCACATCAAAGCGATTAAGAGTCGGACTGTCCGATCCGATCAACACGACCGGCTCCGGCCCGAACTTGTCAAAGAATGCGATCATTCGCTCGGCCAAACTTCCTTCCGGCTGCGGCCAGAGTTCATAGCCGGAGTCTTCCCTTCGACCTCGATCGAATCGGCATTCAAAGAACTCACGGGTGCGTTCGTCATCCGGCGTGTAAGCCAAGATTCGTCGCTCCGGCAGATTGCGGAATCTCGCCATCAAGTCCTGCAAGAACGCCGCATACAAATCGGCGGCCAGACGATCCCCGATCTCCGCCGCCAAGCGAGTCTTCACCCGGCCGGGTTCGGGGTACTTCACGAACATTCCGAAGGCCGGAGTCATCGCGGAGCACCTCCCTCCGGCGGAGTCCCTTCGATCAAACGCCGCAGCAGCACTTCCGACACGCGGCCTTTGAACCGCACCTTGCCGTCGAATTCCACGACCGGCACTTCGAGATCGAACCGAGATCGCAAGGCGGGATCGGCGTCGATGTCGATCTCTTGAACGACCGGAAGATAAGCCGAGTAGCCGTGCAGCAATTCCACCACTTCGTCACAGAGGTGACAGCCATCGCGCGAATAAACCACCAACGACCGAAACCGCCGCCCCGATCGAGTCGGTCTCCAAGCCAGGCTGCGCTGCTCGTCCGCTTCGCCACGCGGACCATTCCCCAGCACAAACAATCCGAACGTCGCGGTCCCCAGCGCGACGAGCAGACACATCGTCCGCTGGCTGTTCCAAACTCCCGGCATCGAAAACGGCAACCCGGAGGAATTGTCCCACGCCGCGAGCGCCAGCACCGCCAACCCCATCGCGAATAACAACGTGCCGAAGCGAGCCTGCCGGCTGGTAAAGCGGTGCGCGAAACGTGGCGATGACACGATCAGAGTTCCTCACGTCGTCCGGTCAACTTCTTCAAGCCGCACGGTAACGGTTGTTGAATGGCCGTCAAATCTCTGAGCGAGCCGGGGTCAGGTGTTCTGATTTCTGTTTTGGCCGCTCAATCGTCGTCGATGTCAATTGCGAGTCAGTTCTTGAGACCACGATCGACTCCGTTTGTGACGCCAAAACAGAAATCAGAACACCTGACCCCTCACTGATTCGCTTTCCACGGTCGATCTTGTTTGTTCCAATGCCCGCGTCAAATTCCGGCCGAGCCACGGACGGTCGCAAGAAGTTTCGCGAGGCAGCGAAGTACGCCGCATGATGACGACGCCGATCGAGCCCGGAATTGCCGAGACTGACCGCACCCAAGCAGGTGCGGGCCGCGAGTGGATCATCGACGCGAGCGGTTGCTCGCGCGAACGGCTGCGGTCGCTGGAGTCCGTGCGGGCCATTTGCGAGCGTGCGATTCGTGAACTGGAATTGCAGGTCGTCGGACAGCCGTTGTGGCGACAGTTTCCAGAACCGGGTGGTGTGACCGGACTGTATTTGCTCAGCGAGTCGCATCTCGCTTGCCACACCTGGCCGGAGTTGGGTTTGGCGACGTTCAACCTGTTCTCGTGCCGGCGGCGCGGCGATTGGCCGTGGGCGGATCGGTTGCGCGAGATGCTCGGTGCCGAGACGGTGGCGGTGCGCATCGCCGAACGTGGCTTGCCTGTCGTGCAACCGGAAGGAGCGACCGCATGAAGAAGCGCATCGTTGCCTGTCCGGCGTGCGCCGCGCCGGTTGAGTTCAAGCTCAGCACATCGCTGGTCACGGTGTGTGATTTCTGCCGCTCGGTCGTCGCGCGAGCCGACAAGAAAGTGGAAGACCACGGCAAAGTGGCGGACTTGGTTGAGACGAACTCGCCGATTCATCGCGGCCAGACGGGGAAGTTCAACAAGAAGCGATTCGAGGTCGTAGGCCGCGTGCAGTATCAGCATCCGGCCGGCGGTGTGTGGAACGAGTGGTATCTGCGATTCCCAGCAGAACGAGTCGGCTGGTTGGCGGAGGCTCAGGGAAAGTTCTACCTGACGTTCGAGCGGCGCTTCGCGGACAAAGCCGAGCTGCCCAGTTTTGATTCGCTCAACGTGGGGCATCGCTTTGAGATGTCCGCCGTGAATCAACCCTCTTCAGCTTCGACCGCTGGTGGTTTCGTCGTTGCCGAGAAGGGAGTCGCGACCGCTCGTTCGGCGGACGGTGACATTCCGTGGGCCTTTCGCCAAGGTGCCGAGCATCGGTTCGCCGATCTGCACGGCGACAAGGATGAATTCGGAACGCTCGAATACAGCGGAGATCGCCCGCGCGGGTTCTTCGGACGTGAGGTGTCGGTCGCGGAACTGGATCTGGATGGAGATGGCTGGGCGGCAGCGATTCCCGCCGGAGCGAACACTCCCGCCCTACACGTCAACTGCCCGCAATGTGGTGGACCGCTGACGCTGCATGCTCCCGATCAAACGCAGCGAGTCACCTGCCCCAGTTGCAAAGGGCTGCTCGACTGCGACCAAGGCAAACTCAAATACCTGCAGACGCTGCATCTCCCCGTGGTCAAGCCGGTCATCCCGCTCGGCTCGGTCGGCAAGCTGTTCGATACCGAATACACGGTCATCGGGTTCATGGAACGCTACGCCGTTTGGGAGGGCAAAACTTTTCCGTGGACCGAATACCTGCTCTACAACCCGGCGAAGGGATTTCGGTGGCTGGTCCGCAATCAGGGACATTGGAGCTTCGTGGAATCGGTCCCGCTCTCGAAGGTCATGAAGCACGGTGGCGACAAGATGGTCAACTTCGACGGCAAGGAGTTCAAGCTGTACGACAAAGGGACCGCCCATGTGCGCTTCGTCGTCGGTGAGTTTTATTGGCGACTGACGACCGAGGAGACAGTGGCGACTCAGGATTTCATCGCGCCACCTTTGATGCTCTCCTTTGAAACGACGAAATCGGACAAAGGGGAAGAGAAGAACGCCTCGCTGGGGACGTACCTCACGGTCGAGGCGATCGAGGAGGCGTTTGGACTGAAGGATCTCCCCAGAGCATTCAGCGTCGGCACGATTCAACCTCAGCCGAGCCGGGCGGATGTCTGGAGTATGTGGCTCTGCTTCGCGTCGTTGCTCGCGGTGCTGGATTTCGTGTTCGTGTCGGGAGCCGTGAAACCCTCGGTGGATCAGGGCCATTTTTTTGTCGCACAGTTGATGGTGGCCGCGTTCCCGCTGGTGATGTTGATGATGCGGGGAAACTTTGAGGTCAACCGCTGGAAGAACAGCGATTACAGTCCGTATGCGCAAAGTGAATGACGA
>CAMDDX010000079.1 GCA_945893075.1 Planctomyces sp. SH-PL62 | reverse complement strand
GTCTTCAAATTTCAAAATTGCCAAGGCAATTTTGAAATTTGAAGACCCGACCCCAGATTGGTTCAACACATGAAAACCCTCCTCAAGACTTTCCTGTGGATGATCGTGCTGGTGGCGGCGGGAGCCTACATCGGGAAGGGGTATGTGCTGCGCGCGTGGAATGGCCGCGATGCGGTCATCAAGCAAGAGGTCGTCAAGGCGCTGAAAAAACTGCTGCCCGATGCGGAGGTTGAACTCGATGAGGTGCGGTATGACTTCGGGCGCGAGATCGTGCTGACCGGGTTCTCGTTGACGCCGCCGCATGGCGATGTGCCGATCGTGAAGTTGCCGGAGACGGTGATCCACATCAATCGCGACGCGCTGATCGAGCGGCAGCAGTTGGAGGTCTTAAAGGTCGTCGTGAAGTCTCCGCGGTTGGAGGTCGTGCGCGAGTCGGACGGAAGTTGGAATTGGCAATCGCTGCTGCTCCCTCCGCAACAGGAAAAAGGGAGCTTGCCGGAGTTCGTGATCGAAGATGGCACCGTTGTCGTGCGGGTCGAGCAGGCTCCGGGAATTCCGCCGGGCGTCTTGGTTCTCGAACACATGGATATTGAGTTGCTCCCGTCGGGGATGCGGCAGTATCAGATCAAGGCCGCTTCGAACTGCGAACACACCGGGGCCATCGAGTTGACCGGACGCTGGAATCTCGACAAGCAGACGGGACAGCTCGACGGCAAGCTGACGCAAATCACGGCGGGGCAAGAGTTGGTCGGCGTCGCGGCCAGCTTTGCTCCGGAAGTGCGGACGAAGCTGGCGGAATGGGAAGCGAAGTTTCTCGAACTGCTTTCGAAACCGGCGGATGCTCAGGGGGGCTCGCCGTTCGCCGTGTCGACACCGATCAAAGCGGTCGGTGCAGCCGATTCCATCTTGGGTTTGAAGGCGAAGTTCAACGTCGCCTTCCGTGTCACACGACCGGAGCCGAAGACGACCCCCACGTTTCGCGTCGCCATGAACATCGTGGATGGTGAGATCACGAACCCCGCGCTCCCCTTCCCACTGCATGACCTGCGTGGCGAGTTGTACGCCGACAACGACCGCTTCGTGGTCAAAGAACTGACCGCTCATAACGGCGCGACCAAGTTACTGATCGACGGAAAACTGGAAGGCCGCGAGGCGGGGTATCCCGGCCGCATTGAGCTGACCGTCCACAACGTTGTTTGCGATGAGCGGCTGCGCAGCCGGTTGTCGGCGGGGTTCGGGCGCATCTACGACCAGCATCAACCGCAGGGCGATCTCGACATGCACGCTGTCCTGGTCAATGCCGATCGACGCTGGAAACCAGAAGGGTTGATCGTCACCGCCAAGGATTGCTCGGTGATGCACGAAGCGTTCCCGTATCCCGTCGAACATGCGAACGGCTCGATCATCCTGCAAGACGGCAAGCTGATCATCGACGTGACGGGCATGGCCGGCAATCGACCGATCACGCTCGAAGGGACGGTCGAAAATCCGGGAGCGAACGCGACGATCCTGTTGACGATCCGCACGTCCGATTTGCCGATCGACGCGACGTTCATCAAGGCATGTACTCCGCAACTGCGATCGGCGATTCAGAGGATGCGGCTGACGGGCGTCATGGATGGTGAGGTCCGGCTGACGAAGGCTCCGCAACAGCCGTTCGTGCAGCGAATCGAAGCTCTGCTGCGGAACGGAGCGATGAACTACGACGCTTTCCCCTATCGCGTCGAAGGCATTACCGGCCGTCTGTCGGCGATCGGTCCAAACTTCGAGTTCAAAGAATTGATTGGCCGGCACGGCAAAGAGGGGAAGACCGTCATCGCGGCGGAAGGGGACTATCGCAAGCTCAACAACACGGTCGGTGAGCTGAAGCTAAAAATCGTCACGCAAGCCGCACCGCTTGACGATTCGTTGTACCGCGCGGTACCGGCGTCGTTGCAGCGAGTGTGGCGTGAGTTCCGTCCGACGGGACTGGTCGATGTTGTCACCGACGTGCATTGGCTGACCGATCGGGCGGCGGACATTCGGATGAAGAGTATCGAACTGACGAAAGGGAGCCTGTCGCTGAAGATGCTGCCGTATCAGTTGGATGAACTCCGAGCCAGCTATGAATACGGCCCCGACGAGAACGGCTTGCCCACCGTGGTTGTGAAATCCATTCAAGCGCGGCACAAAGAAACAACGCTCTCAGCCACCGGTTATCAAAAGGTCGAGGCGAACGGCAACTGGCGTGCGCATTACGACAAGTTCACGGTTGAGAATCTCACCCCGAATAAAGACTTGCTCGACGCGTTATCGCAGATGCCGGGCTTGAAGCAGCTCTTCGCGAGTCTCGATCCGCAGCAAACCCTGCGATTCGACGGAGCGATGGACTTCAAAGGGACCGCCGACCCGAATGACCCGATCACCGCCGCGTGGGACTTGGACACGTACTTCTTCGGAGGCACGATGCACACCGGACTCGACTTCAAAAACCTGCGCGGCAAGGTGCATGCCAAGGGGAATTGGGACGGGCAGGAGGTGAAAGTGAGTGGTGACGTCGATTTGTCCTCGGCCCGCATTCTGGACTACGACCTGACCGACGTTCGCGGCCCGTTCCGCGTCGAACAAGGAACTCTGATGTTCGGGGCCGGCGACACGCAGCGCGTGCGACCTCCTGGCTTATTGGAAGATCGCGAGCGGATCACCGCGCGGTTGTTTGACGGCACGCTGCTGCTCGATGGCGTATCGACGTTGTCTGAGACTCCCAAATACAAAGTGCTGCTGCAGCTTCGCAACGCGCGGCTGGAAAAGTTCGCCGAGCTGCACGCTCCGAAGCAACGCGACTTGCGCGGCATCACGAATGGTTCGGTGCAACTGGAAGGCAAAGGCTCGACCGCGCAGGGAGTTACCGGCCGCGGCACCATGCAAATCAAACCGGCCGCACTGCTCGACATGCCGGTCATTTTGCAGATGTATCGCAATCTGAGTCTTGCGCCGCCAGAAGATTACACGTTCAAATCGGCGCAGCTCGACTTCGACATTGCTTACGCCCGGTTTATGTTCCGTTCGATCGCGTTGGAAGGGGACACGATCAGCTTCGTTGGCAAAGGAACGGCGGACTTCGAGAACAACGTGAATCTCGATTTCTACTCTCGCCTGCCGCGCGGACCGCTGTCGATTCCGATCATTCAAGACGTGATCGGCGCGGCCACGAAAGGCTGGGTTCGCATCAATGTGACCGGCAAGCTGTCGGACCCGCAAACCAGGATCTATGGGGCCTCGCCGCTGGATGATGCGTTCAAAGCGATCCCGCAAAATATTTTCCCAATTCCCATTGGCCAAGGCATGCTGCCCAAAGGGGTCAGCCGGCAGTGAGAGTCGTAGCCGCACTCGCCAGAGTGCGGGCAAGGCAATGCCACACATGACCCGCGTTCTGGCGAACGCGGCTACGTTACTTCCAGCGTTCGTCCTCGAACGGATGCAGCATCTTGGCGACACCCGGTTGTGGGACGTGATCGACCAGCGCCTGGGCGAGCCGGAAATCTTCGGCCGACGTGATCTTCAAGTTCATCGGCGAGCACTCGACGACATGCACCGGCTGGCCGAGTCGCTCGACCAACTGCGCTTCGTCGGTCGGCTGAAAATCGCCGCGATGAGCGAACGCATCGAGCAGCAACTGCCGTCGAAACACTTGCGGCGTCTGCGCTGCCCACAGTCCCTCGCGTGGTACGGTCTTCACGATCCGCCCGTCCGGCGCGACCAGTTTCAACGTGCTGCTGATCGGTGTGGCCGGAATCGCCGCGCCGTACTTCTCGGCCGCTCGGAACACGGCGTCGATCCACTCGAGAGCAATCAGCGGCCGAGCGGCGTCATGCACCGCGACGAAATCGACATCCGCACGCACGCTCGACAGCGCACGCTCGACCGTGTCGGCTCGCTCCGCTCCCCCTTCGATCAGTTGCAGGTCGAGGAACGCGAGGTTTGCTCGGTACTTGTTTTTGAACCAATCCATGTCTTCCGGCGACAGCGCGATGATCCGCTGCACAACATCGTCCCGATTCACAAACGGTTCGAGTGCCCGCAGCCAGACCGGCCGGCCCTTCAGCTCTTGAAACGGTTTCTTCTTTGGAGCCGCCAGGCCGAGCGCCGCGAGTTCGTCGCTGGCAGCACCTGCAAAGCGACTGCTCTTGCCGGCGGCGGGAAGGATCACAGCAAAGGTCGAACGGGGATTGGTCATGGTTTGAAAACCCTACCGCGACCGACTGAGAGCGGCCAGTCATCGCGCATCCAACAAAACGCCACCCCGCTTGCCGGGGTGGTTCCCGCGCTCTGAAGCTACGGGCCACGAACACTCAGCAAGGCTTCGATCGTGGAGTCTTTCGTTCTTCCTCACCGTAGCTGCAGAGCGCGGGAACCACCGGGGCAAGCCCGGTGGCGGGATGGTGGCGGTCTTTGATGCCCCCTCGCCACGTCCGTTGTGGAATGGCATCAACGCGGCGTTGCCGATTCGCCACGCGGTTGAGTTCCGCAATTGACGCTCGCCGCAACATGCTCGGTATTTCTCGGCCTTTTCAAGGTTCTTGACGTTCGTTTCGGAAAGTTGACGCGATTGGCATTGGCTTTGTTCAAGGGATGAACAGGACGTCGGTCGGCCTTCGCAGGGCGACTCGAACGTTTTCATTCCGCGCCGAATCTCATTCGGGTCAGCCTGGAAAGGCTGACCTACTTGGAGCTTCTCCATGAGCAAGTCGATCCTGGTCGTTTGCAGCCGCAACCCGATCTTTTCCTCCGACCTCTCGGTGGCCTTGGGCGAACGCTTTGACGTGATGCTCAGCGACACCGTTCAGAAGGCGGGAGAGTTGTTTTTGAAACACGCGGCTCACGCATTAGTCGGCGACTTTCAAGTCACCAACGATGGCGGACACGCTCAAGAGTACGTCATCAGTCAACTGCGGCAGCGGCTGACGGAGTTGCATGTCCTGCTGCTCACGGCCGAGAGCTGCCCGGAGCCGCTCGAACGCCTCGCGGCCTGCGGAGGCATGACGCATCTGCGTGGCAACCTCGGCGTCGAACAAGTGGTTGCCTGGATCAATGAGAAATTCCCCGCACCGTCAACCGCCGCGCCGACCGAAACGGCAGCGGCGGCCAGCGAGTTCAAAGAACTGGATACCGTGCTGCACGGCATCAGCCGCAAGTTTGAAACGAACACGCCGCAACTGCGGCGAATGCTGGTCGAACTGGAAGTCGCCGCGCAACATGATGTGACGGTGCTGCTGATCGGTGAGACCGGCTCCGGAAAAACATTCCTGGCCAACTTGATTCACGAAGTCTCGCCGCGCCGCAAGGAAGCCTTCTTGCACGTCGCCTGCGGAGCATTGCCCAGCGAGTTGATCGAAAGCGAACTCTTCGGGCATGTGAAGGGCGCGTTCACGAGCGCCCACGCCGACAAGGAAGGCAAATTCCTGGCGGCGGGACGCGGCACAATACTGCTCGACGAAATCGACGTGCTCGGCCCGGAGCAGCAAGTCAAGATCCTGCGTGCGATCGAGACCGGCGAGTTTGAACCCGTCGGCTCCAACAAGACGTACAAATCGCAGGCGAGGTTGGTGGTCGCCAGCAATCTCGACTTGAAACCGCTGGTCGAGAAAGGCCGCTTCCGGCCCGACTTGTATTACCGGCTCAACATGCTGAAGTTCGAGGTGGCACCGCTCCGCGATCGCAAACCGGACATTGCTCCGTTGGCTCGCAAGTTCGTCGCGCAGTCGTCCGCCAAACACAGCATCAAAATCGACAGCATCGACGACAATCTCTTTAGCGCGTTGTACGCCTACCCGTGGCCCGGCAACGTTCGCGAGTTAGAAAACGTCATCCAGCGTGCGGTCATTTACTGCCGCAACGGAGTGCTCACCGCCGACCAACTGCCGTATGACATCCTGGTCGGCAACGCCGGTCCGTCGAACGACCCAAGCGTGCAACTCGGCACGTCATCCATGGCGAACAGTGCCGCGACGCTCAATCGCCAGATCTCGCTCACCGAACGGGAGATCATCGAACAAACACTGCTGAAGAATAATTTCAGCCGCACCAACACCGCGAAGGAACTCGGCATCAGCCGCGTGACGCTCTACAACAAGATGAAGAAGTACGGCATGATGCACTGACCTTGGAGTGCTGCGGCTCGACGCAGCCCTCCATTCAATTGGAATAGAGACGTTCGTTGTCGAGAAAGCGACCGTTGGAACAACCGAAAGGCGTAGCGACGAGTTTTGGATTTTGAAGGTCGCTATTTCAGACGAATGGAGGGCGGTGTCGGGCCACCGCACTCCAGGGTTTACTCAATCCCGTACTGATCGAGTTTCTTTCGCAGCGTGTGCCGATGCAGTCCGAGCCGTTTCGCGGCTGATGTGCATTGGCCCAGTTCATGAGCCAGCGTGGCGGACAGCAGCGCGGGTTCGACGACGCTCAGGAAGCGTTCGTAGAGATATTCCTGCTCACTGTCCTCGCCCAGCCGGGACTCAACCCAATCCCGGATGAGATTCGAGAGCATCGCGATCGGTGTTGCCTCAGTCGCCATTCCGGCCGCCGGGGCCGGCGGCGGCAAGTGGTCCGGCTCAATCTGTCCGCCACGAGCGACGATGACGGCATGTTCGATCGCGTTGCGCAGTTCGCGGACGTTGCCGTGCCACGGGCGGCGCGTCAGCTCGACCTCGGCCCGCTGACTGAGCGACGGCCTCTGCAATTGGTTCTTGGCGGTCAGCGTCGTGATGAAGTGTTCGGTCAGTTCCAAAATGTCGGCTCCCCGTTCGCGCAGCGGCGGCAGGTCGATTTGAAACGTGACGAGCCGAAAAAACAGATCGTGACGGAAGAGGCCGGCGGCGATCTTCTCGCTAAGCCGTTGATGCGACGCCGAGATCAACCGGAAGTCGATTGTGCGTGGCTTGTCCGAGCCGACCGGGACGATTTCTCCATGTTCGAGCGCACGCAGCAGTTTGATTTGTAGCGGCAGCGGAATGTCGGCGACCTCGTCGAGAAACACGGTCCCGCCGTGAGCTTGTTCCAACAGACCGATGCGCGGGGCCTCGGCCCCGGTGAAGGCCCCTCGGACATGTCCGAAGAGTTCGCTTTCGGCGAGCATCGGCGACAGTGCGGCGACATGCACCGGCACGAACGGTCCCGCGCTGCGGCGACTGAAGCGGTGAATCGCGCGCGCGACGAGTTCCTTTCCGGTGCCGCTTTCGCCGCTGACCAATACGCACGCCTCCGACCCGGCCACCAACGCAATCTGTTTGAAGACTTCTTGCAGCACCGGTGAGCGGCCGACGATTTGATCCTGCAAGCCGGGCGTCGCCGCCGGTTGGGCCGTGCTGTTTGGTCGGCGTCGCAACGCGCGGTCCAGGACTTTCTCCGCCAGCGTCAGATCGAACGGCTTCGTGAGATACTCGAACGCGCCGTTGCGAATCGCGGCGACCGCCGTCTCCAATTCCCCGTGCGCGGTCATCACAATGATCGGGGCATCGAGCAGCTTCTCGCGCAATGAAGGCATCGCAGAGATGCCGTCGATTCCCGGCAAGCGCACGTCGAGAAACACCGCTTCCGCTTTTGGCGACTTGTCCGCTTCGCGCAGTCCCGCTTCTGCCGACGATGCGGTTCGCGCAATATGCCCCAGGCTCTCGAACAGTTTCTTCAGCCCCCAGCAGATGCTCGGTTCGTCGTCGATGATCAGCAGGTGGGCCATGTTTGCCTCGCGGGATTTCGAGCGGCAGTCTACAAGACGAACCGACGCCTCGCGACGTGCGGCGTGGGGCAGGTTTTCAACCTGCCCGCCATTCATTGGCAGGTTGAAAACCTGTCCCACGAATCAGAACCCGATCAATATGACTTCCACTGATTTGGAAACCCTGCACGCAGGCCGTCATTTGTCCTTGGTGCGGCGCGGACATTGGGAGTTCGCGACTCGCCATGCCGCAACTGGTGTGGTGGGGCTCGTGGCCGTGACGGATGACGCCAAGATGGTGTTGGTCGAGCAAACTCGCCCACCGCTCGGCAAACGAGTGATCGAACTTCCGGCCGGCCTGTCCGGAGATATCGTCGGCGAGGAATCCGAATCATTGATCACGGCAGCGAGACGAGAACTGCTGGAAGAGACCGGCTACGAGGCTCAGGACGTGAGGCTGCTGACCGAAGGACCGAGTTCCGCCGGCCTGACCGACGAAATGATCTCGTTCTTTCTGATGTCCGGCCTCACCAAGACCGGCGCTGGGGGCGGCGATGCTTCCGAAGACATCATCGTTCACGAAGTCCCGCTGGCCGAGATGCCGGAGTGGCTGGAAGAGCATCGCCGAGCGGGCTGGGCAATTGATCCGAAGATTTATGTGGGGCTGTTTTGGATCGAGCACAATTCTCGTTCGTTGGGTGACAAGGGCGGGGCATGACGATTACAGTGATTTCGTTCTCGCCGTAGCCTGACTTTCCAAGTCGGGGATTTCGCAAGCAGTCCCGACTCGGAGAGTCAGGCTACGGTTTTCTATCTCTCTCACCTCGCAGACTCACAAAATCCAATGAGCCAAGAAGCGACCGTTTACGTTGTCGATGACGATCCCGCAGTCCGAGATTCCGTCAGCGCGCTGGTGAAGTCCGCCGGCCTGCGCGTGCAGACGTTTCCGTCCGCCGAAACGTTTCTGCAAGAGTACAAGCCGGACAAGCCCGGCTGCCTGGTGACCGACTTGCGAATGCTGGGCATGAGCGGTTTAGACCTGCTCGAAACTCTGCAAAAGAGCGCCGCCCCGCTGCCGGCGATTCTCATTTCTGCTTATGCCGACGTCCCCGCCGCCGTGCGAGCGATGGAAGCCGGAGCGGTCACGCTGCTCGAAAAGCCGTGCCGCAATGATCAACTCGTGCAAGCGATCCACAAGGCTTTGGAACGCGACACGGCTCAACGAGCCAAACGGACGATCCAGCAAGAGATCAAGCGCCACTTGGCGACGCTGACGCCGGAAGAATACGAAGTCATGCAACGCATGGTTGCCGGCAAGCTCAACAAAGTGATTGCCAACGAACTGCTCATCAGCCTGCGCACCGTCGAGACGCGGCGTCACAAGGTTCTGGAAAAGATGAAAGCCGACTCGCTGGCGGAATTGGTGCGGATGGTCGTGGAAGTCGAGCCGTAAGGCCCAAGCGAGTCGGCCGGGTGAGTTGCCGTTCGCCTTATCGCCGTTCCTTCTGATACAGCTCGGTCAGCAGATCTTCGACCGATTTGAACTTCTTGCCGGCGGTGAACACCGTGTCGATCTTCTGCCGGGCATCCGCTGCCGAATGGCCGAGGCTGACGAGGGCTTCGTAAGCCTCATGCACGACCGAATGCTGGCCGGCGAGTTCCGGCGGAAAATCGCGCGCGATCATCAGCGCGAACTTGGCCATCTTGCGACGCAGCTTGGCGACGATTCGCTCGGCCGTCGCCGGTCCGATACCGGGGAGCGTGGTCAGTTCTTTGACGTTTTGCTCTTCAATGGCGACAGCGACTTCGCGCACGGGACGAACCATCGCGCGCAGCGCCGTCTTCACGCCGACGCCGTCCACCGAGCAGATGCTCTCAAAGAATTCCTTTTCCGCATCACTGAGAAATCCAATCAGCCGCGGCGTCAGCCGGCCACCTTTTTGCGGATTGCCTTCGAGGTATTCGATGGTCCGCAGACTGACCTCTTGATCGAGGCTCCCTTGAAGCTGCCGCCGCACGAACTCCGGCACGAAGACTTCGTACTCGAACGCTCCGACGGAGAGCGTCGCTTCGCTGCCGGTGAGATGGACCAATCGGCCGGTGATGCGGGTAATCAAGGTGAGAACTCTTCAACGTAGCCGCGTTCGCCAGAACGCGGGTGTGTTCGCGCGATTCCCGCACTCTGGCGAGTGCGGCTACTTACGCTTGGCATGGTCGTCACTGGGCGACAAGCCATCAACTCGCAGCGGCACGCGCAGTTCGGCGTATTCCGGGATGTTTGTGCGGACGATGATCGTGCCGTCGTGCGTGCCGGGCGGTACGTCGGTGATCGTGACGGCGATCTTCTGCTGACGCTGACCGATCTCATCGATCTGAGCCTCGCCAATCGCGACCTCGACCCACTTCAACGTGCTAATCGCTTCGAGCACCTCGAGGCGAGCGAGCGGTCGATCGTCCGGCGCGGCGCGGAAGTCGGTGATCGTGATCTCGCGCTTCGTGGGATCTTTGCCGAATTGGTAAACGATCAACGCGCGCGGCCTGATTTCAACACGCTCTTCCGGGAGCGAGATTTTGAACCGCACTTCCGCCTCACGCGGTTGGCCGTCGTCGTAGAGAACTTGGCAGGTGTATTCGTGCGGGCCGGGTTTCTCGTTGGCCGCACGGACTCGCAGGAAGAATTCGCCTCCCTCGCCAGGAGCAAATTCTTTGCGTTCGAGACGCGGGTTCAAACAACCGCAACTCGGCTTGAGTTCCAGAATCTTCAGCGGTCGTGAGCCGACATTTCGGAAGGCATACCGCGCGAGATATTCCGATCGAGGGGGAGGCGCTCCGAGATTCACAAGGTATTGCTCGAACGCGAGGCATTCTCGCGACGTGTCGGCCGCAACCGGCCGAGCCTTTACGCCGCTGGCGTGAACAGCCAGCGACAAGACGAATGGCAACAATGCGGCGGCCCACAACGCTCGTGGCCACCAACGTCCCTGGCGATCTGACGCATCCATGCGCGAAGCCTCCCACGTGGGGCAGGTTTTCAACCTGCCCAGAACTCACTGGCAGGTTGAAAACCTGCCCCACGGGCTTGTAGCACGGTTCGGCGAAATGCCTCAAGCGGTGATCGTCACAGCGGACTTCGCTTGAGAGAGCACGCGCGCTTGAGCGGCCGAGGTGTCGAGCGAAAGCGTGATCTCGACCCCCCAAGTGCCGTCTTTGCCGGCGCGGACTTGCCAGTGCGGGACGACCGCGCAACTTTGATGGACGGTCTCGAAGCCCCCTTCAGAGTTGCTCACCGTTTGAATTGGGAAGGTCCAGATCGCGGCGGGTTCGGAGAGTTCGATCGCGGCGTCGAGGCCGAGCCATTCGTCGACGAGGCCGAGTCGATTGGTCTCCGGCAGATCAAGCACCGATTGCAGTTGGCCGAGCCGGCGGCCAGAGGCGTCGTAGAAGTAGCGGTCCTGAGCTTCAGCAGCCATGCCGGCAAAGTTCAGTTCGACGGCGAAGTTGAACGGCATGTTGGGCGGGAGGTTTTCGAGGACATACAGAATTTCGAGAGACGTTTCGCCGCCCGCATTGAGGGCGATCCGCTTCGTCACTTTGACCTCGTGCCGGCCGACATGACCGACGCGCGTGAGGACCGCTTCGACTCGTTCAGAAGAACGACGCAGCAAAGAATGAAACGCGCCGGTTGCGAAATCGCCAATCTCGCCATGTCCGCGTTGAAAGTCGTCGAGAGTTGTTCCGTCGGCCAGGAAATGATCGACGAGACTTTTGCGCGGCGTTGTGTCGTAGATCAACTTTTGTTCGAGGTCGGGTTGTTTGAACTTCACGCCGCCATTGGGATCGACTCCGCCACTGCCGGATTGCAGCGACTTGTCGAGCGCGGCTTGTTTGATCTTCTCGTGATACGGCTCAACCCGGCGATCGAGCGTCGCCAGCAAGTTGTGGCGGATGCTGCGCAGGTCGAGTTCGTACAAATGACCGCCGCGAGCGGGGGCGACGAACGCCACCAGGCGATCGCTCGTCATTCGGATTTCTTTGTGTGCGTCAAAGTCGAAGTCGTCCGAGTCGATCCGCACCCACGAACCGCTGCCGTTGTGATTGGCTGAGCCGAGATGGCCGGAGAGTTCTTCAAGGATGTTGTCGGCGGCGATGAGATGCTGATAGACCGCGTTCCGCAGATGTGGCAGATACAGCCCGCCGAACGAGCCGTGCCAGTACGAGCAGTTGCATTGCCCGCGATACAGCTCGGAGCGAGCTTCGGCCAAGCGGTCGCGATGCTCGCTGCGCGAATCCAGCCGTATAAGTTCTTCCAGCCGGCTGCTGACCTGCAACGCTCGCGCGTACATTTCGTTGGACTCGACGTACTTGGAGCGGAAGTTGCGCCAGAAGCCGCCGCGGATGAACTGTTTGATCTCCGGCCACTCGGCGTTGTCGGCGTGTTTCTTGTTGAGCGCGGCGAGCGACAGTTGACGCTCCGACGGCAAGACCCATTCGGTCATTTCGCGATAACTGCTGTCGGGCAGGAAGCAGCGGCCGACGGGCGGCACGTTGTCGACGCATTCGCTGAGCGTCGTCGTCTTCACCCAATCGGAGTTCTCTCGGAGCGTATCGAAGAAGCGTCGCAGCCAGCCGCGATTGAAGACGAGATCGTGCGTGCCGGGCCAGACGCCGAACTTTTCGCCGTCGTCACCGCAGACGGCGATCGCGTTTGGGTTCTTCTCCGCGAGATCGCGCAGGAAGTCGATGCTCACCTGCGGTTCTTCCCAGGGGATCGTGTACCGCAGCCGTTCGGCGATGGGGAAGATCGTCAGCAATTGGCCTTCATCTTCGGTGAGGTAATGCCCGAAGAGTTTGTCTGGTGCGAGCCCGGCGTTGCGGAAGTGCGTGTCGTCGAGCACCGTGAACTCGATCCCCGCCGCTGCGATGTCAGAGGCGAAGGTCTGTTCCCAAACACGCTCCGGCACCCACATGCCTCGGATCGGCTGGCCGAACAAGGTTTCGAGATAATCGGCATACAGCTTCATCTGGCCGACTCGGTCGCGGCGCGGGATGCAGGCGAGGATCGGCTCATAGAACGGCCCGCCGAGAATTTCGATCTGCCCGCGCTGAGCGAGTTCCTTCAGTCCTTCGATGTATTCCGGATGTGCGGTCACCAACCACTCCAGCAAGCTGCCGGAGTTGTGGATCACGACCTTGATGTCGGGATACTCGCGCAGCACTTCGAGAAACGGCGCGTAGCTGTCTTGATAGGCGGCCTCGAAGACCCCTTCGAAGTTGCCGATCGGCTGATGATTATGAAAGACGAGAACGAGGCGGACGGGGTGAGTCAAAGACGCTTCCTTACTTCAAAGATTCCTCGTGATCCTGCTGGCCGTCATGAGTCCTTGCGAACTCAGCAGGTGGCTTATCGGGGCGAATCCTTCTCGCTGGCCGCCAATCGAGCTTCCAATTCTCGAACTCTGGCTTGGGCTTCGATTCGCAGCCGTCGCTCCTCGATTCGCTGTTGCTCGGCTTCGGCCAGATTAAACAGTTCGATTCCAGTTGTGGGATCGACGAATCGGAACTCGCGGCCAATGACGCGCAGTTCCAGTCCCAAGACTATGCTGGCCATGACGATGGTTGTCGTCGTGATTTCTTTCGGAGGGATCACAACATATCGGCCTTCTTCCAGTCGAAAGCCGAGCAGCGGTGGGGCGAGGTAGTCGCCAGTGGGGTCGTAACAGAAATACTCGGTCACGCCGAGGAACTCGTACAAACCCTTCTTAATCCCCTGGTCGTTGCTGCGGGTGCTATTCGACGTGATTTCCAAGATGAAATCGGGAGCCTTCGGTTCTTCCCAAAGTTTGACGCTGCGTCGCTTGCGCTTTTCGGCCCCGATGATCACCAAGACGTCCGGGGCGACGTTCGCCGCGGGTTTGCCCTCTTCGTAGTAGAAGAAGATGTTGCCGGCGACATAGACGTCGGGGCGGTCTTGAAAGCGAATCTTCAGCGACTCGACGGCGTAGCTCAGCGGTTCAAATTGGAAGTCGCTTTCGGCCATGGGTTGTCCATCCGAATCAGGGTACTCGATGGGCTGCGGGAGATAGCCAGGCTCGTAGCTGACTTTCTTTGGCGGCGATTCGGATCGAGCCGCAACGCTTGGCGCGCGGGACGGCACGCTCGGCTTGCTGAGTGTTTCGGTAGTCATGGGAACCCCGCGAATGTCGAAGATCAAAGAATCCACGCGGCCTATTTCAAAGTGGATGCCCTGTGATTGCAAATTGTGTCTGACTAAATCTCCGTCCGCCGCAGGAACTCTCCCGCCTCTTCCGGCGGGACCGAGTTGATGTAGAAGCCACTGCCCCACTCGAAGCCGGCCACGCCGGTCAGGCGCGGGATGATTTCGAGGTGCCAGTGGTACGACTTCAAATCGAAGTTGTCTGCGTGAAACGGTGCGGTGTGCAGGATGTAGTTGTAAGGCGGGTTGTCGAGTGCGACTTCCACCTTTTGAAGAGTGGTCTTGAGGACGTGAGCCAGTTCTTCCACGTCCGCTTCCTGAACCGTTTCGAAGTGGCTGGAGTGCCGCTTCGGAAGGATCCAAGTTTCGAACGGAAACCGGCTGGCGAACGGGCAGAATACCACGAAGTTCGGCGAATCGAGCACGATTCGATGCTGGTCATCGAGTTCCTGGCGGATCATGTCGCAGTAGATACACCGGCCTCGCCAACCGAAAAAGTCCTTGGCTCCCCGCATCTCTTCCGCAACCTGAATCGGCACTACAGGCGTCACGATCAACTGCGAATGAGCGTGTTCCAGCGAGGCTCCGGCCGCCGCGCCCTCGTTCTTGAAGACCATCGGATGCACCAGCCGAGGGTCGTGTTTGAGGTCCACCAGCCGGTCGTGGTACATCCACAGCACTTCGCGGATGTTCGAGGTGGGAAGTTGAGCGAACCGCGTTTCATGCTGCGGGCAGTCAATGATGACCTCGTGAGCTCCAATCCCTTGGATGGCGTCGTACATCCCGATGCCGCGGCTTTCGAGCTGCCCTTCAATCTTCAGCGCCGGAAATTTGTTCGGGATGCAGCGAACTCGCCAGCCACGAGAGTTCGATCCTGATCCGTGATTTCGATACGAACGGATTTCGTTCGGGCAGGCCGATTCGTTCCCCTCGCAGAAGGGGCAGAACTCTTCGGCGGAGGGACTCGCTGACGACTGGTAATCATTCGGCCGTTTGGCTCGATCCGGCGCGATGATGACCCAGCGGCCGGTGATGGGATCCTTGCGAAGTTCGGGCATGTCGTCGCTTCTGCTGGAGATCGGGGACTCTCTGGGCGGATTTCACGGGGTGGATTTGACTGACTCCTGCCATTTCGGGGAAGTCAGCTTCACTGCGCCTCACGCTGGTCCGTCGAACGAATCGACAGCCGAGTCGAGTTCCACACCACGAAAGTCTCCGCATTGCCGATGATGAATCACAAGACTCAACGACCTATCGCAGTTCACCGACGTTTTCGAGATTCGAGACGCTGGGAACAAAACCTGCCAAGGCCACAGTGAGTCGAGCCAGTGGACTGGCTCGCAACGAGCGGTCTTGGAGGAAGCATGTCGAACACATCCCGAATGATTTCGTGCCGCAAGCAGCGCGGATTCACGTTGATTGAGTTGCTGGTCGTCATCGCCATCATCGCGATTTTGATCGCGTTGCTGTTGCCGGCAGTGCAGTCGGCTCGCGAGGCGGCTCGGCGGAGCCAGTGCAAAAACAATCTCAAGCAGATTGGCCTCGCACTGCACAACTATTTGGAATCGAACAAGTTCTTTCCGCCTGGCGGCACGATCCAAGCCGGAACGACTTTCAGCGGCAACAACGGTTCGTGGTCGATTCACGGTCGGCTCTTGCCGTATCTCGAAGCAGCCCGCGCCTACAAGCAGGTGAACCTGACCGTCGCGTGGGACAACGCGATCAACGCCAGCACCGGCGTTCCGATTTTGAAGATTCCCACCTTCATGTGTCCCAGCGAGGCCAACGACATGCTGCGGACAAACGCCGGCGCGCCGTTCACGCGACCGCACACGTATGGCTTCAACATGGGAACGTGGTTGATTTGGGATCCCGCCACCGGCCAGGGCAGCGACGGACTCTTCTGGATGAACAGCGGCACGAACACCGCCAGCGTCCGCGACGGCTTGAGCACGACGCTGGCCGCCGCTGAGGTGAAAGCCTTCACGTCGTACTTCCGCAACACGGTCGATCCGGGGCCGACGCCGCCCGCTTCACCGGCCGCGCTGGCGGCATTCGCCAGTGGAGCACAGTTCAAGCTCGGCCCACTCACCAATGACAACACCGGCCACACCGAATGGTGCGATGGACGAGTCCATCACGAAGGCTTCACGACGACGTTCACGCCGAACACGTTCGTCAGCTACTTGCACACCGACGGCCGAACCTACGACATCGACTACAACTCGCGGCAGGAAGGCTCGTCAACCGTTGCCCGTACCTACGCGGCCGTCACTTCACGCAGCTACCACCCCGGCAGCGTCCATGCCTTGCTGCTCGACGGGGCGGTCCGCTCGATCAGCAACAATCTGAATTTGACCGTCTGGCGTGCGCTCGGAACTCGACAGCGTGCCGCGGGCGAACCGGCCGGGTACGAGTTCTGAGCCGTCACTCGAACGAAATATTTCCCGGCTTCACGTCGGCGAGATAGATGCCGTACCTCCGCAAGTTCGCCATGATCGTCTGCACGCGATCCCAATTCGTGCCGAACTGCTGCCGCTTTCTCCCGCTGCCAACGAGCCATCACCGACTTTGGGAAGTCCGGCTTCTCATCGAGATACGCGCCCGCGAAATCGAGCACGAACGGCGGCTTGACCAACTCCATTTCGACAACCCAAAGTGCGTCATCCGAGCGAATCATCTTTGGGACGTTGCATCCCTGGATAGTTTCGATTCCGTTTTCTTGCAGCCGAAGGTACACATCCCGCTCACGTTGGTAGAGTGCCTCGTATCGCAGTCCTTTGACTGCCGTGTTTTGATCCGTCGCATAAACAATGCCGTCGTAACCGCGTCCTAATTCCTCGTTGAGCGTGAGCTGGTGGACCGCAACGAAAGCCTGAAGTCGCTCAATTGCCTCACTCCATTGCCAAAACATGATTGCTCCCAAAACAGTCGCGTCACATTCCGCAAGCGTTGATATTCAGCTTTTTGTCGGCGGGCAAAAGATCTCCGTTGGAAAGATGGGGCCAGAGCGGATCATGCTGACATCCGCTTCGAATTTGCCCGCCTGCGATGGGGAATTAGCGTTGTCTGTCGATGGCCAAGAACGACGCTGGCCAGTGCGATTGCCGGACGGGGCTTCCGAGACGTCGCCGTTCGTGCGGGTTGAACAGCTTGCTCGGCCCAATGAAAAATGAGAAATGATGAATGAAAAATGCAAAATGTCAGGCACGGGCATTTTGCATTCTCCATTTCTCATTTTCCATTCGAGCCTTTGGTATTGGTAACGATGAGTCTCTCGCTGAATTCGCTCATCCCTCGGCGACGTTGACGTAGACCTTCAGCGCCTCTTTCGCTTCGACCAGTTGCCGCATCATCTCGCGGTAGTTGTCGAGGCCGTTGACCGGTGTGGTGAGAATCTTCTGCGTCACGCCGGGATAGAAGATTTCTCCCTGAGCCAAGTCGCTGATGCCGGACTCGAAGTGACGGAAGTTGGCGTTGACCGAGCCGAGCAGCAGCTTGTTGCCCAGCACCCATTCGAGATTGATCTTGTCCGTCGGGACTTCCGTCTTGCGTTGTCCGCCGGTGATGCTGGTCCACACGATCGCTCCGTTGCGACCGAGCACGGTCATGGCTTCAAACGCGATCGCGCTGTTGCCGGTGGCCTCGACGATCAAGTCCGGCGCGCCGGTTTGCTTGGCGATCTCCGCCAATGAACCATTGACGTATTTCGCGCCGTAGGCTTCGGCGATCTCGGCCTTGAGGTTCGGCTTGGCTCCGCGAGCGATGGTGTAGACCTCGACGCCGCGCAGACGCAGGATCAACGTCGACAGCAAACCAATCTGCCCCGAACCGAGCACGAAGGCGACCTTCGGCTCCCAGACCTGTAAGCGCCGTTGAGCTTCATAGACTTGCTGAATCGCTTTTTCCGCGACGCTCATCGGTTCGGCCAGCACACCCAGATGCTTCAATGCGGCCGGAACAAGAATGACGAACTCGGCGTCATCGACGTAGTGCTCGGTCATGTAGCCGTGCAGCAGATTGATTCCGCGTTCGTAGTACGTCTCTTCGCTGGTCATGTCCGAGTGGCCGATGCGGTCGAAGATCGAACCGCCTGGCCGGCGAACGGTGCAGGTGACGTAATCGCCCGGCTTGACGTGCCGCACGTTCGGGCCGACTTCTTCGACGATGCCGAACGACTCGTGGCCCATCACCAGGAAGTCGTAGCCCGGAGGCGGATTGCCATACAGACCCTCGTTGATCTCGCGATCGGTGGCATCGACACCGACCTTCAGAACTTTCACCAGGACGCCACGACCGTTCGGGACATCGGAAAGTTTGGGCTTTGCCAGCTCAGCCAGGTGGACGCTGTTCGGATTACGCGGTTTGACGGCAATGGCTTTCATGGGAGTGCTTTCTCAAAAGTTGGATGGTGACTTAGGAGACCGGCTGTGACACACAGCCTGGAAAGGAGCGAGAATATATGGAATGGTCGGTAGATATTCGACGAACCCAACCCCGCTGCTACATTCCCGCCCATGACAGTCGCGTATCGCGTGGAACTTGATCGCTATTCCGGGCCGCTGGACCTGCTGCTGTTCTTGGTCCGGCGGAGCGAATTGGATTTGCTCGACCTGCCGATCGCCGAGATTACCGCGCAGTTTCAACGGCATCTGGAGACGTTGCAGCAGTTCTTGGACCTCGATCAGGCCGGAGATTTCGTCGTGATGGCCAGCACGTTGCTCGAAATCAAAAGCCGGCTGGCACTTCCGAACTCGGAGGAAGAAGAAATCCCGGTGGAAGTCGCGGACGATCCTCGCGGTGGATTGATCCAGCAGTTGCTCGAATACAAGAAAATCAAAGAGGCCGCGCAATTGCTGGACGAACGCAGGGCCGAATGGGGCGAGCGATACCCTCGGCTCAGCGACGAACGTCCCGATGCCGTGCGGGATCAAAGCGCGGACCGCATCAAGGACGTCGAGTTGTGGGACTTGGTCAGCGCGCTCAGCCGAGTGCTCGAACGCCGAGTCATCGAAGAAGAATCAAAAATCCGTTACGACGACACGCCGATCTCGGTGTACGTCGAACAGATCGGCGCGCGAGTCCGCGAGCTGGGCCGTGTCGGCTTCACCACATTGTTCGACAACGCCTCACAACGCAGCCGGATCATCAGCATCTTTCTGGCGATTCTCGAACTATTGCGCCATCATGGTTTCCACGCCGACCAGGCCGACGCCTTCGGCGAGATCTGGATTTTGCCCCCCGACGTGGGGCACGTTTCCAACGTACACGAACCAGACGGGCACGTTGAAAACGTACCCCACGAAAGACAGGAGTCCGCATGAACGTCAACTCGCGACTGACCGAATGGCATCCCGAAATGACTGCGTGGCGGCGCGAACTGCACGCGCACCCGCAGACCGCATTCGAGGAAACGTTCGCGTCAGAACTCATCGCTTCAAAGCTGCAAGCTTGGGGCATCGAAACGCATCGCGGTCTCGCGAAGACTGGCGTCGTTGGAGTCATTCGCGGCAAGCACACTGGTGATGTGCGGCTGCGAAGCATCGGCCTGCGAGCAGACATCGACGCACTCGACATCGAAGAGCAAAACGATGTCCCGCATCGCTCGCAAAATCCCGGCAAGATGCACGCCTGCGGACACGACGGACACACGACGATGTTGCTCGGAGCGGCCCGCTATCTCGCCGAGTCTCGCAACTTTGCCGGCACCGTGAACGTCATCTTTCAACCGGCCGAGGAGAACGAAGGGGGCGGTCGAGTCATGGTTGAAGAAGGTCTCTTCAATCAATTCCCGTGCGACGTCGTTTTCGGAATGCACAACTGGCCGGGGATGCCCGTCGGTCATTTCGGCGTTTGCTCCGGCCCGATCATGGCCGCGTTCGATGTCTTCGAGATCATCGTCCGCGGACACGGCACACACGCCGCGATGCCGCATCTGGGCATCGACCCGATCGTCACCGCGGCGCAGATCGTCACTGCGTTGCAGACCATCGTCAGCCGTAACGCGAATCCGCTCGATCAGATTGTCCTGACCGTGACTCAGTTTCACGGCGGCGACACTTGGAATGTGATTCCCACCGAAGTGAAGTTACGCGGCACCGTGCGAACATTTTGCTCGGCCGTGCAAGACATGGCCGAAGCCCACATGCGGCGAATCGTCAGCGGCATCGCGACTTCGCTGGGAGCCTCCGCCGAATTGCATTACGACCGCCGCTATCCGGCGACCGTCAACACGCTGCAAGAAACTCAATGGGCCGCCGAGGCGGCGGCCGACGTCGTTGGCCAGCAGCACGTCGATACAAACGTCGCTCCGTGCATGGGTGGCGAAGACTTTTCGTTCTTGTTGCAAGAGCGGCCCGGCTGCTACCTGTGGGCGGGCAACGGCCCCTCCGACAATGGTCGAGTGCTGCACAATCCCCGTTACGATTTCAATGACGACCTGCTACCAATCGGCGCAAGCTACTGGGTGCGACTCACCGAGCGGCTGCTGAACTAAAATCCGTACCGCGACCGTCAGGGAGCGGCCCGCGATTGCGATGCTGGCCACTCCCTGACGGTCGTGGTACGGCTAAGGAATTCACTCAAGGGACCAAATCATGATCGTCGTAATGAAGCGAACCGCGACTCCCGAAGCCGTCCAGCAGATGGCGCGCACGGTTGAAGAGATGGGGTTGAAAGCGCACGTCATCGTCGGCACCGAGCGGACCGTGATCGCCGCCGTCGGCGATAAACGAAACGGTGCGAAAGAACTCTTGGAATCCTACGACGACGTCGAGCAAGTCGTTCCGATCCTCGCTCCGTACAAAGTCGCCAGCCTGGAGACGAAACCGGAGCCGACCACGATTCGGACGCGCGGCCTCGTGGTCGGTGGCGGAAACATTGGAATCATCGCCGGCCCCTGCTCCGTCGAAAGCGAAGAGCAAATCCTGTTGGCCGCCGAGCAAGTCAAAGCCGCTGGCGCAACCGGCCTGCGCGGCGGAGCCTTCAAGCCCCGCACCAGTCCGTATGCCTTTCAAGGGATGAAGGAAGAGGGCTTGAAGCTGCTCGCTCTGGCTCGCGAGAAGACTGGCCTCGCAATCGTCACCGAGGTCATGACGCCGCAGCACGTCGAGATGGTCGCGAAGTACACCGACGTCCTGCAAATCGGCGCTCGCAACATGCAGAACTATCACCTGCTGCAAGCGGTCGGCGAGACACGGTTGCCGGTGCTGCTCAAACGCGGACCGTCAGCGACCATCGAAGAGTTCTTGCTCGCGGCGGAATACATCCTCGATCAAGGGAACCAGCAAGTCATGCTTTGCGAGCGCGGCATCCGCACCTTCGAGACACACACGCGGTTCACGCTCCCGCTGGCGACGGTTGCGTACCTGCAAGAGCGAACGCACTTGCCAGTCGTCGTCGATCCGAGTCACGGCACCGGCATCGCGTCGCTCGTTCCGTCGATGTGTCTGGCTGCGGTCGCGTGCGGTTGCGACGGACTCATCATCGAGGTCCATCCTGAGCCGAAGAAAGCGATGAGTGACGGAGCACAATCGCTGACCCCCGCCGCGTTCGCCGACACGATGGTACGCTGCCGACTCGTGGCCGCTGCCGTTGGCAAGACGATTGGCTGACTTCCGTGGGGCACGTTTTCAACGTGCCAGAAAAAAGGAGCACGATGAAATCGTGCTCCACGTCGCGTTCAACCTTTACGCGGTACTGCGTGCGCGCGGTGGACGACCAGTCGGTCGAGCACTTGAGTGACACCGCAAATCTCACGCACGAGCCGAGAAACTTCGACGTCGCTGTCGTCGGTCTCCAGCACCCCTTCCAGGCACAGTCCGCTGCGTACGCGACGTACCACGAGCGAAGTGAAGTTGAGGCTCGGTTCAGCCATCAACCGATTGCGAACTTCTTGTTCCAACTGATGCCGGTGGAAAACCACCGAGTCATCCGCCGACAGAACCGCCGTGTCACCGCAATACGGCTCCACGAGAGACATGACCGCATCCAAATTGGCCGAGGGGGAGACTCGGCGACGCACGTGCTCTGATTGAGTCGGTTTCCGCATGGCGAGTTCCTTGTGTGGCGACCAGTCATTCCATTGAACTTGGGAGACACTCCCAGCGAGCGGCGGTGAGTTTATCTCTCGAAATCAAAATGGCGAGCATAATATTTGAAACTCAGCGTAGTCGCGGCAGACCACGAGACTCTCGCTCGCGGGTCAGCCGCTCGAAGGCCGACCGCTCGTCCTTCAGCAGCTTGACCAGTTGCGAACCGGTGCAAGCCAACGATTCCGCCGCCGCCGGGATGTCAAAATCGCACTCCGCGAGCACATCCAACGCCTCGGCCAGCAACGCGGGAAAGTCCGTGTGAGTCGGATTCACGGAGATTCGCCCCGCAAGACAGCGGGATCGCCACAACTCAGACGGGACTTGATCGGGCGTGCGAACCGTGCGGACCTCGACCGCCAACCGGACTCGCAGTCGAAATAGCGCGACTTGCCGATTCTCCGCCTGACTGCGCCGCTCGTTCCCTTCGGCGTCGATCCCGGTCGGCTCATGCAACAGAATGACCGCCGTCTCGACTTTGTTGCGATGCTGCCCACCCGGCCCCGAACGCCGCGTGCGGCGTTCCGAACAATCCCGCAGCAAGCTCTGCGGTTCGAGCGCGGAAGGATGACAGACGTTGGCATGGATGTTCGGCATCGCCAGCTTCGGTTCGAGGAGACACAATCGGTCCGGATGATTTCGATTCGCCCACCGGATTGCTACATGGATCACGATTCCCGCCGCATGTTCGCTCTGATCCCCGCCGCCGGCCGCAGCCGGCGCATGGGCACATCGAAGCTGCTGCTCCCTTGGCAGAGCACGACGGTCATCGAGCATCTCATCGGCACGCTGACTCGGCCAGAGATCGCCGCCGTTGTGATCGTCATTCGCCCCGACGATCACGCACTGCAAGAAGCCGTGCAGCGCACGTCCGCCGTCGCGGTCATCCCCGATCATGAACCGCCAGAAATGCGAGACAGCATCGAGATCGGCCTGCGAGCGATCCGCCAACGCTTCGCACCGGCTGACGAAGACGGCTGGCTGTTGATTCCCGCAGACCATCCGCTGCTTGAACGGAAAGTGCTCGACGGTTTGCAGGCTCGCTGGTTGCAAGGGGATTGCGAAGTGCTGCTGCCGACGCTCGGACAGCGGCGCGGACATCCGACTCTCTTGCGCTGGTCCCTGGCGGCTCGGATCGAACAGCTTCCGCATGATGCCGGCGTCAACACGCTGCTCCGTTCATCGCCGAGCCTCGTCACCGAATGGCCGACGAACCGCGAGTCAGTGCTCGCCGATCTCGACACACCGGAGGATTACGCTTTCTGGCAACAGAAGCTCGCGAGCAAACTGGGTTAGTTTGTCTCGTCCGCAAACACCGGCTTCGAGGCATCAAGACCAAACGTCGCGATTCCGGCAAAGACGAACGCGATCAGCCCCAGCCAGAAGAGGTTGTTCCATTCGGCGGAGGTCGGGTTCTCGCCAAGCAAATAGTTGTAGAGCAGCGGTCCGAACGCGGCTCCGAGGTTGCCCCACATGTTGCCCCAGCCGAGAACCGAACCGACATATTTGCCGCCGGCATCTTGAGCGTACGCCCAGAACGCCGACTGGCCGAGGTCCACCGAGAAATAGATCAAGCAAAACGCCGCCGTGAACGCATACGGTGAATTCAACGCGGACCCGGCCGGCTGAGACGCGAAGTACAGACACATGCCGTAACCGCCCGCCGCCATGAATCGCGTGATGATCGGAGGCAAGCTGCGGCTCCACTTCAGCCCGATGCGCGGCAGTAGCCAATCGACCCAGCGGCCTCCCAGGAATCCGCCGCAGAGGCCGATCAGATTCGGCATCATCACCATCAGGCCCCGTTCAAGGATCGGAACGTTGTGCATCTCGATGAAGTACCGCGACAACCACGTCACCAAGAATACCCACCCGATGTTCGTGCCGATCTGATTCGCGCAGTTGCACCAGAGACTCCAGTTGGTCAACAGCGGTCGAATCGGCAAACGCCCGGCCTTGCTCGTCGCAGCCGCAGCCGTCGCCAATCGTCCCGTTTCAATCAAGGCACGCTCAGTTTCGTTGACTCGCGAGTGCAATTCCGGCCGCTCGCGGAACGCGAGCCAAATCCCAATCGCGACGACCACGCCCGAGAGACCGTAAACGATCATCACCGGCCGCCAGCCTCGACCGTAGAGTTTGCGAATTTCACCAGGGAAGGCGGCTTCAACCAGCAGGCGATTGAAGCGCCGCATTTCATCCGGCGAGAGTTTCTCGTCCACCTTCAGCCGCTTGGCGTACCCAACTCCCTCCCTTGGAAGGTTGGCTTTGCCGAACGCCTCGGCGTCGTACAACTCGACTTGTTCGAGCGACAAGTTCAGCGATTTGACGACGTTGCCCCGATCACTGTCAGTCAACTTTGGCTTGGGCTTCTGCTCACCCAAATCGTGCTTCAGTCCCCAGGCTTTGCGATGTTGTGCGACCAATCCGCGCAGCTCTCGGACTTTGAAATCCTCACCGATCTGTGTGATCTCGCTTCGCGTCTCCTCGGCCAATGGCTGTGACAACACAGTCGTGACTCGCTCGGCAGCCAGCCGCACCGGATCGTCGCGTGATTTTTTTTCCAGTGAATTCGTGATGGACTTCGCGATCTGCTCGATCGACTTGTCACTGCGCCAATGCTCATCGACCAGCTTCGAGAGACGGTCGCTCATAAAAAATAGCCAACAACGCAACCGCAGACGCAGCCAAACGGAATTCGCGGCGTCGTCTCGACTCGACTTCTCGGCTTCCACCTCGGCCAGCACGAGGGACCGAGCCGTGTTCCGTGTTTCTTCCGAGACCGCTTCCAGTCGCGAACAAAGTCGCTCGGCGTCCAACAAGTCCGAGTCGGTGAACTCGACGGGCGTGCCGAGCGGCACAAACAGAATCATGAGTACCGCGGTGAGCGCGGTCGCCATCGCACCCCCGAACCGGCCGCCGATTCCGACCCATGCACTGGCCGTCGCTCGCTTGGAGAGTGGCACCCAACGGCTGATGACGCCGCCGGCGGTCGGGTACGCTCCGGCTTGAGTGATGCCACACATCAGTCTCGCGAACAACAGCATCGTGAAGCCTGCGACCAATCCCATCTGAGCCGTGAACAACGACCAGGCCACGACGTAGATCGACAGCATCAACCTCGCGCCAAAACGATCCGCCAGCCAGCCAGCCGGGACTTGAGACAGTGCGTAGGTCCAAAAAAATGCGCTCTGAAACCAACTCATCTGCGTCTGCGACAGGCCGAGGTCTTCCTTGATGTAGTCGCCAGCAAACGACACGCAGAAGCGGTCGAGGTAAAGCAGCACCGACATCAGCGTCAGCAGCAAGACAATCAAATGCCGGACGCCGCTTGGGCGGGACGGTGCTTCAGACATGGCCGCTCCTTGGCGGCCATGCTAAGGGGTCGGGAGTCTTTTTTCGGGGCGGCTGGCGAGTCGCTTTTCGTCGTTGAGCAGCACTTGGCCGCCCCGAAAAAAGACTCCCGAC
>CAMDDX010000078.1 GCA_945893075.1 Planctomyces sp. SH-PL62 | reverse complement strand
CCGTCGGTGAAGTTCGACCTGCTCCGCATCTTCGACAAGCTGCACCGCTTCATGCCGGTCGGGTTCTACTACAAGCGAATGTACAAGCCGCGCTGGATGTGGCCGGTCTGGGAAAAATTCATCCGCCGCATCGCCGGCCTCGGCACGATTAACCGCGAGCACGGCGCAGAGGGGGTGTACGACAAACAAAACCTCTTCACCGACGTCGCCGTGATCGGCGGCGGCCTCGCGGGATTGAATGCGGCGCTCGCGGCTGCCGAAGCGGGAGTGACCGTCACTCTCATCGACGAGCAAACGGAACTCGGCGGACACCTGCGGCATGATCCGGAACTTGCGGAATCGTTTGAGCGGCCGGGGTCAGGTCTTCAAATTTCAGTTTTGGCTTCGCGAACCACCACCGATTCCTCAAGAGATTCAACCGTTGATCCACGCCAAGCTGACAACGGAGGGCCAAAACTGAAATTTGAAGACCTGACCCCTGTTCGCGAGTTGATCCGCCAAGTCTCCGAGCATCCCGCCATCACTGTGATTTCTTCGGCCGTCGTCTTCGGCTGTTACGAGGGAAACTACCTCGGCATCCAACAAGACAAGCGGATGATCCGGCTGCGAGCTGCTCAAGTGATCGTCGCCACCGGCTGCTGGGAACGACCGCTCGTCTTCGAGAACAACGACTTGCCAGGCGTGATGCTGGCGAGTGGCGTGCAGCGGCTGTTGCATCTCGACCATTGCCAATTCCCCGGCGAAGCGGTTGTCGTCACGGACAACGTTCAGGGTTACCGCGTCGCGCAACAACTCAAAGCCGCAGGCACACGCATTACGGCGATCGTCGATGTGCGGGACAATCCACCGCAGACGGCCGATGGCATCCGCACGTTTCGCGGCCACACGATCATTTCGGCAAACGGTTCGCGGCATGTGAATGGCGCAGTGATCGCGCCGTTGGCGGGGCATCCGAGGCAGTCGATTTCTTGCCGCTGGATCGTGCAGGCGGTGGGGTTCACTCCCGCGAATTCGCTGCTGTATCAGAACGGCTGCAAGCTGCGATACGACGAGTCGCTCGATCAAGCGGTCGTGATTCAACACGCCCCGGCGATGCAGTCGGCCGGAGCGGTGAATGGATTACACAACCCGCGCGATGCCGCGATGGACGGACAACGAGCCGGTTCGGCCGCTGCGTCTTCCCTGTCCGGTTCCCTCTCCTCCGCTTCGGGGGAGAGGGCTAGGGTGAGGGGGTCTTCGGAAGTTGATCTCCATTCGCCCCCTCACCCCGACCCTCTCCCCCGAAGCGGGGGAGAGGGAGAAAGACAACTCGAATCGTCTCTGGCCGGCGCATCGCTTTCATGCCATTACGTCTCACCATCGGGCGCGAAGAAGAAGTTTGTTTGCCTCTGCGAGGACGTCACCGAGAAAGACATCTGCGACGCGATCGACGAGGGTTACTCGAACATCGAGACGCTGAAGCGGTACTCGACGGTCAGCATGGGGCCGTGTCAGGGGAAGATGTGCCAGTCGGCGTCGATTGCGATTTGTGCTCGGCACAACGGACAGTCGATTGCGGAGACCGGCGTCACAACCGCTCGGCCGCCGGAGCAGCCGTTGCCGCTGGGAGTGCTGGCGGGGCGGGCGTTGCATTTCTCGTTGGTCCGCCGCACGCCGATGCACGCTTGGCACGAACAATCCGGAGCCAAGATGGGGGATGCCGGCAATTGGAAACGCCCGCAGGTGTATTCGTCGGTCACTCAGGAATACGAAGCGGTGCGGCAACGAGCCGGAGTGATTGATGTCTCCACGCTCGGCAAGATCGAGCTGCGCGGGGCGGACGTCGTCAAGTTCTTAGAGTTCATCTACCCGAATCGTTTTGCGAATCTGAAGGTCGGCCGCGTGCGCTACGGAGTGATCTGCGATGACGCGGGCATCCTGCTCGACGACGGCACGATCGCGCGGTTGGGAGACGATCGGTTCTTTCTGACGACGACCACCGGCAACGCCGACGCGATTGATAGCTGGTTCCGCTGGTGGCTGGCTTCTCGGCCGCAGTGGGATGTGCGGATGACGAACGTGTCGGGCAGTTACGCCGCGATGAATCTCGCCGGCCCGCGCAGCCGCGAGGTGTTGCAGAAGCTGACCGCTGCCGATCTTTCGCCCGACGCGATGCCGTATCTCGCCGCCAGCGAATGCACGATCGCTGGCGTGTCGGCGATCGTGCTGCGAATCGGCTTCGTCGGCGAACTCGGCTACGAGATTCACGTCCCCAGCCAGTTTGGGTTACACGTCTGGGAGTCGATCCTCGAAGCTGGCCACGGATTCTCGATCGCTCCGTTCGGACTCGAAGCTCAGCGCGTGCTGCGACTGGAGAAGAAACATCTGCTGCCGGGCATCGACACCGATGCGCTGTCGAATCCGCTGGAGGCCGATCTGCCGTGGATCGTGAAGCTCGACAAAGACGACTTCATCGGCAAGCAGGCGCTGGCTCGTGCTCAGCAGCGCGGTGATCGCAACAAGCTAGTTGGTTTTCGTTTGTCGGAATCGGTCGTGCCGGACCTTGCGTCGTTGGTGCTCTGCGACGGCAAGCTCGGCGGACGGATTACGTCGTGCGGTTATTCACCCGCGGTCGGCGGGACAATCGGACTCGCTTGGGTGCCGGCCAATCTCGCTCGCAACGGGCAAACGATTCAGATTCAAGTCAACGGGCGGATGATTCCGGCCGTCGTGCAAGGCGAACCGTTCTACGATCCGAGCGGAGCGAAGTTGAAGAGTTGAGTGCTCAGGTTTACGGCGAGGAATCGAAATGTTGACCATCACCGATGAAGAGCGGATGCAAGATATCATCGCTCAGACAGCCGAATTTCGGTTTCGAATCTGTTGGCAGGGCGCACATGCACTCCTTCGCGGGCGCGGTATCGATCCATTACGTGTGTTACGACTTTCCTGTGACCAAGGTGATGACGTCAACACCGACTTGGTGTTGCCCGACGGTGTCCTTGTCAACGTTGACTTCAAGGAGAACCCGAAGACCCGGGAGTTTGTTTCGATCAGTGAATGGAGGATGGCCAACTGGTCGGATCGCGATGTTGAGTTAGCTCGCCAAATCGTGGGAAGTGGCGACACGACAGAATTCGATCAGAAAGTGCAACGGTATTTTGACCAGAATTGGCGAGACCAAGACGCGCCGCTCACTTGCATTGGATTAAGAATTGCTCGTGGCCCATTGCTCGATCTGCACCGGCGATCAAGTGCCACTATTGGGATGAAAGATGGCTGGGAAGTCGCTGTGCGTTATCCGCACCAACCGGATCGAACGGGCAACGTACTGGTTGATCTGTCGCATGTACCGACGTTTGAGATCAACGGACCAAATACCGGCTCGGCACTGACTTCGATCTGCGGTGTCGATGTGCCGTTGCGAAAGATTCACAGCGGCGATGGTCGGCACGTTTATCGTTTGACGCCGGGCCGCGCGATCGTGTTCGGGAACTCGCCGTCGAACGTCGGGGCAATTGATGTCACCGGCGGTTGGACGTCGCTCGCTCTGATCGGGCCGGATGCGGAACGGATTTTGAACAAGGTCACGGCGGTTGATCTGCGCGAGCGAACGTGGCCGGTGCAGGCGTGTTGCCAGGGACCAATCTTTGGAGTCAACACGCTCTTCGGCCGGTTCACGGATCGGTTTGAATTGCATGTTTGCAGCGACTCGGCGGAGTTCTTTTGGGATGTGTTGATGGATGCCGGTGCGGAGTTTGGTTTGCGTCCGGCGGGAATTGAATGGATGTCGGAAGCGAGCAGTCAGAAATGAACGAGACCCCACCGGGCTTGTCCCGGTGGATTCCAGGCTTTTGCACTACTTGCTCGACGTAGTGCAAAAGCCCGTGAGCTACCGGGGCAAGCCCGGTAGGGTTTATGAGAAGAGGATCGGCATGGTTTCGCAGCGAATGTGGCAAGAGCACGAACTCAAGGACCAGTATGACGTCGTCATTATCGGCGGCGGCGTGCATGGGCTGGCGACGGCGTACTACCTGACGCAGTTAGGTGTGCGGAACATCGCGGTGCTGGAGGCGAAGTACGTCGGGTTCGGCGGGTCGGGGCGGAACACGGCGATTGTCCGCTCGAACTATCGCACGCCGGAGGGAATCGCGTTCTATGACTTGTCGGTCAAGTTGTACGAGCAGTTGGCGGCCGATCTCGAATTCAATGTGATGTTTTCGCAGCACGGGCATCTCACGCTGGCTCACAACGAGAAGGGCGTGACCGGGTTGACGGAGCGAGCCAACACGAACCAACTGATGGGTGTGAATTCGCGAATCATCTTCCCGGAAGAGATTCAGCGGATCGTTCCCGACTTGAATGTGTTCGGGCACAGCCGCTTTCCGATTCAGGCGGCACTGTATCACCCGCCGGGTGGAATCATCCGGCACGACGCGGTCGTGTGGGCGTTTGCTCGCGGAGTCGATCGGGGCGGCGGGCACGTTCATCAGAAGACCGAAGTGACTGCCATCGAAGTTCAAAACGGGCAGGTCGAGGCGGTCGTCACCAATCGCGGGCGAATCAAGACGAAAACGGTGCTCAACGCGACGGCAGGATATGCAGGACTCATTAGCAAAATGGTCGGACTCGAAATCCCCATCGAGACGCATCCGTTGCAAGCGGCCGTGACGGAGCCGCTTAAGCCGTTCCTCAATTCGGTGATCGTCTCTTCGACGCTGCACGTCTACGTTTCGCAGACCGATCGCGGTGAATTGGTGCTCGGTGCCGAGGTCGATGATCACGCCAGTTATTCGCTGCGCGGCACGTTGTCGTTTCTCGAAGGGGCGGCAACGCACTTGCTGGAGCTGTTCCCGCATCTGGCCAACGTGAAGATCCTGCGGCAGTGGGCGGGGCTGTGCGACATGACGCCTGATTACTCACCGATCATGGGTGGGACGCCAGACGTCAAAGGCTTCTTGATGACGGTCGGCTGGGGCACCTACGGATTCAAGGCCGGCCCGGCGTCGGGATACTTGATGGCCGAGCTGATCGCGTCCGGCAAGACGCCGCCGAAGTTGGAACCGTTTGCGTTGACGCGGTTCTATGAGGATCGGCTCGTTGGCGAGAAGGCGGCGGCGTCTGTTTCGCATTGAGCCGCGACCTCGTAGCGAATGCTCCGTCAGAATTGGTGCTCCCAACCGCCGCGCTGGAGTTGTTCAACTTCCCCGTTTGATTGTTGAATGCGACAGCCAGGTTGAGCCTCGATCGTCCCGATGTGAGTCGGCATTCCAGCGTCAGAGAGCGACAACAATCGCTGGCCGTCGTCCGGTGAGACGGTGAAGAGCAACTCGAAATCCTCGCCGTCGGAGAGGGCGTGATCGATCGGGCTGCGTTCGTCGTTCATGCGGCGTGCGTCATCGGAAATCGGGATGGCGTCGTTTAACAGCGTTGCTCCGACGTGGCTCTCGTCGAGCAGGTGATAGAGATCGGCGGCCAAACCGTCACTGAGGTCGATCATGGCATGGAGATCAACTAAGCGATGAAGTTCGAGGGCCTCGCGAATTCGCGGCGTGAACGCCAAATGATGACCGAGAATGCTGCCTCCGAGCGGACCAGTCACGAAGAGCCAGTCGCCTGGTTTGGCACCTGAGCGTCGCACTGGGCCGCGCTCTGTGGCTTCGCCAATCAAGGTGACGCTGATGACCAGCGGTCCGTCCCAGGTATTCGTGTCGCCTCCGATGATCGCGACATGGAATTCATCGGCGAGCGATTGCAGACCCTCGTGAAGGTCACGGGCGAAATCGAAGCCGCGTGACTTCGGTAAGGCGACCCCCACCAGCGCGGCGAGCGGTCGGCCAGCCATTGCGGCGATGTCACTCAGATTGACCGCCATCGCCTTGCGCCCGATGAGTTGCGGTGTCGTCTCATCAACTCGAAAGTCAACGTCCTCCATCAACACGTCGGTGGTGAAGAGGAGTGGAGCACCAGTCGGTTGCCAGACGGCGCAGTCATCACCAATGCCGACTTGCAGATTCGGTGCAGATTGGGCTCGCTGGCGAATCCATTCGATGAGAGCAAGTTCGCTGTGGTTGGACACGGCCCGGCCCCTGTTGAACGTGGTCGCCAAGAGCGTATCACGAACTCAGCCCACTTAGCACGACGCGCAAGCGAGTGGTTGAATCGGCAAGGCACTCGAACCACTCGCTTGCGCTTCGTGCTAGCGGGGCTTCGCAGCCGTTTGCGGAATCACTTGCAGGTGACCGTACAGCGTTTCGTTGCCGCGCAGGATGTAGAACTTCAACGGATTGAAGGTCGGCAGTTGCTGGTGGTCGAGCACGTAGTTGATGTTCTCGAAGTTCACGGTTTCCCAGACGTGCAGGCCAACCAAGACGTCGCCGACATGAATTCCATTCTGAGCGGCGGTGCTTTGCGGCTTGACCTCGGTGATCTTCATCCCGCCGCGGTACTTATCACCCAGTTGCCGTTTTTCCGATTCGGCGACGGGCACAATCCGGATGCCCATCAAGCGGTAGGCTTTGTCGTGCGCCAGCTCTTCGGTTTGCTGACGGACCGGGGCGGATGTTGGCTCAGAACCGCTTCGTCGTCCGGCGGCAATGGTGGCGAGCGTCATCGAGGCCGTGTCGGATTTGTCGCTGCGGCGGAAAGAGATCTCAACCTTTTCGCCGGCGGGGCGACCGAGACATGCACGCTCGAAGTCGGCCGCATCTGTCACCGTGATCGAACCGATCTTGGTCACGACGTCGCCGACTTTCAGGCCCGATTGCTCGGCGGGACTGCCCGGCTTCACTCCGTCGACGCGGAGAAAGCGTTGCTCACCTTTTTTCACGTCAGTGAGGATCGCTCCGTGAAACGTTTGAGAAAGCCGTTCGCCGCTGAGCAATTCGGCAATGATCTTGCGAGCATCGTCCATGGGGATCGCGAAACCGATGCGTTGTGCTCCGGCGCGGATGGCGACGTTGATGCCGATCACTTCGCCGTCCAGGTTGATCAGCGGCCCGCCGCTGTTTCCCGGATTGATGCTTGCGTCGGTTTGGATCAGGTTCTTGTAGCCCTGCTTTTCGTTCACTTCGACATCGCGGTGGAGGGCACTCACTAAACCTTGCGTGATCGTGTCTGGATATCCGAAGGCGTTGCCGATCGCGAAGACAGTCTCGCCCAGCATCAGGTCGGACGAAGTGCCTAGCGGGAGGACGGTCAGCGGCTTGCTCGCGTCGATCTTGATGATCGCGAGGTCATGTTTTTTGTCGTAAGAAATCACGCGAGCGGTGTAGCTGCTGCTGTCGGAGAGCGTGGCTCGCAGGGTTTCGACTCCGGAGACGACGTGATAGTTGGTGACGATGTAGCCGCGTTCGTCGACGAGGATTCCGGTCCCCATGCCATTGGTCTTGCGATCTTTGACCGGCGATAAGCTGTCGGCGTCTTCGGCCGTTTTTTCGGTGTGGATGTTGACCACCGAAGGCATCGCTTTTTGGATCGCTTTGACGGCGGGCGTCATCCGCAATTCGGTGGCGAAGGCCGAACTGGCGATGAAGAGCGCGCAGACACACAAGCCGGAGGCGAGAGGTCGATGCAGCATGGGAGGCGTATTCTGATCTCGAGATGCAGCGGATGATTTGCGGGGTCAGTTGCCTCCGGCACAGACCCCAACCAACGCACGGAGCGTGATCCGTCGATCTCCGTGTCGTGTGAATCGACTGCCGCGTCGTAACCGCTTCAGGCGTCGCGTCGGATCGCTCATAAGTTGCCCAACACGAACGAGGTCAGATTGTGCGGGATGTATCGCTGTCGAACGTCGCTCTGGCCAACTTCTCGATCGCGCGGTGTCAGTCGCATCAAGTGTCGAAAAGTGGCCGCTTACACGACGCGCATCACTCGCTCGGCATGACGCGTCTGCTTCCCTTCCATCGTCACGCGCGCTACAACCGACTTCACGAAAATGAGACAGCCGCAGGAATGTAAACTCGGCTCACGTTGCCGGCCATTCGCGACGCGCTGCTCCAACACCGCCCGCCCTCGCTAGGTTTGCCCACATGTCACGACGCGAACAATTGGAACAGCTTCTCATCGCCGAACCGCACGATCCGTTTCTGCGATACGGCCTGGCGATGTGCTGCGCCTCGGATGGCGACACGGACACGGCTCAAACTCACTTCCACCAATTGCTGACAGACCATCCCGATTACGTGGCCGGTTATTTTCAGCTCGCACAATTGTTCGCTCGCTTGGGTGAAATCGAACAAGCTCAACCGCTATTGCGATCAGGCATCTCCGTCGCGGTTCGGACCGGCGACGCACACGCCGCCAGAGAGATGAACGAGTTCCTGGCAATGCTGTAGGACGGTGACGGCTACGTAAAATCTCTTCTCCCGCGTGTCCCATCAGCGGACGGCGCGGCCTTCAATTCCTGGTCGGTGTTGACCAGATCGCGGCGGCGCGATAGTTTTGAATTATCAAAAACTAAAGTTTTGTCGCGCAACAAGTCTTTTTGGAAAACTCATTCAATGCGAAGCTCGATTCGTAACCTCCGATCCTGGCTAATTATCGGCCTGCTTTCCTTGGCCGGTTGTGGCGGCTCTGACACCCCGGCGAGCAGTGCTCCGATCAAGAAAGAGGGCAGCCAAGCAGGCCGGCGGCCTCGGATTGTCACCACCGTTGGAATGGTGACCGACATCGTCCGGGAAGTGGTCGGCGACCATTGCGAGGTCATTGGATTGCTCAGTGAGGGGGTTGATCCGCACCTCTACAAGCCGACTCGCGAAGATGTGAAACAACTCGATGATGCGAAGACGGACATCATTTTTTACGGCGGCTTGATGCTCGAAGGACGCATGGAAGAGTCGCTGAAGAAGATTCGACAAAAGGGCAAGACGGTCGTGGCGGTGTCGGAATCGCTTGACCCGGCGACGCTCCGTAAGCCACCGGAGTTTGAGGGGCACTTCGATCCGCATGTTTGGATGGACGTGACGCTGTGGAGTCAGTGCATGGAATTCGCGACCAAGTCGATGTGCGAGTTTGATCCCGATCACGCAGCGACCTATGTGCTCCGAGCGGACCTCTACAAGAGTCGTCTCAGTAAATTGGATGCCTACGTCCGCACCAGCATCGCGTCGATTCCCGAACAGCAACGAGTGCTCGTGACAGCGCATGATGCGTTTGGATATTTCGCTCGCGCGTACGGCATGGAGGTCAAATCGGTGCAAGGCATCTCGACGGAGTCCGAAGCGGGCGTGGCTGACGTGAACGCGCTGGTCGATTTCCTGGTCGAGCGCAAGATCGGGGCGATTTTTGTGGAGAGCAGCGTCTCGGACAAAAGCTTGCGAGCCGTCATCGAAGGGGCCGGGAAGCGTGGCTGGAAAGTCAAAGTCGGCGGAGAACTGTTTTCCGATGCGATGGGACCGGCCGGCAGCTACGAGGGGACGTACGTCGGCATGATCGACCACAACGCGACGACGATTGCTCGCGCGTTGGGTGGGCAAGTTCCCGAAGGGGGATTCCGTTCGACACAACAAGGCGGGCTTCGCATCGAGCCTGACGGAGCGGCGAAGGACGAGAAATGAACGAGTCGCCGGTGATCGATCATGAAGCGATGCAAGAACCGCCGACTCGTTTAGTCGCGGTCGGAGCAACTGAGGCCGAGCCGGTTTCGCCGTTGCTGATTGAAGATGTCACGGTCGCGTATCACCATCGGCCCGTGTTGTGGAACATCGACTATCAAGCTCCCAGTGGCAAGCTGATTGCGATTGTCGGGCCGAATGGGTCGGGCAAGACGACGCTCATCAAGGCGACGCTGGATTTGGTGCCGCGCGCGGCGGGGCAAGTGCTGATCTTCGGCGAGCCGTATCGGCAACAGCGGCATCGCGTCGGCTATGTGCCGCAGCGGACGAGCGTCGATTGGGATTTCCCGGTTTCCGCGCTCGATGTGGTGGCGATGGGGATGTATCGCAAGATCGGTTGGCTGAGGCCGGTCTCGCGTAAATACCGCGACGCCGCGAAACAAGCGTTGGACCGCGTCGGCATGGTGGACTTCGCGTCGCGGCAGATCAATCAGCTTTCGGGCGGTCAGCAGCAGCGAGTCTTTCTGGCTCGCGCGTTGGCCCAGAACGCGGACCTGTATTTCATGGACGAGCCGTTCGCGGGGGTCGATGCCGCGACCGAACGGGCGATCGTGGACATCCTCCGGCAACTCCGCGAGTCCGGCAAAACGGTGATCGCCGTGCATCACGATTTGCAGACGGTCCACGAATACTTCGACGAAGTCGTCTTGCTCAACATGCGTCTGATCGCGGCCGGGCCGACGGCCGACGTCTTCACGCCGGACAACTTGCGCAAGACCTACGGCGGCAAGTTGGCCCTGCTCGATCAACTCGGCGAGAAGATGGCTCAGCCAAGGAGCCGCTGATGTCCGCCGCTTCGCTACTCGCCGTCGATTCGTTGTGGGAGTTGTTCTCTCGCGCGATTTCGCTGCGTGATTACAACACGCGCGTGGTGCTGGGTGGGACGACCATGCTAGGCATCAGCGGTGGGCTGGTTGGAACATTCTTAGTTCTGCGCAAGCGAGCCTTGGCTGCCGATGTGGTCAGTCATGCGGCGTTGCCGGGGATCGCGGTCGCGTTTCTGCTGGCGGAACGGTTGGCTCCGGGCAGCGGCCGGTCCACGAGCGTGTTGCTCTGCGGGGCGTTTGTCTCCGGGTTGCTTGGAATGGCGATGACCTTGGCGATTCGGCGTTGGACACGAATCAAAGAGGACGCCGCGTTGGCAATTGTTTTGGGATTGTTCTTTGGTCTGGGGATGGCGCTGTTCACCGTCGTGCAGCGGACGAAGACGGGGAACGCGGCGGGGTTGTCACATTTCATTTTCGGCAAGGCCGCTTCGATGGTCGCTTCCGACGTGTGGTTGATCGGAGTGGTGTCGGTCGTCATCGCGTTGCTTTGTTGCGGTGTGTTCAAAGAGTTGTCGCTGCTGTGCTTCGACGAAGAGTTCGCCGCCGCGCGCGGCTATCGGACGGTGCTTCTCGATTGGCTGCTGACATTGATGGCCGTAACGGTCACGTTGATCGGCTTGCAAAGCGTCGGATTGCTGTTGGTCGTGGCTTTGCTGCTGATCCCGCCAACGGCCGCGCGGTTCTGGACCAACGATCTGAAAGTCATGTCGTGGCTGGCTGCCGTGATCGGGGGCGTGAGCTGCGCGGGCGGTGTCGTGCTCAGCGCCGCGTTTCCGAGACTCGCCGCCGGAGCCGTCATTGTGCTGACCGGCGCGGGCCTATTCGTGGTGAGCCTTGTCTTGGGGAAAGAACGCGGCTTGTGGCCAAGATGGCAATCGCAACGTCAATTCGAGCGGCGCATCGGCCGCAGCGATTTGCTGCGCGCGTGTTACGAACTCTTGGAACCGATTCTCGGTCCCGATCAAACCACTCAAGAGTCGCTGACAAAGTACGAGATCGACAATCTCGAACTCTTGTCGATGCGGCAGTGGCCGGCGGGACGCTTTCAAAGCATGGTGTCGTCCGCTGTTCGCGAGAGTTTGCTGGATGCGAATTTCACCGGCGGATACCGACTCACGCTTCGCGGTGCCGCGGAGTCTCGTGACGCCGTGAGACGTCACCGGCTGTGGGAGATTTATTTGCTCACTCAAACCGACCTCGACCCGCGCTTGGTGGATCGCGGAGCGGATGGGATCGAGCATGTGCTCGATCCGCAACAACTGGCCGACTTGGAACGTCAGCTCGCCACCCATTTGCCTGAAGGTATTCCACCCAGCCCGCACCCGATCGCGAGTGCGGCGATCAACTAACCGTCAACCAAGCGAAGTCATCCCCCCGCCGAGCTTGCCTCATTGGTATCTACACATCTCGGCAAACCCAACGAAAACGAGTCCGTCTTTCCTCTGCGCTCATCGCGCCTCTGCGGTTAATAGACAAGTCTCGGTCACTTTTACCACAGAGGAGCGATGAGCGCAGAGGTCACGAAAATGCCGATCATTTCGAGTTGTGTAGATACCAATGAGCTTGCCTCGGTGGTTACCGGGCTTTTGCAATACGCGACTCGCCACTCGAAGTCTGAATCAACGTAGTGCAAAAGCCTGAAAACCACCGAGACAAGCTCGGAGGGGTTTGCGAATATCACTCAAATCGTACGTGTGACGAACTCCAAGCCATGTCCCTCCTCACTCCCCTCCAAACTTGGACCTCGCTCGACACCTGGATCATCGTGATCGGGGCGTTGGCGGCGATGGCGTGCGCGCTGCCGGGGTGCTTTCTGCTGCTACGGCGACAGAGCTTGATGGGGGACGCGATCAGTCACACGTCGTTGTTGGGGATCGTCGCGGCGTTCTTCGTGTCGCACTGGCTGGTCGAGGCCCACGTCATCAGCCCGGCGACGGAGTTGTCGCTGCGGCATGTGGCGATGTGCTTGGGAGCGGTCATCGTCGGCGTGTTGTCGGCGTGGATGACAGAGTCGTTGCAGAAGTTCGGCAACGTCGAAAGCAGCGCCGCATTGGGAGTCGTGTTTACGTCGCTGTTCGCGCTGGGGTTGCTGCTGATTCGAGCGGTCGCGGACGACGTTCACATTGACCCCGACTGCGTGTTGTACGGAGCGATTGAAATGGCTCCCCTGGAAACGATCGGAGCTTCGGGCGTGCCGCGAGCGGTCGTCGTGAACGGCGTGGTGCTGGCAATCAACGTGTTGCTCACCGTGCTGTTGTTCAAAGAACTTCGCCTGAGCGCCTTCGACCCCGCGCTGGCGACGACGCAGGGCATCTCGGCGCAGGTGATGCACTACGGTTTGATGGGTGTGACGGCGATGACATTGGTCGCCGCGTTCGAGAGCGTCGGCAGCATCTTGGTGATCGCGATGCTCATCATCCCTCCGGCCACGGCGTATCTGCTGACCGACCGGTTGCCGAGGATGATTGGGCTGAGCCTGTTGATCGGGGGGCTGAGTTCTGTGCTCGGCCACGTTTCGGCGCTGACGCTGCCGCCGCTGATCGCGCGCAGCGTCGGCATCTCCGACGTCCATGACGCGAGCACCGCCGGCATGATGGCCGCTGCCGCCGGCTTTCTGTTTGTGACGGCGATGCTGCTCGGCCCGAAGTACGGCCTCGTCAGCCGAGCGTGGCATCGGCTGCTGCTCAAGCTGCGCATCGCTGGCGAAGACGTGCTCGGCGGACTGTACCGATTCGAGGAATCCGCTCCCGCCTCCGCGGATGTTTCGCTGGCCACCGAACGAGCGGTTTGGTTGCGAACTCTCCTGACGCAAACGTGGCTGACGCGACTCGCCTCTTGGGTACTGCTTCGCCGAGGCTGGCTGATTGGTTCCGGCGCAGACGTGCATTTGACGGACACCGGTCGAGAAGCCGCGCGAACTTTGGTCCGCTCACATCGCTTGTGGGAATCTTTCTTGGCGAAACACTTCGTGCTCGGCACCGGCCGCTTCCACGAGAGTGCCGAGCAGGTCGAACACTTCCTGGACGGCGAACTGCTTGCCGAGTTGGACCAAGACCTCGACCGACCCGGTGTCGATCCGCACGGGCGTGCGATCCCAAATTGATTTGGCGAATTCACGGGGTTTTGAATGGCGAGGAACGAAGACCGGGTGAAACCTCGCACGGCGATCCGTGAGACTTTGATGCGAGCGGAATAGTCAGGGCACCGAAGTTTCTTCGGTGGACCAAGCGGGGAATTTTCCCTTGAGCTCCAAGGTTGCCGCGCCGCGGCGCACCGTCAGTTGGAGTTCGTCGCCGGGAGCGAAACGGCGCAGCATGTCGGACCGCAGCCGATCGAGCGATCGTTCGCGCGAGTCACCCGCCAGTGCGGTGATCACGTCTCCTTTTTGCAGTCCGAGGGCTTGAGTCAGTCCGCGCGGCTTGACTGACAAGATCAAGATGGCCAGTCCCGTTTCCGACAGTCCGGCTTCGCGGCGTTCAAACTTGGCCAGCGCGGCTCCACGGAAACCCCAATCGGCCGGAATGCTGCGCGCCGATTTTCGCCAACTCAATTCCGTTTGCCGCCAGTTGGCCGGCAAGGTGAGTTCGACGTCGCGCCCCCCTGCCCCACCGATGACCAACTTCACGCGGTCGCGAGTGGCCGGCAGGCGTTGCAGCGCCCAGCGGAGATCGAGTTCCGAACGAATCGGCACGTCCTCGCAGCGAGTCACCACATCGCCCGGCTTGAGGTGGCCGGCTGCCGGCGATCCGTCTTGCACACGAGCCACGCGATGTCCGTGAGCGCGGTCGATCTCAATGCCGAGCGATTCGGGCAGCGGATACGAGAACAGCATCTCTCGTGTGAAGCGGCCATCGTGATACGCCTGCAACAAGCTGTATTCGCGGACTTGATGGCAGTGGACGCAGCCTTGATGGCCTTTGCGCAACAGCGGAATGTCGAGCGGTGTCTGCGACGTTTTCGGTTCCGGGTGCCAGAGCACATCTTCCGGTTTGGAATTTGTCGGGGGCCTGATAGCGGCACGCTCGCCAGCGATCTTGTGGGCGGCGAGTGACTCACGCAGCGTTTGCAACAGCGAGGCTTTGCTGAGCCGCGCGTCCGGTTCATGCTCGTCGCGTCCGCCGTAGCGGCTGTAGATCCGCAGTTTTGAGTCAGTCGTAAACGCCGCCCAGGTGGTGTCGTAGTCGAACTCGAAGCGCGCAATGTCCACGCGGTTCATCGAGGTCACGCGCACGCAGACGAAATCGGCGCGAGCCTGACGGAGTTCGGGATCTTCCTGAGCAACCTGCCCATCCCATTGCCAGCATTCCGGTCAACGCACGCAGCGGAACGTGATGAACAACGGCTTGCCAGTCGATTCCGCCAGCTTGCGCGCGTCCTCCAAGTTGGAGTGCCAGCCCGGAACAGACTCCTGAGCCAAGCCGGCTTGGCCAAACAGCATCAGGCCGATGAGGATCACGAATCCAGCACACGCGCGCGACAACAGCATTACTCGCCTCTGACTTCCAACGAGGGAGTTGGCTCGGCGGTCGCGGGCAAAGCGACCTCGGCACGAGCCAACAAACGGTTCAAGCTGGTTAATCGGCCTTCATGCAGCAGGACCAGAAATGCCGGCACGAGGATGGGACGCACCACAAACGTGTCCAACAGCACGCCAAACGCCAACGCGAATCCCAGTTGGTGCAGTCCGACCAGCGAACCCGCCAACAGCGAGCAAAACGTGCCGGCCATGATGATGCCGCAACTGGAGATGATGCTGCCGGTCTTTTGCAGCGCGGAGATGACACCGTCGGTTAGGCCGTGCAGTTTTTGCTCTTCTTCGATACGGGTCATCAGGAAGATGTTGTAGTCTTCGCCAACCGCGATCAGGATCGTGAACAGGAACATGGGCACCTTCCAGTCCAGTCCCCCAAAGCCAGAGGGGTCCATCACCCAGAAGACGGCGAAGGTGACGCCCAACGTCACCAGATAGCTGAAGAAGACGCTGACGATCAGATACACCGTGACGGCGAAGCGACTGACGAGTTCATGCAGCACCACGGAGATGCCGCTCTGCGAGGAGATCGCCGCCATGAGTTTTCTGACCGACGTGTGCGTGAGCAGCACGATCAGAATCAGGAACACGCCCACCAGTACCAAGGAATTGATCCGAATCTGATCGCCGTCCGTCACGATTTTGAGATCGCGAATGCTGGCGGTCGGACCGAGCGTGAAGACTTTCAGGCCGGCGGGGACGGAAGTCTCGATCGACCGACGGATTGACTCAAACTGCGCGATGCTGTTGCGGGCGAACGGATCTTCCTGCAGAACCAAATCCACGCGCAAGACTTTGCCCGCCAAATCTCCCTGCGAACTGACGTAATGCTGCTGCAGACGTTTCTTGGCATGCCGAGCCGCGATACCACCGAGCGGAGACGAACCGCTCGCCAGTTGAATCACGGATTCGTTTTTCTGCCGCGCAGCATCGTCGTGGGCGATCGTGGAAAGGCCGCCGCCAAACGGATGCAAAACTGTCCGCACATCGGCGAGTTGCAGGCGCTCTTGCTGGTCTCGAAGTTGTCCGGTCAACGTTTGAATGAGCTGATTCGCGTCGTCCGAGAGTAGCTCGTCGTCTTCGTTGAGGAACGATCCCCGTTCCGACTGAATCAGCACGGTGATCGGTCCCGCGATCCCTTTGGGATAATGCTTCGCGACCGCTTCCGCACCCACGACGCTGGCGGTGTCGCGCGGCAATTCGCTGAGCAGCCCGTAACTCAGATGTCCGCGAAACTTCACGCCAACCCAGGCGAATGGCAACATCATCAAGAAACTCGCCAGCAACACGGTTCCGGGCCGGCGGCGGACCAGTCCGCTGACCTGCGTCCAAGCAAGCTGTCCCCAGTTGCGTTCAAACAATCGCGACCACAACGAGGTGGCCGTGACCCAGCCGCCCGTGCCCGACAAACGGGTCCGCGAGACTCGCGGCCAAAACGCCCATTGCCGAGCCAGCCGCATCAAAGACGGAGAAAAGGTCAACGCCGCCGCCAGCACGATCACCAGGCTCACCGTGATGGCGATCCCCGCTTGGCTGAACTTTCCGAAATCGGCGAAGTACATCATGAAGATGCCGCAGATGACCGTCCCCGCGCTAGCGACCAGCGCGTGCCCCACCTTCGACAGCGAATTCGCCACCGCTTGGTCCAACGTCGCTCCTTCCCCCAACTCTTCCTTGTAGCGAGCGATGAGGAACAGGCAGTAATCGACGCCAGCCCCGTAGCTGAGCACCTTCACATAGACTTCAATCCCTGCGAAGAGGTCGACGATTCCCGCCTTCGCGAGACAGGCCAGCAGCGCCAGCGAGATTTCCGTGGCGACCGCCACCGTCATCAGCGGGATCAACGCCATCAAGGGCGCTCGGTAAATGGCGACCAGCAGGAGCACGACCAAGATCACCGTCCACAACTCGGTGTCTCGTGAGCTTTCTTCGGCCGCATGGATCATGTCTCGGCCGACCGTTGCCGAGCCGCTCAAAGCCAAATCCAAGCCCGGCGGCACTCGCTCTGTCGGCGGCAAGTCCTCGGAATGCAACTCCCCAGGCTGCCGCCTCCCGTTGCGGTCGATGTAGCCGATCAGGTTCTCGATCTTTCCGATCAACCGTCGATTGCGAGCGTCCAAAAACTCGGTCGGCAACTCGATCAGCACCAGCGAGGCTTGTTGATCGCTGCTATTGAGCAGCCGTCCGACCGACTTGTCCGACAACGTGCGGATGGTGATCGACTTCAGATCTTCGACGGCCTCGGATTCCTCACCCGCATCGGGCACTTTCGGCTTCGTCCCCAGCAACTCCTGTGGCTGCAACGATTTGGTCTCTTCGTCCGCGATCGTTTCCAGCCGTTTCCGTAAGACGTCGTTGATGAACGCTTTGTCGCTCTCCAGCAACCCTGTCGGCGTACTTTCCCGCCGCACGACGATGACCACATTGCTGGCCAGCGGCTCGTCCCAAGCCATCCGGAATAAATCCTCGCCCACTCGGCTGGGGGAATCCTTCGGCAGGAACGCGAATTCCCCATCGGCCGCCACGTCTTTCCACGCGGGGGCAGCCCACTTCAAACCGACCAAGACAGCCAGCCAAGCGACCAGCAACAGCGGCCACGTCCGTGATACCAGCTTGCCGAAGGTTTCAAACATCCGTTGAACGCTGCCGAGGTGATCAAATCCGCCGCGACGAACGTCCGGCGGTCGAAGGGCGAGCGACCGGCACTCAGCCTGTCGCATTGGCCGAAGATGATACGGCCCTTGCTTTTCCACCGTCAACGAACTGCAACAGCTTTGCCGACCGCGAAGCCGAATCGCATCCGTCACGGAATCACAAGAACAACCTGGAAGGTGTGGCTCGACCGCGATAATCTCGCGACCCGTTCAGCCCGATTCCAGTTCTCCCTCTGTCTCTCGTTAGGGGTCCACGATGCCATCTCCACGAGTTTTGCGTGCTTTTCGTGTGGCGTTCATCGGCGTGGTTTGTTTGCTCGTGGCAGAACGCCTGCCGGCTCAGTCGGTTGCCCGTTGCGGGAAAGGTTGGTTGGAACTGGTTGATGGCTATCCGGTGCTGCACTTGAAAGGGACACCGCGCGAGATGGGCTACCAACACGGGGCGTTGCTCCGAGACAAAGTCCGCTCAAACATGCACAACATCCTGGACGTGCAGGGAGAGACCACCCTTGTCCAAGTCGGCCCGCTGAAGGTCAAGCCGCGGCAAGGGATCGATCTGATCGTCGGCATCCAGGAGCCGTACGTCCCCAAGAAGTATTTCGAGGAACTGGAAGGACTCGCCGAGGGTTCCGGCCTCAAGGTCGCCGACGCGCGAGCCGGCAACTTTCTTCCTGAATTGTTCCATTGCAGTGGTTTCGCGATCGCGAACTCGGCCACGAAAGACGGCACGCTGTATCACGGCCGAGTGCTCGACTACGCCATCGACTGGAAACTGCAAGAGCACGCCGTGCTGATGGTCGCCGAACCGGACGGCGGCATCCCGTTCGTCAACGTCACCTACGCCGGCTTTATCGGCTCGGTCACGGGGATGAACGCCGAACACGTCAGCGTCGGTGAAATGGGAGGCGGCGGACTCGGCTTCTGGGCCGGCATGCCGATGGCGTTTCTCGTCCGCGAGGTGCTCGAAAAGGGCAAAGACCTCGACACCGCCATCAGCATCTTCCGAGACAGTCGCCGCACCTGCCAATACTTCTACGTCGTCGCCGACGGCAAGACGAACGAAGCGGTCGGCATGGAGGCCTCCTTCGGAGTCTTCTCGCTCATCAAGCAAGGCGAATCACACCCGCTGCTGCCCACCGCCGTGAAGGACTGCGTCCTGCTCTCGGCCGGCGACCGTTACAAGAAACTCGTCGAACGCGCCCAAACCGGCCACGGCCAATTCACCGCCGAGTCCGCCATAGAATTGATGTCGCGCCCCGTCGCCATGAAGTCCAACCTGCACAACGTTTTGTTCGAGCCAAAGTCCACGAAGCTCTGGGTCGCCAACGCGACCCCCGACAAGAAGCCCGCCGCCGAACAAAAATACTTCTCGTTCCAACTCAGCGAACTGCTGAAACGTCAGCCAGAGCCAACCAGCCCAGAAATCCCGCTCGCGGCAAAATAAAACGGAGGTCAAATCGCGATGACTCAATCTGAACTCGAATCGATGGCCACACAATTGCTGGCACTGCCCCCGAATGAGCGGCTGTTTCTGGGCGAGCGGCTTGTGGAAAGCGTGGATTGTTTCGCTTCGCCAGAAATCGCCGAGGCTTGGTCGGCCGAAGTGGCCAACCGGCTGGCCGACTACGAATCCGGCAAAGTCACAGGCATTCCATCCTCTGAAGTTCATGCCGAAGTTCGCCGACGGATGCCATCATGATGCCGGTGGAATATCACCCCGACGCGCTCGAAGAACTTGCTGACGCGGCGTGCTATTGCGAATCTCGTCAAACCGGACTCGGTCAACGATTTCACCGCTTGGTCCAGCAGATTGAAACAGAAATCAGCGAGCATCCAGAAACGGGGTTCATTCACGACCACGAAACTCGAATGCGTTTGATTCGCAAGTTTCCATACGGGGTGATTTTCAAGAGTTACTCCGACCACGTTTTTATCGTCGCAGTCGCGCATCTCAGTCGAAAGCCAGGTTACTGGCGTCGGCGTCTTTCCTCGTCATCAAAGGGGCAGCCATGACTTCACAAACTCGTCGCTCGTTCTTGCAGAGTTCGTCCGTTGCCGTGGCTTCGGGAGTGTTGCTCTCGCACCTGGACCAAGTCGCGAAGGCTCAGGCCAGTGAGCGGGTGCGCGTCGGGATCATGGGGTCCGGTGGGCGAGCAGCATCGCTGATTGCTTCGTTCGCGGCAAACAAGTCGGTAGAGGTTGTGGCGATTGCAGATCTCGATGCGAACAAGTTGCCGAAAGGGTTAGAGAGCGCGGAGAAGTTGCAGGGGAAGAAGCCGCGCGGGGAGAGTGACTTTCGGAAGTTGATCGATGACAAGTCGATCGACGCAATCGTCATCGGAGTGCCTGATCATTGGCATGCGATCCCGACGATCTTGGCGTGTCAGAATGGCAAGGACGTGTATGTCGAGAAGCCGGACAGCCACAACATCATCGAAGGGATGCGGATGGTGGCGGCGATGCGAAAGCACAAGCGGGTCGTGCAAATGGGATCGCAGCATCGCTCGACCACGCGGATGCAATCGGCGATTGAGTTCGTGAAAACAGGAAAACTCGGCCGCTGCGTGGTGGCGAAGGCGTGGGAAAGTTCCAAGCAGGGGCCGATTGGATTTCCGCCAGATGGGACTCCGCCGGTCGGAGTCGATTACGAGATGTGGATGGGGCCGGCTCCGAAGCGGCCGTTCAACATCAATCGGTTTCATGGGCGTTGGCGTTGGCTGTACGACTACGGCACCGGCGATCTCGGCAACGACGGAGTACACCGATTGGACATGGCGGTCGCGGTGCTCGCGGCGGCGTGCGAAGTTCAGAAAGACGAACCGCTCGGCCTGCCGACTTCGGTCTTCGCGAACGGCGGCAAGTGGTACTTCAACGACGCTCAAGAATTCCCGGACACGATGCAGGTCAACTACGAGTTCGGTTCCGGCGATGTCAAAGACGGCAAGCATCCGAAGCTGCTGACCTACGAGATGCGTGTGTGGGCTCCGTATGACTATCTCGGCGAGTCGGAAGGCTCGGCGTTGTTCGGCGATCAGGGCTACATCGTGCTGGGCAATACGCGCTGGGCTGCATACGAGAAGGGAGGCAAGCTGCTCGCGAAGGGTGAAGGGGACAGCCACGAAGGCCCGCACGTCCAGAACTTCATCGAGTGCATCAAGTCGCGAGCGAAGCCGTATTGCGATCTGGAAACAATTGGCCATCCGGCGTCGGTCTTGTGTCACTCCGGCAACATTTCCGCGCGAGTCGGTCGCAAGCTGACACTCGATGCGGCGACCGAGACGTTCGTCGGCGATGCCGATGCGAACGCGCTGCGCGGCCGCACTGAATGGCGGAAGCCGTGGGTGTTGCCAGAGGTGTGAGCGTCGTCCGCCGCGCCTCAGATCAGCGATATCCTGCGGCCGTCGCGGCGGCGGGGTCGATGGCTTTTAGAGCATTGACGACGTGCGATTGTTGGTCGATCGACGCCGAGCGTGCTTTGCGGAGTAGCGTAGGAACGGCGGCCTTGGCGGGCGGGCCGATCTCGCCGAGCGTGCGGGCGACGTCATTGATGGAATAAGCCGAAGCATCACTCGCGTCCAAAGCTTCCAGGAGAACCGGCACAACGGCGTCGGCTTGGCCTTCGATCTTCCACAGCGCGCGAGCGGCACAGATTCGCACTTTGAAGCTCTCATGAGTCAGGCCCTTACGGATTTGCGATCGGGCCTCTTCAGAATCCTTGGCCACGAGTGCGACCGCGTCCGCGATGAGTAAATTCGCCTGAACCAACACCGGACTCGTGGGGCTGTCGGGCCTCTCGAACAGATCGAGCAGCATCGGCCCGGCAAGTGGATGAGATTCGGGATCACAGAGCGCCAACGTCGCGGCGGCCAGCGTGTGGTAGGTCAGATCGGAGTTCAGCAGCGGAGCGATGACCTCCGCAGCGGATCGCGCTTTGTCTTTCAGTTCGGCGAGCGACATCAGTGTGGGCATTCGCAGATAGGGGTCGTTTCGCGCTAAGTCCGCCAAGACCGTGACCACTTCTTTCGCATCGGGCGCGACAAACGGGAGTGCCAACACGATGTAAAATCGCGCGTAGTCCTGCGGAGCTGTGAGGTGGCCGAGCAGTTTCGGGAGCAAGTGTTGAGCGCGGGGACCGAGCCATCGCAACGTCTGCGCCGCATGTTGACGGTCGTCATGATTCGGGCTGTCGAGCAGCTCTTCCGTCGCGGAGACGAGCGAGTCCGATTGCGAACCGCACACGGCCAGCAGGTACACCAGGCGGCCTCGGCTGGGCAATGTGCTGGACTCAACGTACTTCTCAAGCCGCGGCACAAGTCGCTGTGCGCGCAGCCCCAATTTGTAGAGCGCATGGACGGCGATGTTTTGCGTCGCCGGCGTGTCGAGGCACTGGATCAAGACGTTGCCCGCGTCGGTGTGCGAGGGATCAATGCTCAAGATGGTGGCCGCGGCGAAGCAGGGGGTCGCCGGTTCGGCTTCCGTCAGGAGTACGGTCAGATCGGGGATGGCTTCGTGGGCATCGGGGCCGATGCGTGAGAGGGCTTGCATCAAGAGCGTCAGGCGGGAGCGAAGTGGGCTGTTGGCCGGTGCCTGACGAGCCTCATTCAGCAATCGCCGCAATGGAGCAACGGCCTCACGCGGCAACGACGGTGCGTTGCTCAGCGCGCTGAGTGTCACCATCACCGTCGCCGGGTCCGCACTCTCAACCTGCGCCAGCAGCAGCTTCAGCGCGGCTGGAGATTGATCGAGCTTGCTGCTGAGCACAAACAGAATGTTGTTCCGAACGTTGGGAGACACGGAGCCATGCAGCTCGACGATTGCCGGCACTCCCTCCGATCCCAGGTTCTGAAGCACTGACACGACGCGCTGTTGTTGGACTTCGCTCCCTTCGGCCGCCACCACGGTGAGCGCGGGGATCGCTGTCGGTCCAATTCGTGCCAGCGATGAATTCACCCAGTGCTCACTGGTGGAACGTCCTTGTTTGATTTTTTCGACGAGATCAGGAATCGCCTCCTTCGCGCGCGGGCCTAGAGTCGTGAAGACATTGGCCAAGGCGATGTCGGTTTCCGCGGACCCGCCGAACGCGGCCGCCAGACGGCGGACCTGCTTCAACACCGGTTCGGTTTTCTGATGCGTGAGCAAGCATCGTGCGGCACCGGCGACCAACTCGATGTCCTCGTCCGTCAGAACCTTTTCGAGTTCAGACAGCAATTCGGGATTGCCGTAACGATCTGGAAAGCCCATCCGCACGGCCAGTCTTCGCTGAGCGAGATCGTTGTCTCGCAAGCCTTCCAGCAGCACTGCGGTGATTCGTTGTGGCGGCGACTTGGCGACCTGCGTGAGCGTCACGGCGCAATTCAGCCGCACCTGGAGATCGGGATCGTCGAGAGCGGCGATCAGTTCCGGCTCGGCCTGCTGAGCGCCGCGGCTGCCGATGCTGCGCAGCGCTTCCACAGCCAGACGTCGCAGGCTGACATCCGGATTACGAAGCTCTGCGGCGAGCGGCTTGACGCTCGCCGCTCCCAGCCGCTGCAAATGTCCCGCCAGCATTGGCCGCTGCTGCGGATCGAGTTCCTTCATTTTCTTGAGCAACACGGGGAGCACCTGCGGCGCGACTTGGCTGCTTTGCGAGGCCAGCGTCACCAGCGTGCTCAACGCCACAATTTGAATCTCACTGTTCGGATCATCGGTCAGAGGCAACACGACAGGGACCGCGTCCGGTCCCATCTGACCCAGCGACGAAAGCGTGATCGTGACCAGCGATTGATCCGAGCTTTTCAACAACGGCGTGAATGCCGGAAGCAACAGTCGCTGCTCGCCTCCCTGCCGTGTCAGAGCCCTCACAATGGTCGTCTTAAGTGGTGCGGATTCTTTGTCGTCCTGAAGCAACTCCAGCAGTTTGGACCGCGCCGGTTGAGCGGCCTTGCCGAGTTGGTTGCAGAGTTGAAGTGCGGTCAGTCATTCCGATTCTCCGTCGAGTTTGCCAAGAGACGCTCTAGCGCGGCGAAGCCGCAAAAGTAACCCGCAGCGTCAGCGAGGGCGGGCGATCCAAGAAACTCTGAATTCAGGCTCTCCGCCATTCCTGTGGAAAACAGGAAACAAAAAAGGCCGCCCCACGGTGGGGCGGCCAAAAGTTGTACGAGTGTTGTTGTTCGAGGCTGTTATTCGCCGTGAGTGCAAACGGCTCCGTGGTGCTGCAAGGTAGATGACATGAATTCGATTTCGATTTAGGTCGCGGACGAGTCGTCCCCCAGCAGTCTGTTGAAATCAAACACGAAGGCTTCGTCGATTATGGCGTGGGGACCGACGAAGATATCGTCACCGGCACCGCCGCTGATCGTGTCATTGGACAGGGATTCGATGCGATCGTTGCCCGACTCGCCGAGGGCCAGGTCTCGGCCGCTCCCTGTCTGAAGGGTGTCGTTGCCGTCGCCTCCCAGCAGAGTGTCGTCGCCATTGTTGCCGGTGAGTCTGTCGTCGCCGTCACCGCCACTGATGCCGTCGTTGCCTTCGCCACCGATCAGCGTGTCGTGGCCAACTTCGCCCAGGATCGTATCGTTGCCGTTTCCGCCGTTGATCAGGTCTTGGCCAATGCCACCGAAGATCAAATCACTGCCGTCGTCACCAACCAGTTGGTCGTCACCGTTGTTGCCTTCCAAACGGTCGTTGCCCGCTCCGCCACGGAGCGTGTCGTTGCCGTCGTTGCCGACGAGCGAGTCCCTGCCTGCTCCCCCGACCAGGCTATCGGGACGGCTGCCGCCACGCAGCGTGTCGTTTCCATCGCCACCCGTGAGCGTCACGGCAAAGTCCGCCCCCGTCGCGTCCAGGTTGGCACCAATTCGTCCGGAGACACTCAGGTTCGCCCCTTCGATGGAGACCAGCGTGTCCGTTCCGGACGAAGGGCCGGTGATCGTTGTGCCGGCAATCGTCTGGTTGCCTGCGGACGTTTGCTTGACGGTGTCGATCCCGTTGCCGCCGTCCAACAAATCGTTGGCGGAACTTCCGATCAGCAAGTCATCGCCATCGCCGCCGTGAAGTTCGACTGGCCCCAGAGTGAACTTGCTGGCATCGAGCGTGTTCTTGCTGGCGTTGCCAAAGAGTTCGGCACATTCGATGTTGGCCAGCGTGTCGGTGCCGTTGCCGGTCAACCTGGTGTTGGCGAGCACGAAGTTGCTGGTGGTGACGTCGGTGACGCAGTCGGCAGTTCCGATTTGACCGTCGAGCAGATCGTTGCCGGCACCGCCTCGGATCGAGTCATCGCCGGCTCGGCCAAAGATCCGATCATTGCTCGCGCCGCCGTCGAGGAAGTCTCCCTGAGCACCACCCGTCAGCGAATCGTTGCCATTTCCTCCTTGCAGCGTGACCGCGAAGTTGCCGGCCGAGGCATCGAGTGTGTCGTTCCCTTCGCCGCCGTTGACGATCAGCGAGCCGGTGTAATTCGACGCGACACTGGAGATCGTCAGCTTGTCGTTCCCCCGATTGCCGTTGATAGTGATTGACGTCGCAGCGGCGATCGAAAACGTCGTATCCTCGAAGGTCGTGCCGGCCAGCAGCATCGTGTTGGCATCAATGGCCGAGAGGAACACATTCGTGTCATTGGTGCTCGGCAGGTTGAAGATGACGTCGCTGGGCGTGCCGTCGATCGTCAGCGGGTCGATGCCGGTGAAGATCAACGTGGAATCGACGGTCGCCCCCGTGCGGAACTGCACGTTGCCGTCGGTCGGGTTGTTGTAGTTGATCGTATAGGCGTCGAAGGCTTCGTCCAGCCCTTCAATGTGCAGCGAGTCAAAGCCCGCTCCGCCGTTGAAGGTGATCAAGAAGGGCAGCTCGCCGTTACCGACGTCCAACGTGAAGGTGTCGTTGCCGGTCCCGCCGTTGATGGCCAAGTTGGTGATCCCGTTCAACGGGGTCGAGAATGTCTGCCCTTCATAAGTGAGCAGGAAGC
>CAMDDX010000077.1 GCA_945893075.1 Planctomyces sp. SH-PL62 | reverse complement strand
TTGATGTATCCCGACTTCGACACCGATCCGCACCCCGCTCTGTTCCGCTGCATCAAGCTCTCGATGCGCACACTCAACGTCGATTGCTACGACTACGCCCAATCCGCAAACCCGCCAGTCCTGCACCGCAAGGAAACCTTCCTCGCGCCGGATCATCCGCTACACGAAAAATTCGCGAAGCTGACGAAGCAAGAAGAGAACCACGGCCTGCTCAACGAAACCGCCACGATCGGCACTCGCGCCGGCTGGCAAACCCGCCTCACCGAAACCGGCTTCCGTCTCTCCGGCCATCGACTTGTTCGCGAGAAGCATTAAACAGAGGATGCCCGCCGTACACGGTCTCAAAGTTTGAGGTCCAAGATGCTCCGCAAGTACGTCGCGTTCGATATCGAGACGGCCAAGATCCTCCCGGCCGTCGTGTCCGAACTGAAAGCCCATCGCCCCTTGGGCATCGCGTGTGTGGCAACACTTTGCAGCACTGACGACCGCCCCCAACTTTGGTACGGCGTAACCGATGACGACAAACCCGCGCCCCGAATGAACCGTCTCGAAGCGGCAGAACTCGTACATCTGCTTTCAAAACTCGTGGACGACGGATTCACCATCTTGACCTGGAACGGACTCGGCTTCGACTTCGATATTCTGGCCGAAGAGTCCGGAATGACCGACGACTGCAAGCGTTTGGCACGCGGCCATGTGGACATGATGTTCCACGTCTTCTGCGAACTTGGCTTCCCGATCGGTCTGGACCGCGCGGCCAAGGCGATGGGGCTTCAAGGCAAGTCGCAGGGCATCGAACCGCACATGGCCCCACAACTTTGGGCGGACGGGCGAACGAAAGAAGTTCTGGACTATGTCGCACAAGATGTCCGAGCCACTTTGGAACTTGCTCGTGCTTGTGAGACGCAGCGGTCCCTTCGCTGGCTGACAAAAAACGGCGGCCTCCGAGATATCAAGTTGCCGCGTGGCTGGTTGACCGTTGACGGAGCGAGACGTCTCCCCGAAGCAGACACTTCATGGATGGACGATCCAATGCCAAGGTCGAGATTCACCGACTGGCTGGCAACGCACTGATTCCTGCCGTGCTTACTCAACGCAAGAAATCCCCAAGCGAATTCGCTTGAGGATCGGCTCAAAGAGCCAGCGGTCAGAATCGGCCACCGATTTCGTTTTCCAATCCAGCGGCCTCAGTCTCTTCCTGGCCGGGAACCGGCGTCTCGTAGCAATACTCTTGGGCCTTTGCCAAACAGAAGAGCAACGCTGGTAAGTCAGAGGGCTGGAAGGATGCGGCGTCCTTCCATTGCCCGCTCTTCTTATCCAGATAGCGGCGAGGGTTCTCGCCTTCAACCGGGCTGAATTGAGGATGACAAATAACGCTCACTCAGTCAAAGGTCGAGTGTCGGTGTGCCAGCGGTCAGCGTTCGCTGCGAAGGTAACCATCGACCCAGCCGCGCGAGGCTTGCGGACGAACCTTGTCCGCCTCGTCCTTGCCGTCGGACAGCGTCAAGGCGACCGCGAACGGAAACTTCCCTTTGGGAGCGCCGCCGGTAAATGTTCCTTCGCCCCAATACTCGCCGCGGGCGACAACTTCGAAACGGGTCACTTGTTTGTTCTCCGTCTCGACGAACCCCAGCACGTCCCCTTGAAAGCCCCGTTTGCCGTCGGCGGTTTCCAGATGGAACGTGCCCGAGATCCGGCCATCGGCGAGCGTCAGCTTGAGGGACTTGACGTCCGCCTGTTCCCACATCGGAGGTTCGCCGCGAGTGTTATCCACCAGATGAAAGCGGGCGATCCGATTTGCCAGCGAGCCTGAGAGCTTTCCGGCGACCAACGATTTGTGCTCATCGGCAGTCACCCACAAGTTGTCTCGCGACAGAGATTCCTGGAACGCCTTCCGCCACATGTCGTCGGTCGGCTCGTAGCCGCCGAGCACTTTGGCCGTGACGCGCACGACGAGGCCATCCTTGGGAGGCTGATACGTCCAACGCGGATCAAACCGCTTGGCTTCGGGAGGCGTGAAGTCGGCTGGCTTAAACTTGTCCAGGGCCTGGGTCAGAGTCTGTTTCACGCGATCCGGACCACGATGATTCGTGAAGCCCAGCAATTTGCCGTCGGCTGTTCCGACGTAAAGTCCCTGCGTCGTCCCGTTGAAGTTGTTGCGCGGACCTTGGCCGGCGAGCTGACGATAGAAGTCCCCTTCATCGTCCTGTTGCCGACGTTGATAAGCCTGATCAATGGCGACGTTGATGAATCGGGACTTGAGCAGTTCGATGATTTCCGGATTGGCGAAGGTCGACACACGGTCGATGACTCCGTTGTTTCAAGTGCAGCCCAACGGATGCCCGTCCATGGCCCAAATGAAAATCGGCTTCTGCTGCTTGGCGGCTTCCTGCCGAGCCTCCAGCAACGAGACACGCCACGGGATGGTCCGCCACGGCGCATCGGCTTCAGGTTGCAGCGCTGCGTGGAGCCGCTCAAACTCGGCGGCCGAAAGACCAGGGTCGGTCCCCAACAGAGCCAAGGTCAGCAGGGCTACGAACATCGAAGAGCCTCCAGTTTGCGGCGGTGAAGAATTGTCGTCGTAGCCACGTTCGCCAGAACGTGGGGAAGTCGCTGGACGCTTCCCACGCTCTGGCGAGCGTGGCTACTCCAATCAAGCTCTGACAAAGCACTATGCCAGAATCTCCTCGATCGGTCTGCCTCCGTGCGCCACGGCGACCGGGCGATCGTTGTCGTACACTTTCATGTCGGGATCGATTCCCAGCAGATGGTAGATGGTCGCGCAAATGTCGCTGATGCTGACAGGGCGGTCCTTCACATAGGCGGCGTGGGCGTCGGACGCTCCATGCACCGTGCCGCCGCGGATGCCCGCGCCGGCGAACAACACGCTGTAGGCGTAACTCCAGTGATCGCGGCCGGCGTTGTTGTTGACCTGCGGCGTGCGGCCCATGTCGCTCATGACGACCACCAGCGTTTCATCCAACAGACCGTGCGAGTTCAGGTCTTCCAAAAGCGCGCTGTACGTGAGATCCAGCGACGGCAGAGCGCCGCGGAGCCAGTCGAAATTCGCGGCGTGAGTGTCCCACGAATTGTCTCCGGGGAAATCCCAGGTGACATTCACAAATCGGACCCCCGCCTCGACCAATCGGCGGGCGATGAGCGCGCTTGAGCCGAACAGCGTGCGATCGTAGCGGTCGCGCAGTTTTGGATCGGCGGTGCTCAGATCGAAGGCGCTCTTGAGCGTGGTTGACGTCAACAGGCCGAACGCTCGCTGCTGGATGCGGTCCACGTCGTCGAGCGTCCCCCGCGCTTCGGCCCGCTTCTGGTTTCGATTGAACTGTTGCAGCAGACCCTCGCGCGCCTGCAAGGCGTCGAGCGTAATGCCGTCAGCCAGCCGGGTGTTTCGAGAGAGGAACGGCTCGCCGTCGAGCACTTTCATTTTCCCGATCGTGCGATCCTTCTTCTTGTCGAATTCCGAGAACAGCGGGTCATAGCGCTTGCCGAGAAAGCCGGCATACGGCCCCGGATAGCGGACGGTGCCGCCGGCATTACCCGCTCCGGCGTAATCGGGCAGGTAAACGTAATCCGGCAGAGGCTTCGTTGCCGGGCGAAGGTACTCGCAGACCGAACCCATGCTGGGAGGATACGTGTCTTTGGTGCTGGTGATGTCGGCCAAGGCGATCTCGTAACCGGTGTAGCTCGGAAGCGGATTGTGGCAGCCGGCCTTGTGGTTGACCGAGCGCACGATCGCCGTCTTGTGCATCCACTGAGCCGACAGCGGCAGCAATTCTCCGATCTGGATGCCAGGCACATTCGTGTCGATGGGCTTGAACTCGCCGCGGATTTTTTCCGGGGCGTTCGGCTTCAAATCGTACATGTCCTGCGTCGGAGCGCCGCCAAGCAAATAGAGCAGGATCACGCTCTTGGCCTTGGCCGGCCGCACGCGGTTGCTCTCTTCGAGCGCGAGCAGACTCGGCAGGTTGAAGGCCCCGCCCAGAAGCGAGAGCGCTCCAGCCTTCAGAGTTTCGCGACGGGTCAGGCCGTCACACAGACGTCGTCGGCTGCCTAGCAACGTGATCATGTCAAATCTCCGTGGTTCGGACGCCTACGTCCGAACGAGTTCCTGACCGGACGTAGGCGTCCGGTCTACGGGTATCTTCAATGCCGAAAGAGGAATTCGTTGGTATTGAGCAGCGCCCATTGGATGTCCTCCCAGGCCGTGCGCTTGTTGTCGGCCTTAGTCACATGCTCGAGCGCCGAGCGGGCTTCATCGGCCAGCGGCGGCCGCGACAGTGTTGCCAGGAATAACTCGGTCACGATGTCGGCGTCGGATAAACCTTTTGCCAACAGCCGACCAAGACGGTTATTTGGCGCGCGGAGTTTACCGAGCACAAAGGAGCCGTTTTTCATCTCCAGCGCACGGGCCACGTTGAGGTCGCTTTCGCGTTCGCATTCGCAGACCGCTTCGCGCGCCGGTTGACCTAACGCTTTCAAGAACGGGTGCCGGTCCCATGAGGCGTACCGACCGCCGGTGTAGATGACCTGCCCATCAGGAAGCTGCACAGCCCGAGTCCCCTCCGGCATTTCGGTGAACTTCTCCGGCTCGCCGGTCGCAGCGCAAACTGCATCGAGCAGCAGTTCCGCCGTCAGTCGCTTCCGTCGCACGAGCGCATGTGAAAAGTACTTCTCGTCCTCTTGATTGCCGGCTTTGGCGTGGGAACTGAGCTGATACGTCCGCGAGTTGGCGATGATGCGAACGACCTGCTTCACATCGTAGTTGCTCTTCACGAACTCGTGGGCCAGGGCCTCCAGCAGCGCGTCGTTGGCCGAGGGGTTCGAGTCGCGGAAGTCATCCGGCGGATCGACGATCCCCCGGCCGAGCAGATGGAACCAAATGCGATTGACGGTCGCTCGCGCGAAGAATGGGTTCTCTGGCGAGGTAACCAGCTTGGCCAGCACCGCGCGATGATCCGCGTCTGGCGAAATGACTGGCGCGGGCAGACCCAGAACCTTGGGAGCCATCGGTTTCCCGGACTGCGGATGGGTGACTTCCCCGCGACCGTCCGTGTAGATCACGAGCGCGTTCTCTCGCAACTGCCAAGGATAGGGCTGCTTGGCACTCCCCGGATTCTCTCCATCCGGCTCGGCCTTGAGCTGCGCGAACCAAGCCGCCATGTGATAGTAGTCGTCCTGAGTCCAACGCTCGAACGGATGGTTGTGGCACTTGGCGCATTGCAATCGAATGCCGAAGAAAAGTTGCGCGGTGCTCTCGGCCAGATTCTGTGCGCCCTGAACCACGGGTGCTCCGTTGTCGTATGGCCCGCGGAAATAATTCGCGGGAGGATTCGTAAACGTGCTCCCGCTGGCCGTCAAAAGCTCCGAGACCACTTCGTTCCACGGCGTGTTCCGTTCGATGTGGCTGCGCAGCCACTGCCGATACGCATGGCTCCCCTTGATCTGAATGGTCAAGCGGTTGGCGCGTAAAACGTCGAGCCACTTGTAAGCGAGGTAGTCCGCGAACTCAGGTCGCTCCAACAACTGATCGATCAGCCGAGCACGTTTGTCGGGCGCGGGATTGGCCAGAAAGAGACGGCACTCGTCCGGCGTCGGCAAGACCGCGCAGAGATCAAGGTACGCCCGTCGCACGAATTCCTCGTCGGTACAGAGATCCGCTGGGAGCAGGTTGAGCGCCTTGAGTTTCGCAAAGACATGCCGATCCACGTCGTTGTGCGCGGGGGGATTGGGCCAGACGAAGCTGGGCTGCGGTTCGAGATAAGTGAGTCGGGCGCACTCGATGACGCTGAGATAACGGCACAAGATCGCCGCCTCACCCGTCTGCTTCATCTCCACCAGTCCATTCGCATCGACGCCAGCGATGCTGTCGTCGCTGCTACTGAAAGCGGTCAATCGAGTGACGTCGCGCACGCTGCCGTCGGCAAAGTGGGCCAACACCGCCAGTTGCTGCCAACGAGCCGGCGCGATCTGCACCCGGCTACCGGGAAGAACTTCGATCTTGGTCAGGGCCGACAAGTCAGCCGAGTCATCACGCACACCATCGGCCAACCAGGCGCGAACAATCTCTTGCGGGACCGTATTGACCGACAACAACCGCGGCCCTCCCGCATGAGGGATCTGCCCCAGTCCCTTCTTCAGGATCAAGCTCGCCTCCGCATCGAAGCGATTGGTACGGCGGCCCTGGGCCGAGTTCGTCAACTCGATGTAGTCGGCCGCAGGATCGTAGCCTCGCAGACTCAGCTTGAACCCACCCCGCCCGCTGGGAATGCCATGACAAGCCCCCGCGTTGCAACCGGCCACATTGAGCGCCGCGATGAACTCGTGCCGGAAGCTGACCGGCTGCGGTTTGTCGAAGTCGGTGACGATGATCGGCACGCGCGCTGTTCGCTCTCCGGCCCGAATCACCAAAGCCGTCTCGCCCGCCTTTTGAGGACGCAGCAATCCACCGCGGCTGATCGTCACGAGGTCGGGCGATTCCACCTGCAGTTCGCAGAAGTGCGTCAAGTCACGCTCGCTGCCATCGCTGTATCGTCCGGTCACCAGAATCTGTCGCATGGCGCGCGGCCCGGCCAACCGGATCGTTTCGGGCTGAACCACCAGCGAAACCGGATGGCCCACGAAGGCAGCCTTGTCGGCTTGCTTCTCGGGTGAGTCGGCGGCCACAGCAATGGCCGTCGCAAACCAAGCGATTACGAATACGAGCTTGCTCGTAAGATGCTTCATTGCGCATTCCTGCTCGGGCGCAAAAGAGTCCGCCGGAGTCAATTTATCATGAGCCGATTGCTGCATCTCCGGCGCGTGAGGGTTACGGAAACGATGGTAATCCTCAATGGAAGTTGCGTCGAGCAACGAACGGAAGGGTGAGTGTCACCGTCAAGGTCTGTGCGATCCGTGACAACCGCAACGATCACCGTCGAATTGCTCAACATGAATGACGAGGATCGACGCGAACTTTGCTTGGGCGCGTCCCAGAACGGAGATTGAAATCGGAAACCCGAACCAAGCGCACCTTGAAATGCATCACCGTTGACAGCATCGAACAGCCAGACAGAATCACCCTGCTGAGTGACGATCGACAACATCATCAGGTTGAGCTGGAGTTAGGATGAGAGTTCTCGCTGGCCGAATCGAAAACCGAATCCCAAACGGATTAGCGAATCTGCCGTTACGGCCTGCGCGCGATCGACCGTATTTTGGGAGAAGATTGGAGGCCGCTTGACCGATGAATGAGATTTGGTGATAAGTTAAGACAAGCTGGCGGACAAAAATCGGCTCCATGCCGTGTGGTCCTGGAATTCGTTCCGGGAGACCCTATATCCGCCGGCTTTTTTGTTGCGCTACTCGTCCTGTGGAACCAACGGGTTCTGTTGGGTGTAAAAGGCTCCGCGTCTTGAGCCGTGCGTGATGTCGAGATCGTGAATCTCGCCGACTTGGGGCCACATCAGTTCGATGAAGCGGCTTTCGCCCATCTCGAAGTGCCGCTGCAAGGCCCACAGGAAGTAGTCGCAGGCTTGCAGGCAGGCGTCCTCTTTCGAGAGCTTGGCCTGAACGTTGACGGTGTGCTTTCGGGCGAATCCGAATTTCTGTTCAAAGTCCTGTTCGGCTTCGGCGAGTGCCTTGCGAAGCGCGGCATTTCGATTCGATTTGCCACGACTGGCGAAGATCAAGTTCACTTCGTCAGCGGTCTGTCGCAGCTTGTTAAACAAGTGCCGCGTCAACGTGTCGTAGAGTTCGTTTTCGCGGTAGCGGTGCGTTGGATCGGCGTCGTTTTGTTGGCGGACGAAGTTGACGAGGTCCAGCTTGTTCCGAACGACGGCGTAGAACCGGACGTTGCTTTTCAGGAGCAGTGAAAAGACCTCGCGACGGACTTCGGGAAGATCGTCTTTGGCGTGAAACATGACTGCCGTCTTCTGGCGTTCCGGCTTCATGGATTCGACTTTCCGAAAATACGGATCAGCCAGCAGATTGCCACGCAGTTGGTTCAAGCTGTCTCGCAAGGCGTCGCAATCGTCCACGAGCAGTTTGCCGAGGATGAAATACTTCGACGTGCCTACTTCTCCGACCAGCACGTTCTTTCCCCGCCTGTCGAACAGAACCGGGTCTCCCGCTTCGTCAATGAAGTAGTTGATGACATCAAGCTCTGGAGCATCAGCCATGTTCATTTCGCCTGGCGAATCGTGTCGCGTGCGTCGCGGTCGATCACTCTGCTGCGGATGATTGCGAACTATCGGGCGGCGGGGAACGGATGCTGCTCCGAAATCGCCGAGACGATGTCGTTGAAATGCGGGTCAGCCACGTCGCCGTTGGTCGATTCCCAATCGGAGAGATTGCTCGTCGCGCAAGTACGTAGCTCAGTCGCTCCCGCGACTGAGATTTCCGTGACGCGATCAATGGCGGTGAATTGCAACTTGGGAATCAGCCAACGTTCGGAATGCGAGTCGCAGGAGCGACTCGCCTACGTTCCTGCGGCTTCGCCGCGCTATAGGTTGATTTCGAACCCCTTGCGGCTTTCGCGCGAGAGGAACGAGTTTGCCTGAGTGTCACCGATGATTTCCCGCTTGATGGGATCCCACTTGAGTTCGCGGCCCAGACGCATTGCGATGTTTGAGAGGTGGCAGATCTCCAGCATCCGGTTGTGCGACCAGACATCGGAGATTGGTTGCTTGCGTGCCTTCATCCCTTCGATGAAGTTGGCGGTGTGGTTCGCGCTGACCTTGCCGCCGTAGACCTTTTCGATCGCCCCTTCCGGCAGAGGTTTGTCCTTCAGGTCTTCCACCGGTTTGCCGGTGAGCTTGCCGCGGTTGACGAAGAACCGACCTTCCGTTCCCTCGAACAGAATGCCGTTGTCCCCTTCGCTGGTGATGATCAGCTCCACGTTGTTGGGCATGTCGGCGCGGATGGTGAATTGAGTCGCCGCGTTGTACCGATCAGCGACCGTGGGGTTTCCGTCCTTGTACTCGACCGGCAACTTGTAATCGACGGGCGTGACTTTGCTCGGCCCCGTCTCGGTGGCTCCGAGCGCCCAGCACGTAATGTCGACGTGATGGGCTCCCCAGTCGGTGAGCTTTCCGCCGGAGTACTCGTGCCAGTTGCGGAACGAATAGTGGCAATTGCTGTAGAGCGGCACGCCGCCGCCGTAACCTTTTCGCAGTTCCGGCAAAGCCCGATACGGAACCTTGGGGGCCGGACCGAGCCAGAAGTCCCAATCAAGCTGTTCGGGAACAGCCACCTCCGGAATGAGCTCGGAAGCCTCCATGCGGTCGATGCCGCAGGTCACCTTTTTCACCGTGCCGATGCGGCCGTCTCGGATGAGTGCGATCGCCTTCAGGAAGCGCAGGTCGATCTCGGTTCGCTGCATTGTGCCGACCTGAAAGACTCGGCCGGTCTGTTTGACGATCTTCTCAATCAGCTTGCCTTCGTCGATCGTCAACGTGAGCGGCTTTTCGCAGTAGACGTCTTTGCCCGCGAGCATCGCTTCGACCGCGATCTTCGTGTGCCAGTGGTCGGGCGTGGCGATCATCACCGCGTCGATATCTTTGCGATCCAGAATCTTGCGGTAGTCCTTGTAGGCATCGGGCTTCTTGCCCTGGCTCTTCGCCACCTTGGAGACGTTCTCCGCCAGCACGTTGGCATCGACATCGGCCAACGCGGCGAAATCGGCGTGGCCGAATGACTTGCTGGTGATCGTCCAGCCTTGATTGCGCAGGCCGATCGTCGCAAAGACTGGCCGCTCGCTTGGGGTTTGATAACCGAATGCTCGGTTGGCCGACGGGAGCAGAATGCTGGCGGTTCCCGCAGCGGCGATGCCGTGAAGAAACTGGCGACGCGAAGTTTGTTGTGAGGTTGGCATGGGGTGAAATCCTTCTGAAGAAAATAGGTGAGACCGCTTACACAACTTTAAGCCGCAGGCGTTCCATTCGCTGCCTCCTTAAATTCGCTGTCGATTTCTCATTCCAGACGAAGATTCGACAGCGAATTTAGGGAGGCAGCGAATGTATGAATGAGAAATTCGCTCCAACCGACAATCATTGACATCTTGTTTATTTCGGTTTCTCGACCGTCAGTTTGCGGCGATAGATCTTCGTGCCGTGCGCGATGTAGAGCGTGCTGTGGTCCGGGCCGGCGAGGATGCAGGTTGTCAAAGGCTGATCCTTGTCGACCTTTGGAAGCACTCCGCAGGGACGGCCTGTGGGGTCGAAGACTTGCACGCCGAGGTCGCTCGTCACGTAGAAGCGGCCGACCTTGTCGACCGCCATGCCGTCGCCTTTTGAGTTTTGGATGTATGGAGGCGGTTCGTTGAATTTGAACTCGCCTTTGGGATCGATCGGCAGTCGCATCGGCATCGTGGGCATCTTCGCGTCGAGGACCGCACCGGCGTTGACTCGGAACGTCCAGGTGTGAGTCCCGCCGTAGTCGGAGACTGCGAGCGTGCCGCCATCGGGTGAGAGCGCGATGCCGTTCGGCTTGTTGATGCCGGTATCGACCGCTTTGACTTCGCCGGTCTGCGGATTGATTCGCGTCACTTGCTGCGTTCCGGTTTCCGTGATGAGGATGAAGCCGTCGGTCGTGACCGCGAGGTCGTTCGGCTTCACTCCTTCAGCAACGACCTTCACTTCGCCGCTGCTGGGGTTGATCGAGATGACGCGGGTCTTCGCGCCCTGACAGCCATAGAGCAGCGAGCCGTCGGGATTGAATTCGAGACCGCTGACAGACTCTTTGCAGGTCTCCTTGCGAGTGCCGTCCGTCCCAATGCGGACGACGGACGGGGCTTTCATGTCGCAGAAGTAAACGTTGCCCGCTTTGTCCGAGCAGAGCGCATCCGCGAAGCCAAGCCCATCGGCAACGACTTCCCAGGACTCGCCGCGAATCAGCAAGTTGAGCAGCGTCAGATCGCCGCCGAGGTCGCCTCGCGTATCCAGCGTGGGTGTTTGAGCGTCCTTCCGCCACAGCCACTTCATCGCGTCCGGGAATCGCGCGCCTCCAAAGTCGGCGTTGTGCGCGTACCCTTCCGCCCAATCGAAGCGCACGTCGTAGCCCGCATATTTGAGAGCCGACGCCATTTGCTGATTCGCCCACGGCCAGCTTCCGGCCACGTTATCGACGTCGCCGCCGGTGTCTGCCATGTAGACGCGAATGGGCTTCGGTTCGGTCTTGCGGACCAGCGACGGATAGACGTTGCCACCTCGCAAATTGGTGAAACTGCCGACGCTGGAATAGACCTTGCGGAAGGAGTCAGTCCGCTCCCAGGCCGCTGTGAAAGCACAGATGGCACCCGAACTGGAACCGCCGATCGCGTGCATCTCCGGATCGTCCGAGATGGCGTACTTCTTGCGGACCTCCGGGATGATCTCTTCCAGCAGAAAGCGGACGTAGCGATCGCCGAGTCCGTCGTATTCCAGGCTGCGATTGGAGTGCTTGCCTTTCTCACGCGGCTTTGATTTCTCGTGCCCCGGATTGATGAAGACCGCGATCGTCGGCGGCATGTCTCCGCGAGCGATCAGATTGTCGAAGACCGTCGGCACGCGCCAACGACCGGTGACGTTCTTCATCCCCTCGCCGTCCTGGAACACCATCAACGCGGCAGGCTTGTCGGCCTTGTATTGAGCGGGCACGTAGACCGACCAATCGCGGATCGTGTCGGCGAAGACCTTCGATTCCCATTCCGGCATCTGCTCGACGGTCCCCTTCGGCACACCTTCCTTCGCGACCGCGTCCGGATGCGGTTCCCAAGCCGGCTTCGTTTCGACGATCGGGATGTTCGTGCTCTCGGCCTTGTCGTCCCACAGCCACTTCAGAGCAGTAGGCAGCGTCTCGCCGCCCCATTGGCCGCTGTGTCCGCCCTCGGTCATCTCCAGCTTGTACTTGTAGCCCGCGAATTGCAGAGCCGCCGCGAGATCCTGATTGCCGAGCGGCCAGTTGCCATGCAGGTTGTTGAGATCGTCGCGGCCATCTTGCAGATAGACCTTGATGCCCTTCGGCTTGTCCTTCGACTTCCGCACCAAACCCGGATAGGCCCAGCCGCCGCGAATGTTGGTGAAGCTACCGATGTGACTGAGCACTTTGCCGAACTGATCCGGCTTCTCCCACGCGATGGTGAAGGCGCAGATGCCACTCGACGAGATCCCGCAGACTGCTCGCTTCGCCGGGTCGCTCGACACGTTCAGCCCCTTCAGCGCGACGGGAAGGAACTCGTCGACCAGAAAGTTCGCGTAGCGGTCTCCCATCGAGTCGTACTCAAACGAGCGATTGCTGCGATCCTTCGCCCCGGGTGCGGTCGCCGCGACGGTTCCCGGATTGACGAACACCGCGATCGTGACCGGCATCGCTTTCTGATGAATCAGATTGTCGAAGACGATGGGAACTCGGAACGAACTCTTCGGATTGGCGTAGCCGCTGCCGTCCATGAACACCATCAGAGCAGCAGGCTCGTCGGCCTTGTACTGAACCGGGACATACACGCTGTAATCACGGCGCGTTCCGGGAAAGAGGCGGCTGTCATTGAACTGTCCCGACGTGACTTTGCCCTGCGGCACGCCCGCCTGCACGACTCGATCCGGATGCTCTTGCGCCTCCGCTCGAACAACGACCACGGACATCAAGAAACACAGGCAGATCAAACATTGTTTGGGAGAATTCATCACCGGGCTCCGGACTTGTTAGCTGGTCGTTACACGCAACCGTTGCGATTGACCGATCCACACAGCGTTCGCGACCGAACTGCCGCGGCGGAATTCTGATGACTGGCCGCAACAATTTCACGCAGGTTGCAAGAATGCAAATGTGAAAACCGTTCGCGGAGCCCTGCATGGTGGACTTCAGAGTGGTGCGGTCCGTTCTGTCCAACAGATAAACTTTCCTTGGGCGAACGCATTGAAACGGACCAAGAACTTACAAGACGCTGACCGGCTACGACGAAATCTGCCAAGAGTCTTATTGAACGGGTCATCGTGGTTGCGTTGTGACGCACGCCACTTTTGTGACTCGCCAGTTCCACGGCAGGTGCGCCATCTGCGGGTCGGAAAGGTACAGCCGCCGCTCGGCGACTCGGCGGATGATTGTGCCGTCGAAGCGAGTTCCCTCGCCGACGACAGCGATCTCGAACGGTTCGCGCGGAGCGTCGTCGGCCGCGACGATCACCAATTCGGCCTCCGTTTGTCCTTGAGCAATCACGCACGGCTTCACGGTCACGCCGGTGGGAAGTTGCTCCGCCTTGATGTGGATCGGTCCCGCGTAGCCTTGCACGGGTCCGTTGTAATACGGGTCGTCGTCTTTCTTCGTGCGCCGCACCGACAGACGCAACTTGGCCTCTTGCCCTGGCGTCAGGCTGAGAGTGTCGGACTTGTCCAAACGGTGCCAGCCCACGTCTTCTTCGTTGGTCGGATGCTGCTTGCGTCCGAGCCACAACAGAAAATCCGGGCCCCCTTGTTCGATCGTCAGACGATATCCGAATTCCAACCGCCGCGTTGCAGCGTGTCGTGCAGCGCGATGATGACTTCACTCACACCGTCAGGCACCTCGAAATCAAGCGCCGGATCGGGAAGGCCGCGGTAAATCTGATCGTCGTGCTGAGCCAACAGTTTTTTGCTCGTGGAGTCAGAGACCAGCAGAACGCCATCGAGCGGTGAGCCCAGGCCGAAAGCATCGACTCGCACACGCAGCGTTTGACCGGGTTTGACGGCGACGCGGTACAAGTCGCTCTCTTCGGGTTTGGAGATGCGGCCGTTGATCGTGACTGGCCATGTCACCAACTGCGGGTTGGTGTGAGTTGTCTCTTCCATCACTTCCGGGAAGTCGCCGCTGGCCATCGGCCAGTCCAGCGAGCCGGGAAAATCCGGCAGTCGCAATCGCCACTGGTCCTGCCACGGATCGTCCGGCACGCGAGTTCGGACAGTCGTCGATTGGCCGTCGCGGTCGATCACCGAGACTTCCACGTTCTGACCGCGCCGACCACCGAGCGGAAAGACGGCTCGCGCGTAGTTGAGAGGCCCGACCTTCACCAAATAGTGGTTGGTCCAACCCGCACCCCCCGTGGACTGCATCTCCAAGAGATGTTCGCCGCTCCGAGCAAACTTGTGGTCCAGTCGTTCGTCGCGTTGCAGCGTGGGCGTGTCATGCGCGTACGCCAGAATCTTGCCACGAGCGTCCCGCAGCCGGATCAGCGGATCGGGCGTGAGGCCCAGCCGCCACGTTTCAGTGACGAATGTCAGTCGGTCCCCCTCTTTCACCGTGAAGCGGAAGGCGTCGATGTCCCGCTCCAGACGATCGCCCACGATGATGCACGGCCACTGGATTGGCTGGACGAGTTCAAGATCCAGCGCTCCGACTCGGTATCGGCCATTCGGCTCGCGCACGCGGACCACCGGCACATCGGTCACGGCGATGAGGCGGAGATTCGAAACGCCATCCGGCGTCCGCACTCGAACCGGATAGACACCCAGCGGCACCTCCTTGTGTGGTTGAATTGTGAATGAGGCTGATTCAAGACTGTTGCCGCCCCCTTTGATCTCGGTGGCGAAGGGCAGGATGAGTTCCGTCTCGCGCGCCAACTCCTTGCCGAAGACTCGGACATCATTCGCGACACCCCGCTGCAACACCGGCGGGACAATCGTGCTCAGCCCTGGCGGCGCGGCCCGCGCTGGCGTGACGCACAACACAACGACGAGGCTCGCCAAACTCAGACGGAGGTTGATGCTCTTCGTCATGCAACGTGCCTCTTGTGCTCAGCCCAACAACTCCGCGATGAACTTGCCGTCGCGGACGATTTGAATTTCCCGGCCGCTGGTCGAAGGCAGAAACTTCGTGGGGTCGATCCCCAACAATGCGTAGATTGAATGGATCAACTCCTCCGGCGTGACGGGTCGCTCCTTCGGATACGCCCCTTGCTCATCAGAAGCCCCCACGATCAAGCCCCCCTTTACGCCTCCGCCGGCCAGCAGCACCGAGAAGGCGTTTGGCCAATGGTCGCGCCCGCGCAGGGCGTTGACCTTGGGGGTGCGGCCGAACTCGCCCAAGACGACCACCAACGTGCTGCTGAGCAAACCGCGCTCATCCAAGTCTTCAATCAACGCGCTGAGGCCGCGATCCACGACCGGCAATCGCTGTTTGAGCTTGGGGAAGATGTCCGCGTGGTCGTCCCATTCGTAGTCTGTCTCGCTGACAAACGGCACTCCGGCTTCGACCAGTCGCCGAGCCAACAGCAACCGCTGACCGAATTGCGTGCGGCCAAATCGGTCGCGAGTCTGATCGCTCTCTTGGCTGAGATCGAAAGCGGCTTGAGCCTGCGGCGAAGTGATCATGTCGTAGGCTTGCACTGTGAAGCGATCCACGGCGGTGCGCACGTCGGCCACATGAGTCTCGCGAAAATCGGCATTGATCCGCTCGGCCAGTTGACGACGTCGCTGCAAGCGTGGCAGCGAAAATCCTTCCGGAAGATTGACGTCCTGTACGCGAAACTTGGGATCGTTCGGGTCGCCCGGCACACTGAAGGGGTTGAAGCTGGGTCCGAGATGTCCCCCTCCGCGGCCGTCGGGAATTCCGACATTCGCCGGCAATCCCGTGAGTCGTGATTGCTCCTGACGCTCAAAGCCAACGACCGCTCCGATGCCCGGAAAGTTATGCCCCGGCCGGAACGAGTAGCCGGTGTTTAGATACGCAACGCCGGGTTCGTGAGCACCATCGCGATGCGAGACCGCGCGCAGAACTGCCAGCCGTTTCATCTGCGCTGCCAGCAGCGGCACCGACGAGGCGAAGTGAATGCCCGGCACGGTCGTCTCGATGGCGGAGAACTCGCCGCGAATCTCCGCGGGGGCGTCCGGTTTTGGATCCAGCGTGTCATGATGACTTTGACCACCGCCAAGGAACACGAAAATTGAGCTGCGTGCCTTAGCTGGAATCACCGATCCGTCTTCGGAGGCACCACGCAAAGCATCGGGCCACGTCAGGCCCAACGCACCGAGCGCACCGATCTGCAAGCAGCCCCGACGCGAAAATCGTCGTACCAGTCGGCCATCGTTTCCGTGCCACATCGTGACCACCTCATCGGAATGGACCTGCGGGCAATGTTGCCGGGCGAGTATATCGGGGAAAACCAGGGTGTCACTTCGTGTGGAAGCCCAAAGCGTATCTCGTCAGCTTACTTGAAAAGCAGAGTCGAGGCTGGGGTGGTTCGTGCCGAAGTGAACTTGCTCGCAAGCACGGCATCACGACACCTCATTGAAAGTGAGCCGTTGACAGATTGGAATTGGCCCGCAGTCGGCCACGTCTGAATCAGGGCTTGCCGATTTCTCCGCTCATTCGCTCATTCCGCAGACTCAACCGTTTGAACTCGATTGAGAGTTTGAGCCGCAAAGGATTTCTCGAAGATGTCTGATTGTTTTTGGCCGCTGGGATTGGTGTCGAATTGCTGGAAGGTCCAATTGGATTCCGGCACCCAACTCGACTCGTTGATGACGGCGGCAGTGCGGCGCGGCATGACGGTCATCGAGTTGCGGCAAGGGAGTCTCGGCGAATACGAAGCCGGGCCAACGTGTGTGCCGCAGGCGGATCGCTTGGCCGAGTTGGCTCGCCGCTTTCCGGATGTGCGGTTCAATGTGGCGTTGAGTTGGCCGTGCTTGGGAGGCGAGTTGTCGCGAGAGGACTCTCTGTTTCTCGCGGGACGATCGTCGGCGATGTCGCTGGCGAATGGGCAGTCACCGCATCTGCGGCTGGTCGATCTGCAAACTCGACCGGAGCAATGTTTGGAATCGTCGATCGAGTCCGCAGCGCGAGGGCTGGTTGAGTTGACCGAGGCGATGATCGAGGTCGAAGGGATTCTCTCGATTGAGCATGCTCGGCAACCGTGGTCGTGGTTTGACTCCGTGATGCACGCGGCGCGTCGGCGATTGGGCGAGCGAAGTTCACGTCTGCGGCTCTGTTTTGATCCGTGCAATTTGTTGCTGACTGAACAAGCGGAAGAGGTCTCTGGCATCGTCGAGTCGGTTGAGCCAAAGGACGTGTCGATGATTCACGTCAAGCAGCGGCGGGACGGACAAGTCCAACCAGATTTTGGCGATGGAGACATCGATTGGCCGAAGCTCTTGGAAACGCTGCGACGGCGCGGCCATTCCGGGCCGGTGTTGTTGGAAATTGCGCCACACGCCGAGGTGTGGGCGAATCTGGAGAACGCGATCGCTCGGCTGGGCCGCAGCTCAACGTAGGGTGGGACAAGCTCGTTTCGAGCGCCGGCCCACCAGGGATCGGCAGAAGATTCTGCGGTGCGGTGGGCCGGCGCTCGAAACGAGCTTGTCCCACCCTACAGATTGCGCGCTGTCTGACAAAAATCGCGAAACAGAAAAGCCGGGCTTCTTCGTCGCGCAAAGAAAAAGCCGAAGGAACACGGATGTGTCCCTTCGGCTTTCGAGTTTTATTGCGAAGCCAGAGGCTTAGCGACGGCCGTAGCCACCACCACCACCGCCCCCACCTCCACCGTAGCCGCCGCGGCCACCGCCGCCGCCACCTCCACCGTAGCCACCACGACCGCCGCCACCGCCTCCGCCACCACCGCGTTCTTCGCGGGGGCGAGCTTCGTTGACGGTCAACGGACGTCCGCCGTGATCCTTCTCGTGCAGGCCACGGATCGCTTCGTTGGCGGAATTGTCATCCCCCATCTCGACGAATCCGAAACCCTTGCTCCGACCAGTGTCCCGGTCTTGGATGACTTGAGCACTCTGCACCGAGCCGAATTGGCCGAACAGGGTTTCCAAGTCTGAGCTCGTTACTTCGTAGCTCAAGTTCCCGACGTACAACTTCTTTCCCACTGTCTCGCTCTCCCAAAAAAACTGGACGGGCCCATAAGGACTTTCCGGGCCGAATCGAAAGGAGCCAAAGGTGGTGGCTCACCAGGTGGGCAAGGCGATGGAGGAAGCAGCCAGTGGATCCAGAAGAACCTACGCAGCGAGTCGCGTCGTCAAACCAACCGGGGAGGACTATAAGCACACGTTCCTAGAACCGCGAGCGCAAAATTTGATGAGTCCTGGTTGTCCGAAAGTTTTATCCAGATCGCTGAGCGGCACGAGACGAGCCGATCCACAGTCAGCGACTCGGAATCGCCATCCAGTTAGACTCTCGCACGCCGAATGCCGGCCGCGGCGCACGACTTCCGTGTTCATCAATCCTGAGAGCGAAATTCTGTGAATGAAATCCCTGAAAATGAGTCGACCGGCCAGCCCGGTGGACGACATGTTGAGCCGAGCCGTTACGAACTGACAATGCTCCGCGCGCTGGCTCGCGAGTTCCCGAACATCGACTCGGCGCTGGCCGAGATCGCGCGACTTTCGGCAGTGCTCACGCTTCCCAAGGGAACGGTGCATGTCATCAGCGACATTCATGGCGAAGACAAAAAGCTGCGGCACGTCATCAACAACGCCTCGGGAACGCTGCGACCGCTGGTCGAGCACCTCTTCGAGCGACGGATGGAACCCAAACAGTTTCAAGAGTTCCTGACACTGATCTTCTACCCGGCCGAGGTCACGCTGCGACTGGAGCAAACTCTGACCGACCGCGAAGAACTGCGAGCTTTCGCGCGGCGGACGCTGCGGCATCAGTTCGAGTTGGTGCGAGTCTTGGCCTCACGCTACAGCCTGAAGCGTGCCATGCAGGTCTTTCCGCGCGAGTACGCCGGCTTGTTCTCAGAGATCCTGCACGAGCCGACGGCCGAGCGAGGCCGCGACTTCGTGGAGGCGATCGTCGATCAGTTGCTAACGCGCGGACGGGCACTGCACCTCATTCACATCACCGGCCGCCTGATCCGTAACTTGGCGATCTACGAATTGATTATCGGCGGCGACTGTTGGGATCGCGGGCCGCGCGGCGATCGCGTGGTCGATTATCTGCGAGACCAGCCGAATGTCTCGTTTATCTGGGGCAACCATGACATCGCGTGGCTCGGTGCCGGACTGGGGCATGAAGCTCTGATCTGCCACGTCTTGCGAGTCTCTCTGCGGTATCGCCGTCTCGGGCAGCTTGACGAAGGCTACAGCATCCCGTTCACGCCGCTGGAACATCTCGTGCGAACCGTCTACGCCGACGATCCGGCCACTCACTTCCGCCCCAAGACCAGTGGGATGCGTGAGGATCTCATCGTGGCTCGCATGCAAAAGGCGGCGGCCATTATGCAGTTCAAACTGGAAGGACAGATGCTCGCCCGGCATCCGGAATGGAAGTTGGATCATCGCCGCCTGCTCCACCGGATCGACCACACCCGCGGCACGATTGAAATCGACGGCGTGGTGTATCCGTTGCGAGACGCGCGGTTCCCGACCATCGACCCCGACGATCCCTACACGCTCTCGCCCGAAGAGGTCGAGTGCCTGGGGCGGCTGAAGTACTCGTTCACACACAGCCAGAAGTTGGCGGAGCACTTGCAGTACATGGTTGGCAACGGCTCGATGTATCTGCGGCGCGACGATCACCTGATCTTCCACGGTTGCGTCCCCTGCGATGAGCAGGGCGAGTTCCTGCCGATGCCGATCGAAGGGGAACAGCTCAGCGGCCGCGAGATGTTCGACGCCATTGAACGGGTCGTCGCCCGCGCGATGGAGCAGCGACAAGGACCGCACCTCGACCTGCTCTGGTATTTGTGGAGCGGCCCCCGCTCGCCGCTCTTCGGCAAGGACCGCATCGCCACCTTCGAACGGGACTTCATCGCCGACAGGAAGTCACACCACGAGACCAAAGATCCGTACTTCAATCTGATCCACGAAGCCTGGTTCTGCGAGAAGGTGCTCGCCGAGTTCGGTGTCGATCCTGTGCGCGGCCTGATCGTCAACGGTCACGTCCCGGTCAAGATCGAGGCGGGCGAATCGCCGATCAAGCGCAGCGGCAAGGCGATCACCATCGACGGAGCCTTCTCGGAAGCCTACGGCGACCACGGCTACACGCTGGTGCTCGAAGCGGATCGCACGATTCTGACCAAGCACCATCACTTCGAGTCGGTCGACGCGGCGGTGCGCGACGGTGTGGACATCGTCCCCAGCGTCAGCGTCGTCCGCGAATGGGATCGCCCGCGCCGCATGGCCGACACCGAACGGGGCGATCAGTTCCGCTGCGACATCACCATGCTCGAACGTCTGATCGAACTCTACCGCAACAACGATCTCCGCCAGGACGACTGGCGACAGGCGGTGCGGTCGTGAGCCGCAAGGCGCTAGCCGCGGTTTGATGAAAGAATAACCCCCTTTCTTCCCGTAGGTTGAGGTTCAGCACATGGATTCCTTCGCATTGCCCCCGACCAAGAAAGCGATCAATCCTTGGCTGCTCATCGCGGCGGTGACGATTGGCTGCCTGGTGCTCTTGCCGGTCGGGGCTTGGTTCGTCTCGCTGTTTGTGAGTGAGCGATTGGAACCCAATGATCGCCGGCTGCCGGACGGATCGATCCTGCGCCTTGAGAAAGTCACTTGGGGACAAACGCACGAGTTTCAATTTGAAATTCAGAGACGATCTTGGGGCCTCTTTTGGTCAAGAAAACAGGAGTCGCTCAGCTTTTCGAGAGCGGGTCCAGATCAACTCGTCGTCTGGATGACCTGCCGTAGCTCTCGCAGAGGCACTCCTCTGAACTTCGATTGGTGGCAAAGCAGTCACATGCTCGACCAATTCGGGAAGGAAGTGAGCGATTACAACGCGAACGTTTTCGAGATCGCCGACGATCCCAAGTTGAAATTTGTCAAACGCGGCGGGCCATCGAACACGAGTTCTTGTGATAAGTGGGTGGCCTTGAGTTGCTTTCCACAACACCGGGTCGTTGATGGTCGATTGCAGCTCAGAATTCGGAACACCGCTGGCGACCTCGTCGCTGAATTCGACCTGCCGCATCCAGTTCCGATCGATCCCCCGCTGTGGTCGCCAGAACCGTTGCCGGTCACCAAGACGGATCGCGACCTCACGGTCACATTTGAAGGGGTCGAGATCGAGTCTGTCGGAGCGATTGATCGGAACGTGCAAGGGGTCAAGGAGTGGTGGATTCGGCCAAAGTACAAGCTGCAATGGCATGGGCCCACGCCCAAGAATTTAATTTTTACGACAAAGGAAATTGTGAATCCGTTGACGACCCACGGGGTTCCTTACCGGGAGAAGTGCATCGACCGGGACTTTCATGAACCCGCTTGGAAGTTTCGTTTCGCGGTCTGCGAGTATCCCGATGAATTACTGAATGCGAGCGATCAAGCCGTCATTCGAGGAATCGCGATTCCTCCCGCGAACACGGCCGTCAGCCTGAGCGAGAAGGTCACGGTCAACGGTGTCACGATTGAAGTGGTCGCGATCGCCGGGCCGGGAAGCACGTCCTATTTCGTCCCTCGCACCGCCCCGCTTCAGAGCGATCTCAAACAAGGCTTCGGAGTCTACAAATCAGAAGTTACGGCTGAGTATGAAATGAAGATGTCGGATCCCAGCCGCATGATTGCCAAGTCTCCGTTCCCGCATGTGCTGTATCGCCTGTCGGAAACCAATCGAAAGATCCGTTTTGATCTGAGTGCGCATGACGAACGTGGGGACGTTTTGATACCTTCAACGCATCTCATTGACCAAGAGTTCCGCAGCCTCGTTTTTCAACCACCGCCAGAGTCGAAGACGGTTGATTTGGCCGTCAAAGTACAGATCCCACGCGAATTTGAATTCGTGTTTCAACCGCCGCCCCTACCGGAATGAAATTCGGATTAGGATCAGTCGCTTAGCCAACAAACTCATTGCCGACCTTGCGCGCTCGTTCGGGCTTGTCGAGGTTGATCCCCAAGGCGATGCCGATTTCGACGAGCAGGTTCCAACCGGCGGCCATCTGCACGAAGCCGGACAAGTCGCCTCCGTCGGGAATGCGAATCGTCGGGAACGGCGTCGGCTGAGACGAGATCGCGATCACCGTCAGCTTGACCCCCTTCACCAGCACGTCCTCGAACTTGCTCATCGAGCCGGCGTAGGGATCGATCCAAATCACGACGTCACTGGGGTCCATGACCTCTTCGATCCCGTGAACCGCGTAAGTCCCTTCGAGAAAATCCGCACGCTTGCGAGTGATCTCGTTGGTCTTCAGCGTCAGCTCTTCGGCGACGCCATCGTTGCGGCCGGCCCAATAAATTGTCCGCGCGTTTGCGAGCTTGGTCACGAGTTCGACGTCGATCGGCGTCGTGAGAGCTTCTCGAAACTGACCGGCCATTGCTTGCAAACGTGATCCGAGTGCCGGGACGTTGGCGACCTGTTCCAGCAACGCACGATAAAAGAGCGCTTGCTCGATCACGCTCTTCGTCGCCGCGACGGCACCTTCGGGGCCGCACGATAGCACGAAGGCTCGCCGGGCCAGTGAGCCGAGTTTGGAATCGGCGAACGCCGTCAGGCTGAAGAGTTGCGAGTGACCACGCTCACGCAACGATTGATACAGCTCGATGACTTCGGAAGTGCGGCCGGAGTTCGACAACGCGAAGACGGCCCAATTTGTAAGGTCGTATTCTTTCGACTGACGTCCCGCTTCGGTGTGCAGTTCCAACGACCAGCCTTCTCGCCGCGAGTGAGCGATGGCGTTCTTCGCCGGGAAGATGCGGCTGGAGCCTTCGCCGGTGAGCAACAAGCCGCCGACGTCGGCAATCTCGTCGGCCACGTCGATGACTTGATCCGGATGGAACCGCGCGATGATCTCCGGCGTGTCGAGCATGTCGCGGACGAGAGCGAATTGTTGGTAACGACCGTCGTTCGAATTCATGGAGTGATTCCGTATTGTCCGGCTGAACGCTGTTGGCTGATGGCTGATGGCCGTCATCCCAAATCGGTTTCGTAAAGTGGTTGGGATGACAGCCGACAGCCATCAGCCGACAGCCATCAGCCGGACGGGAGAGTTCAAGGTTTGGCTTTGATTTGACTCAGATTCGAAAACTTCGGCAGATCACCGACGAGCGGGCGGGCGTAATCGAGGAACGCCTTCGTCACGAACATCCCGTCGGCGGTGATGAAGTTGTCGGGCAACGGACGTTCGTGGTTGGCGACTTCAGACAGAGGGATGGTACTGAAGCCGGCGCGATAGGGTTGCCCTGGTTTCGATTCGCGCGTGATCGTGACCATCACACCGCTGGTTCCCTTCTCGGCGAGCTTCACCGCTTGCTTGCCACAGCCGTAGGCTTCGTGGATGTCGAGCGGCACGACTCGATCCGCTGCGCACATTTGAAGTGATTCGGTGACTTGGAATTCGCCGCGCCAGCCGAACTCCTGGCTGATGAGCCGATGTAACTGCATCGCCGCGCTGGTGCCCCCCATCGCTCCGAATTCGACGTTGTTGAATTTGTCGCGCGTCTGCGACGCACTGACCGGCGAGCCATCCGCGTTCGTGATCCCCTCGCCGCAGACGATCGACACGAAGCCGAACTTTCGGTGAGCTTTCAACACGGCGGCGAGGAACCGATCGCGATCGAAAGGCCGCTCAGGCAACAGCAGGATGTGCGGAGCATCGTCTGGATTTGTCTTGGCGAGCGCGGCGGCGGCCGGCAGCCAACCGGCGCTGCGACCGACCGTCTGGAAGATCACGAACTGATCGACGCGCTGCATGTCCCGCGCGAGCAATCCCGCTTGCTGGACGCTCAGAGCCACAAACCGTGCGGCGCTCGGATAGCCGGGCGTGTGATCGGTGCCAAACAGATCGTTGTCGACAGTCTTCGACACGCCCACGCCGCGCATCTCGTGGCCATGACTGCGAGCGTATTCCACGACGCGATGAATCGTGTCCATCGTGTCGTTGCCGCCGATCATGAACAGATACCGGATGCCGTACTTCTTGAGGCACTTCAGCACCGGCGCGAAGTGCTCGTCCTTCAACTTCAGCCGGCTTGATCCCAAAGCACTGCTGGGCGTGGTCCGCAGTCCTTTCCAGGTTTCAACCGGCTCGGCCCCTAGGTCGAGCAGCACATTGCCGAGCACTCCTTCGATGCCGAATCTCATGCCAAAGACGCGGCGAATGGCTTTGCTCTTGAGCGCCGTCTCGACGACCCCAGCCAGTGACGCATTGATGACCGACGTCGGACCACCCGATTGACCGACGAGCGCATTACCTACAAGCATGAGTGATCCTTATTTGGAGTGCGACGACCGCAGTCGTCGCTTTTCAAAACGTGTTCTTGAAAAAATAGACTTCGCGACTTCATCGCGGCGGGTCCAAAGCTGCGACTCTGGTCGCAGCAGTCCCAAAGACGTAGCGTGTGAACTCCAGAGACTCACTCTTCAAAAATCAAGGCAGCTTCACGAAGGACTCGCACTCATGGCGAACTCGATCCTGTATCTCGGCGACACTCACTTGCACGATGCGGCGGCGTACTTGGCCGGGCTGATGCACGGTTGGGGTTGGCAATTCGATTACGTCCCCAGTCACGAACCGGCTTCCGTCGAGATGTTCGCCGTGCCGCGAGCGTTGTTCATCGTCAGTGATTATCCGGCGGCGCGGATGGACGCGGCGGGGCAACGCCGGTTGACCGAACAGGTCGCTGGCGGAGCTGGCTTAATTATGATCGGCGGCTGGGAATCGTTTCACGGACTCGGGGGCGATTGGGATGGCACGGCGGTGGGCGATGCGCTGCCAGTGTTGATTGCGTCGGAGGACGATCGTATGAACTGCGATCAGCCGGTGCTCGTGCGGCGGCTCACGGAGCATCCGGCCCTGACCGGGTTGCCGTGGGATTCTCGGCCACCGGTGATTGGTGGATTCAATCGAATCACAGCGAAGCCCAACGCGACTGTGTTGTTGGAGGCACAACGCTTCGCGGCTCAGTGTGTCGGTACGGAGTTCACTTTTGCGCCGCTCGATCGGCACCCGCTGTTGGTGGTCGGCGAGCTCGGGCGCGGACGCACGGCCGCGTTGGCAACGGACGTCGCTCCGCATTGGGTCGGCCCGCTGGTCGATTGGGGCGTGCCGCGAGTTTCGGCTCAGGCTCCGCAGGCCAACGCGGTCGAGGTTGGCGGCGATTATGCGACATTTCTGCGGCAACTCTTGAGTTGGGTCGGTCGGCTATGATCGGAATCGGCGAGGGGTCAGGTGTTCTGATTTCTGTTTTGGCGTCGCAAACGGAACCCAGTGTGGATTGGAAGACTGTCAGACAACGACCATCGACGGCAATTCCACGGCCAAAACAGAAATCAGAACACCTGACCCCGACCCCTTACCGTTCCGGCTTTGCGGGGGGCGTTTGCTTTGCCGGTCGCGCAGACTGGTCAAGCGAGTTCTCAAGGACGCGGAAGTCTGGGTTCAACGCCGAGAAACGATTGAACTCCTCAACGCGGACGGTAGATTGATGGCCGATGTTGTTGTCGCGTGGGGCAGGTTTTCAACCTGCCCTTGTCTTTCGGGCACGTTGAAAACGTACCCCACCATTGGACTCGAAATCTCATGTCACCATCCACGCTCTCGTCTGTCATGCCTTCCGATCTGGCCTCGTCATCGCGCGGGGTGGCTCCGTTTCGATTCACTCGGCTAGAGAACGGCCAAAAGAAGCGGACGGACAAGCTGGCCGAGGTCATCGACGGCAGCGTGCCGGGAGCAACTTGGCTGTTCGTTTCGCCGCACGACGACGACCTCTGCATTGGAGCGGGCTTGACGATGCAAGCTGCTCGGCATGCGGGGGTCGATGTGCAAGTGCTGATCGTGACCGACGGTTGCCTGGGTTATTGTCGGGCCGAGCATCGCGACTCGATCGCCAAGATCCGCCGCGCGGAGACTTACGAATCCTTCGAGATGCTCGG
>CAMDDX010000076.1 GCA_945893075.1 Planctomyces sp. SH-PL62 | reverse complement strand
TCTCCCTGTGGAACCGCATGGACTCGATCATCTGCTTCCGTAAAACCGCAACCAAGCCGCGCCCTCCACGGGGAAACTCGCAACAATGAAACTGTCGGTCGCTCATGCCGCGCTTCTGTCAAAACGGCTGTCGGGCGAGATTTGCGTGGCCGAGGCCGAACGGCTGGCGGACGACGCCAGTTGATCAATGTTGGTAATGTGAGTCCCTACTTTGGCACCGCGGTCCGCCGGTTCCGAGAGGATGATTCGCACGGGACTTTGAACGATGACCACGACTCCACAACAAATTGACGCCCTGCTGACGGTTCGCTCGGAAACCGAGCGTCTGGAATTCAAAACGGCTGAGAATAACTTCCACTTCGAGGAACTGGTGGATTATTGCGTCGCTCTTGCCAACGAAGGGGGTGGCCGCATGGTCCTGGGTATCACCGACAAGCTTCCGCGTCGAGTCGTTGGTACGAAGGCGTTTGATGTGCCGGAGCGGACGGTGGCAGGTCTCCATGACCGGTTGCACTTGAAAGTGACGTTTGAGGAAGTGGCACATCCCGACGGTCGAGTGCTGGTGTTTCATGTCCCTTCCCGTCCTGTCGGTCAGCCGCTGCATTACAAGGGTCGCTACCTGATGCGCGCGGGCGAGGAACTTGTCCCGATGTCTCCGGATCAGTTGAAGCGCATCATGACAGAAGGTGAGCCTTCGTGGTTGTCGCAGCCTGCGATGATCGACTGCGACGACGACAAGGTCGTTCAACTGCTGGACACTCAGAGTTACTTTGACCTCTTGCAACTGCCCTACCCCGTCAATCGAGCCGGTGTGTTGGAACGATTCGAAAGTGAGAAGCTGATCGCGCGCGAGGATGTCGGTTGGACGATCACGAATTTGGGTGCGATCCTGTTTTCCAAGAAGCTGGAGCAGTTCGACCGGCTGGCCCGTAAAGCGGCACGAGTGATCGTCTACGAGGGGACGAATAAGCTGAAGACGAAGCTCGATAAGTCAGGCGCGAAGGGTTACGCCGTTGGCTTTCAGGACTTGGTCGAGTTCATCAACGGGCTGGTGCCATCCAATGAGGTGATCGAGCAGGCGCTCCGTCGGGAAGTGAAGATGTTCCCCGAAATCGCTGTGCGTGAATTGGTGGCCAATGCTCTGATCCACCAAGACTTCACGGAGTCTGGTACGTCAGTCATGATCGAGATCTACGACGACCGCATGGAGATTTCGAATCCAGGAAAGTCCTTCATCCCACCAGACCGCTTCATTGATGAATATCAGTCACGCAATGAGCGACTGGCCGACCTGATGCGGCGACTGGGCATCTGCGAAGAGAAAGGCAGCGGCATCGACAAGGTCGTTCATTCGGCCGAGGTGTACCAGTTACCGGCACCGGACTTCCGCGTTGGTGAGCGGCGTACCTCAGCTTTGCTCTTCGCTCATATCGACTTTGACGCAATGGATCGAAGCGACCGCATCCGTGCTTGCTACCAGCACTGCTGCCTTCGCTACGTGATGAACGAAAAGATGACCAACCAAAGCCTGAGGGAACGTTTCAAGCTGAAGGAGGACAAAGTGGCCACCGTTTCCCAAATCATCGCGGCGACTGTCGATGTTGGGAAAATCAAGCCTGCCGACCCCGCCCAAACCTCGACCCGCTACCGAAATTACGTCCCATTTTGGGCCTGATTGCTTACTTAAAACCAAACCGCCTTCGGACACAGCCGCGTGACACAAAGCCTTTTCAAACAAAGCGTTGCTTATTTAATCGCAAACCTCATGGCATGTCATTCAATGAATCCCGACAACAATCCCGACAAAGTGTCGGGATACAGCAACGATTGAGGTCGCGAGTTGCGAATCGCGACAATTTGCGACGCGGTGTCGCGATTGCCATCCTGAGAACATGCCAAATCCGCTATCGCGACAAGAATCGCGACATTGTGTCGCGATTCCCGAATTCGACGGGGAGAAGCGTTGGACTCGCGACAGGCTCAGGCACGACCGCGAATCGTTATTCCTGATCCACCCAATTCCGGATTTTTCATTTCAGTGCAGGCCGGAAAGACTCCTTGAAGGAGAGAGACCCTGACTTCCACGCCATCCAGCTCTGACCTTGCCAAGCCACGCAAGGCATACATTTTTGAATGCAGCAGCAACACATACCTCGACTGTGTGGAAAAGAGTCTGTTCGGCTCCAACAAACCCTGGCCGCTAGAGATCAAGGCGGGGGACTACTGCCTGCTGCACCATTACGAAATCGGCGGCCTGCTGGGACTGTGGCAGGCGAGCTGCAACGGCGGTCGAAATCTGGTCCCCAAAATCTGGGGCGGCAAGTTCCCGTTTCAGGTGCGAGTGAATCTGGTGCTCCCCAAGGTGACCGAGGTGCCGCAAAAACTCCTGGCAGACCTGGGCATCAATCCCGCTATCGGACGATTCGACAATTGCCTCGATGACTATCTGGCCGCTGACCTGCTTCAATCCCTGCTCGGAACTTGACTCATCACCTGACCGGTCCTCTCCGATGTTTTCGATTCACTCCGTCGATCAACAACGTGCTGAAGCGGTCGAATGGTTGGGAACCAAACGCAAGTTTTGGTTCCTCGACAACCAGCGGCGTTGGCTATTCAAGGCGGAAGAGCGCGGAACGGGGGATGATTGGGCCGAGAAGATCGCCTGCCACTTGTGTGAGCTGCTGAGGATGCCTCACGTCCATTACGAACTTGCCGAGTTGACCGACGGCAACATTCCGGGCGTGATTTGTGAGACGTGCTCCCCAGCGCCGCTGTCGTTGGTGTTGGGCAATCAACTGTTGCTGCGACGTGATCCCGATTACCCCGCCGACATCGGCCGGAAGTACAAGGTTCGCGAGCACACCGTCCAAGCGGCGGTCGATGCCGTTCGGGAACTGGAACCGCCATCCGACGAACGGATGTCAGGCACGGACCAGGGGATCCAAACCGCCTTGGACGTTTTCGTCGGATATGTCATGCTCGACGCCTGGATTGCGAACCAAGATCGTCACCATGAGAATTGGGCCGCTCTGCGAGACGATGACCTGCGGCTGGCTCCGACGTTCGATCACGGCGCGGGGCTGGCTCGAATCCTGTCGGACGAGGAACGTAAAGAACGGCTCACCACGAAGGATCGCAACCGAACGGTGGAATTCTTCGCCGCCAAAGCAAAATCCGCGTTTTACAATCACACAACCGATTCGCAGCCGTTGGGGACCGTCGAAGCCTTCTCCGCGTTCGCGGGCTTCGCACCGAAGGCGGCTCGACTCTGGTTAAATCGACTGGCAAAAATCCAACCGGAGATGGTCCAAACGATTTTGGACGAAGTGCCCAACAAGCGAATGACGAAGATCACCAAAGAGTTCACAGCCAAGCTACTGCAAATCAATCAAGAGCGATTGCTCCAAGAAAAGGTTGTCGGATGAGTGCCTTGTTTGTTGCGTATCGCGGTGGCGATCCTCAAAACGGCGGTTGGGGACCGGTCGGACGTCTGGAACATGACGGCGACCTCTATCGGTTCTGTTACACGCGGGGAGCGAGCACGTTGCCGGGGTTTCGTCCGTTTCCACAAATGGGCGACCTGTCGCAAGTCTACGAATCGGAAGAACTGTTTCCTTTGTTCGACAATCGGTTGTTGTCGCCGTCTCGGCCAGAGTACGAGGCGTTCCTGCGCTGGGGCGGATTTGATCCGAACAACCCGCCCGATCCCATCGCCATTCTCGGAGTGACCGAAGGGATTCGTCAAACGGACCAAGTTGAAGTGTTTCCATGTCCGTTGCCCGACTTTGAGGGCTGCTACGTCAACAAGTTCTTTTTGCATGGCATCCGCTGGACGGACCCAAACCCGCAAGAGCGAATCAATCAACTTCAGCCCGGAGAGCCGTTGCGATTGATTCCCGATGTGGAGAATTTGAGTGATCCAAACGCGGTTGCAGTTTGGACCAACGATCCGGCAACTTCTCTGCGGATTGGATTCGTCCCTCGATATCTTGCTCGTGATATTCGGCGTGTACTCAATTCATGCGATCCCGACTTCATTGAACTCGCGGTGGAGCGAGTCAACCGCGATGCTCCGCTCCAGCAACGGCTCTTGTGCCGCGTGCGATCCTGTTGGCCGGACGATTTCCAACCTTGCAGCGATCCGGAGTTCCTCCCAATTTCGGCCGATGTGCCGGTGACGTGTCCCGCCTGATTTCTCACGGGAGCGGTGCATGTCCGCCGGAATTTTGAATGAGTCCGAACTGGAACTCGCCTGCCTCGAATGGTTTCAAGGTCTTGGTTACGCGACGCTATTTGGGCCCGAAATTGCGCCGGGCCAAGCCGGGGCCGAGCGTGCTGGTTGGGGCGACGTGGTGTTGGTTGATCGCTTACGCGAGGCCATCAACCGGTTGAATCCGAAGATTCCAACGGAAGCCCGCGACGAAGCGTTTCGGAAATTCATGCTGACCGATTCGCCGTCGTTGGTGGCGAACAATCGCAAGTGCCACCAGATGCTGCGCGATGATGTTGAGGTCGAGTATCGACGAGCAGACGGCTCGATTGCTGGCGACCACGTGCGACTGATCGACTTCGATGATCCGGCCAACAATGACTGGCTCGTCGTTAATCAGTTCACGGTCATCGAAGGCCAACGCAATCGGCGACCGGACATCGTGGTCTTCGTCAACGGTCTGCCGTTGTCCGTGATCGAATTGAAAAGCTTGGCCGATGAAGGGGCCACGATTGATTTGGCGTTCAACCAGTTGCAGACCTATCGGGCGGAGCTGCCGTCGCTGTTTCGGTTCAACGAACTGCTGGTGATCAGCGATGGCCAGAAGGCGCGGCTGGGGTCGCTCACGGCGGGAATCGAATGGTTCAAACCGTGGCCGACGGTCGAGAGCGAGCAACCGGTCAAAGGGATTCTGGAACTCGAAACGCTCGTGCGAGGCGTGTTCGATCGGTCGCGGTTCTTGTCGCTCGTGAGGGATTTTGTCTTGTTCGAGGATGACCCCGACAGTGACACCGTGACCAAGATTCTGGCGGGCTATCATCAATTCCATGCGACTCACAAAGCGATCGCGGAAACGTTGAAGGCGACGCGCGAAGGTGGTGACCGGCGTTGTGGCGTGGTCTGGCACACGCAAGGGAGCGGCAAGAGTTACACCATGCTGTTCTACGCTGGGCTGGTGATCTCGCAGCCGGGCATGAACAACCCGACCATCGTGGTGCTGACCGACCGCAACGATCTCGACGACCAGCTCTTCGGCCAGTTCCAACGGTGCAGCGAGATCCTGCGGCAGACGCCGGTGCAGGCCGACTCGGTCGATCATCTGCGACAACTGCTGCAAGTGGCGTCAGGCGGAGTCATCTTCACCACGGTCCACAAGTTCGCCGAGTCCGATGGCCAGTTTCCGTTGCTCACCGACCGCAGCAACGTCGTGGTGATCGCCGATGAAGCGCATCGCAGCCAGTACGGCTTCTACGCGAAGCAGGACAAAGCGACGGGGAAGGTGTCGTATGGATTCGCTCGCAACATTCGTGATGCGCTGCCCAACGCCTCGTTCATCGGCTTCACCGGCACGCCGATTGAACTGACGGACAAGAACACGCGCGCCGTCTTCGGCGATTACGTCAGCGTCTACGACATTCAGCGCGCGGTCGATGACGGGGCCACGAAACCGATCTATTACGAAAGCCGCGTCATCAAGCTGACTCTGGACGACGCCCGCATCGAAACGATCGACGAGGATTTTGAAGAGATCACCGAGTCGGAAGAGCTGACGACCAAGGAGAAGCTCAAGACCAAATGGGCGGCGCTCGAAGCGATGGTCGGTGACGACGAGCGGATCGGGCTGCTGGCTCGCGATCTGATCGAACACTTCGAGCAACGGCAGGACGCCATGCTGCGGATCGGCGTGGACGGCAAAGGGATGATCGTCTGCATGAGCCGCCGCATCTGCGTGGACCTCTACAATGCGCTCATCAAGCTGCGCCCCGATTGGCACAACGACGCCGATGAGCAGGGAGTCTTGAAGATCGTCATGACCGGCTCAGCGGCCGACGGCGAACTGTGGCAGCAACACATTCGCACGAAGGACCGCCGTCGCACGCTGGCCACTCGATTCAAGGATGCAAACAGCGATTTTCGGTTGGTCATTGTCCGCGACATGTGGCTGACCGGCTTCGACGTCCCGTGCCTGCACACGATGTATGTCGACAAGCCGATGCAGGGACACGGACTGATGCAGGCGATTGCCCGCGTCAACCGCGTCTTCAAGGAGAAGCCGGGCGGGCTGGTCGTCGATTACCTGGGCATCGGCGACGCGCTGAAGAAGGCCCTGCGGACCTACACGGAAAGCGGTGGCCAGGGGAAAACGACCATCGACACGGCCGAGGCAGTCGCCGCGTTGCTGATTCACCACGAGCAATGTGGCGACCTGTTGCACGGTTTCGATTGGTCGAAGTGGACCAGCGGAACTCCGGCCGAGCGTGTCACGTTGCCACAAGCCGCGCAAGATCATGTCCTGGGACAAGACGACGGCAAGGCCCGGTGGCTCGGTTGCGTATCGAGCCTGTCGCATGCTTACGCCCTTTGCCCGACGCATGAGGACGCGATGCGCATTCGCGAAGATGTCGCGTTCTTCCAGATCGTGGCCACGATGTTCCGCAAATACAGCGAGAGCGGCCGGTCAGCATCCGAGTTGGATTGGGCTGTGCGGCAACTTGTGTCGAAGGCGGTGATGTCGGCCGATGAGCAGGTGATCGACATCTTCGCCGCGGCCGGCATGCAGCGGCCGGATATCTCGATCCTGTCCGATGAGTTTCTGGAGGAGGTCCGCCGGCTGCCGTACAAGAACGTGGCCGTCGAATTGCTTCGCAAGCTGCTGAGCGATGAGATCAAAATTCGCCACCGAAACAATGTGATCCAATCACGCACGTTCTCAGAGATGCTGCAAACGACGCTGAACTCGTATCACAACCGAGCCATCACGAGTCTCGAAGTCATTCAGGAAATGATCGACCTGGCGAAAGACCTGCGCGACGCGGCCAAACGCGGTGAGAACCTGGGCCTCAACGATGACGAAGTCTGCTTCTACGACGCACTCGCCATGAACGACAGCGCCGTGCAAGCGATGGGGATCACCGAACTGAAGGTCATCGCGACGGAACTTGTCAACAACGTGCGTCAGAGTGCCACGATCGACTGGACCGTCCGCGAATCGGCACGAGCCAAAATCCGAGTGATGGTTCGCCGCATCCTCAAGAAGCACGGCTACCCGCCCGACCTGCAAGACGAAGCCACCAAGCTGGTGCTGCAACAAGCCGAAGTGCTCTGTGCGGACTGGGCCACGTAACATCACACAGAAATGCAGGCATAAAGCTCGGCGAAAGAATCGTGCGCGGCTGCAACCGGGCCTGCAATACGTTGACGTCCGTTTTCTTCTGCGTGAACCGCAGCCGCGCTCGCTCACCGGACGTTGATCGAGGAGCAGTCCAGCCTCTTCCTGGAAAGAGCGAAATCAATCTGATCTCGTAAACGAAGTTGACCGCAACGGATCGAGGATCGAGCAGACCGTGACAACGCCAATGCCCCGCCAAACTCAGCGACCGAGTCTCCGCCGCCGTTTGAATGACCAGCTAAGCCGGCACGAGTCAGCGGTGGCCGGCGGCGATGTGATGCTGGATCCCCTGCTGAATCCGTGGGACGCGGCCGCTCTCGTGCCAATACTCCGCGAAGCCGGCGGGCAATTCTTCGACTGGACCGGCACCGACACGATTCACGGCGGCAACGGCATCTCAACCAACGGGCGATTGAAGAAGGCCGTGCAAGCCATCCTGTAATCGCCGCTCATGACTTGCGACGGAAGTGCTTCGCTTGCCTCTTACGATTTCTTTTTGAGCAAGTAATCGTCGGTGCGGTTCTTGGCCGTGTCGCGAAGTTTGAGATTCTTCGCTTTCGTCGCCAGCACTGCCGCGGTTTTCGTCGCTTCGATCGCCGGGTCGTATTGCGACGCGGCCGCATAGTCTTCGGCCAATTTGAGGAGTGCCTCCGCCAGCCGTTCCTGAGGAGATCCGGTCTTCACGGTGGTGCTCAGCTTTTTCAACGTCGTACTCCGCACGTCCAACACATCGACGGCAAACGTCGTGGTCAGTTCGTTGAGGATCTTCGTTGCAACATCCAATTCGCCGGCAGAGCTGGCTAAGTCGTTCGCCTCTTGAAGCAACACATACCGACTGGCCGGATCGTCGGTGGTGGTCTTGGCGTGCTCCAACAACTTCTCGGCCAACTTGGCTTTGTCGGGCAGGCGCACGGCTTTGGAGAAGTCCTGTTTGAAGATCTCGCGGATCGTTTTCTTGGACTCGTCACGTTGCTCCTCCGCTGGCAGCGGAAGCTTGACCACAGCAGCGTCCAGTGCGGTGTTCAACGGAGCCTCATCCTGTTTCGAGCCGGCGACCGCGATCGAGTTAGGCCGGCTGCCGGGCGCGTTGGGATCAAGCTTGGGAAGGTGCCACAACTGAATGGTCGCCGTCTGGCCGTCCGTGTCGGTCGATTCGCCGGCAATCAGAATGTGTTCGCCGTCGGGCAGAAATCCGATGTCCAAAATTCGTAGTTTCTGTCGCGGAAGCTGCAACAATCCGCTGCCGGTGTTCGCGTTCCAAATCGAAACGAGGCCATTCAAGCCGCCCGTCACCAGCAATGTTTCGTCGCGAGACAGTGCAAGGACATCGGCATGAGCGAATACCGCTTGAGTGGTGCCGGCCTTGGTGTCCCAGCGGCGTGCCGTGTGTTCGCCCGACGCAGCCCATAGCGAGGCTCCATCTTTCGACAACGCGATCGAACTGATCCGCACCTTCGGACCGACGAACGAGCGAATCGTCTTTCCCGATATGGCCTGGAACAGCGTGACGACTTCGGCTTGCTCGCCAGTCACAGCGGCCAAGGTCAGGTTGTCTTCCGTCAGAGCCAGCGAACCGCAGAACGGATGGACTCCAGAAATCATGCGGATCGCCTTCCGAGTCTTGAGATCCCAGATTTCAATCGCACCCGCACCGGCGGTTGCGGCCTGTCGATTGCCGGGCCAGAACAGGATCGCTCGCGAGGGATGACGGTTGGTCTTCAGCTCCGCCAGTTCATCGCCCGTCTTCGCGCTCCATAACTTCAATGTCTCAGCCGACGACAACACCTGAGCCCCGTCGGACGAGAGCGCGATAGCATGCACATGACCGTTGTGTCCGGTGAACCGAGAAGTCGTCTCACCTGTCGTCACGTCCCAGACACGGCAATCCCCCGCTGGTCCGGCTGTTGCCAAGAAACGCGCATCCGCAGACAGAGCGAAGTCCGCAACTGCGATCTGATGCCGAGCAAACCGCGCCGTGTCGGTTGCTGATCCCAACGATTTGGACGGTCGCCTAACGACGCTGGCAGTTTTCGGCGGCGGTTCGCGCACGTCGTCCTGAGGTTCCGTCTTGATGGGAGGCTTGTCGTCATTCACGACGGCAGCCTCGCGCTGAGGTTTGCGGGATGACTCCGGCTCTTCGCCGGCATCGGGATCAGGAGAGTCCTTCGCCTCTCGTTGTTCGTTCGCCGGTCGCAACAATGCTTCCGGCGGCGGCAGTACGCCCCGATTCATCAGCCACCAAGCTCCGCCGCCAATACAGCAGACGACCAACAGATTGATGCCCCAAGACAATTTCCGCGACCGCCATTCCATGCGTTTTGAGATCGCCGAAACGTCTTTGATCTCCACTTCGTCGGGAAACTGAAATGCGTCGGCAGACTCGGCGAGTGAGGCGGCGTCAGCCCCCCGGTTCGCGGTTGAGATGACCGGAGGGCTGACGCCGCCCCGCTCGCCCGGAACATTCGCAGCCGCTGCCGTTCCGAGAGCGGCAACTCCCTGCTGGCGCAGTTGCGAGTCGTATTGGGCTCTCGTCAGCCGATTGAGTAAACAGAGCCGCGCTTGCTGCAACTGCTCCAACAACGGCTCGGCCAAGTCCCCCTGCGGGCCAACTGACTTTTTCTGAAGGAAGAGTTGGCGTTGATCCAGCGCGGCAATGATGACCGCGCGGTCCTTTTCAAACAGCGTGATCCCCAGCAAACGATAATAATTCGGCGGCTGTTCCTCCGGCGGAATTCCCAGCCACTTGTGGAACGCATTGAAGTCGGACATGGTTCGTACTCACCTTCCAAGGTACGGCGAATGAGTTGGTTCATCCATGCGATTGCAAAATGGGACGGAACTGCGACTGCGATTTTGAAAGTTTTATCAACAACTCGGTGTTGGCGAGCAAGGCCGCGCCAAGATTGATTCAGGCGAGCGGGGCGGCGTCCTAGCAGACCGCGACAACGCCATTGACCCTCTGATTTCAGCGACCTAGACTCCGCCCCCGTTTGAACAACCGGCGTGGGCGTCACGAGTTAGCAGTCGCATGAGGCAACTGTGGCTCGGTGAAATTTTCGATCAAGACAACGCCGCGAGAGACGAATCACCGATGCCTCGGCGCGTCGCCCAAACCATGACACAGGATGTCTGCCGTGCCGAGTGCTTTCACCTCGCCCTCTCGCTTCGCGAGGCCCTTTGGAGTGCGGTGTGTCAGCACCGCTTTGGATTTCTGATCTTCCGCGACAAAAGCGGTGCTGACACGCCGCACTCCAAAGATCGTCTCGCGGAGCGAGACAGCGACCCTTTTTGAGACCCCACAATGGACATTCTTGATACCGTCGGCGAAGTCTTCAGCATGGCGACCGGCAAAGTCGAACGCCTCGTCACGAAACTGTTCGGCTCGTCGAACGAACGCCGCGTGCGAAACATCGGCTTTGCACGCGAGAAAGACGGCTCGACGAAAATCATCCCCGGCTCGACGCTCGACCGCATCAATCAGCTTGAGCCGGACTACGAGAAACTTTCGGACGCGGAGTTGCGTGGATCGGCCAGCAAGTTTCGAGCACAGCTTGCCGACGGAAAGGCGCTGGACGATCTGCTGCCCGATGCTTTCGCGGCGATGCGTGAGTCGAGCAAACGCTATCTCAAGATGCGGCACTACGACGTGCAGATGCTCGGAGGCTACATCCTGCACAAGGGCATGATCTCCGAGATGGTCACCGGCGAAGGCAAGACGCTGGTCTCGACGCTGCCGGCGTTTCTCAACGGACTGGCCGGCAAGGTGCATATCGTCACGGTCAACGATTACCTCGCCAAACGCGACATGGAATGGATGGGGCCGGCACATTTAGGACTCGGCCTGACGGTGGGGGCGATTCAGTCGCACATGTCGCCGCACGAACGGCACCCGGCGTATGCCTGCGACATCACCTACGGCACGAACAACGAGTTCGGCTTCGACTACCTCCGCGACAACATGAAGCCGACTCGCGAGCAGCAAGCACAAGGACGGCTCGACTTCGCCATCGTCGATGAGATCGACAATATCCTGATCGACGAGGCCCGCACGCCGCTGATCATCTCCGGCTCGGCGGCGGACGATATCACCAAATACCCGAAGGCCGATTGGATCGCTCGGCAGCTCAAACGCGACCTTCACTTCGAGGTCAAAGAGAAAGAGCACACCTGCCATCTCACCGACGAGGGCATCCGGCAAGCCGAGCAACTCGCGGGCGTCGAGAGTTTTTATACCGCCGGCAACATGGAGTGGCCGCATCTGATCGATAACTCGTTGAAGGCGCACTTCCTCTACAAGCTCGATGTGAATTACGTCGTCGAAGGGGGTGAGGTCGTCATCGTCGATGAGTTCACCGGCCGCAAGATGCCCGGCCGCCAATGGTCCGACGGGCTACATCAATCGGTCGAGGCGAAGGAAGGCGTGCAGATCAAAGAAGAGACGCAGACGCTCGCCACAATCACGTTGCAGAACTACTTCAAGCTCTACAAAAAACTGGGGGGCATGACCGGCACGGCCATGACCGAGTCGGAAGAATTTTGGCGCATCTACAAGCTGGATGTGGTCTCGATCCCGACCAATCGGCCGATGCACCGCGTCAATTTCCCGGACGTGATCTTCCGCAGCGAACACGAAAAATGGACGGCGATCACCGACGAAATCAAACGCGAGCACGCCACCGGCCGACCGCTGCTCGTCGGCACGGTCAGCATCGAGAAGTCCGAGCACCTCTCGCAGTACCTCAAGAAGTACGGCATCAAGCACGAGGTGTTGAACGCCAAGAATCACGAGCGTGAGGCCGAGATCATCGCTCAAGCGGGACGGCTCAACTCGGTGACGATCGCCACGAACATGGCTGGCCGCGGCACCGACATCATCCTCGGCGGCAACCCGGAATATCCCGCGTGGAAAGAACTCGGCAAGAAGTACGCGACGCGGCTCGACGTCCCGAAGTCGGAATGGGACGCCCTCACGAAAGAGATTTCCGATCGCGAAGGGATGGCCGCAGAAGGCCACAAGGTCACCGAGGTCGGCGGACTGCATGTCATCGGTTCCGAACGACACGACGCACGCCGCATCGACTTGCAATTGCGCGGCCGCGCCGGCCGGCAAGGCGATCCGGGATCGAGCCGGTTCTTCCTGTCACTCGAAGACGACCTGATGCGGAAGTTTGCCGGCGAGTGGGTCAAAAACATCCTGACTCGCATGGGTATGCAGGACGGCGAGGCCATCGAAAGCAAGATGGTCACCAAACGAATCGAAGCCGCTCAAAAGAAAGTCGAGGAGCATCACTTCGACGTCCGCAAGAACTTGCTGGAGTACGACGAGGTCATGGACGCGCAACGTAAGCACGTCTACTCGTACCGCCAGCGGATTCTTGACGGTCGCAACTGCCGGCAACTCGTGCTCGACATGATCGCTCAGCAGGTCGATCAGTGGGTGCGGCACTTCTGGGCGAAGGACTATCGTTGGGAATCCATCTGCTCGTGGGCGAAAGACGAACTGCACCTCAAGTTCGAGCCGAACGACATCCGTGACATGGATCGCGAGCCGTTCACGAACTACCTGCGCGACCAAGCCCAACGGCAGTACGAAGACCAGATTCTGGAAGCGATCAACGAGAACCTGTCGCTCGCCGACGAAGAGAACAACTGGAACTGGAAGGCGATGGCGCATTGGTCCAACGCCCAATTTGGCTGCCAACTGACCGATGTCGCGCTTCGGAAAGTCGGCCGCGACGATTTATTTGAATTCATCCGCCCGCTCGCGATGACCGCCATCGACAAGTTCGATCTGTCGCCGCTCGACACGCTGATGCACGCCCAGTTCTGTCAGTTCTCGCTCTCTTCCTGGCTCGGCCAGCAATTTGGCCTGCGCTGCGATCCGGCCGACATTGATTCGCGCGATACCGAAAAGGTCATCGCCATCGTGCAGGAGAAACTCGAAAAGCATCTGCAAGCCAAAGAGATCGCGTTCCCGGTCGAGATCGCCATCAACACGTTCCTCAACTCGCCGGGCACACAGAACGATCCGGGGGCGTTGCTCGAACGGATTCTCGGCTGGGCGAATGCTCGCTTCCGCACCGACCTGCAACCGGCCGAGTTCAGCGGAAAAACGCTGGATGATCTCGCCAAGCGGTTGTACCAACTCAGCTCCGACTACTTCGGCGACGGCTCGCTGTCGCAGCGGCTTAAGGAATTGCTGACTCAAACGTATCCCGATCCGAATCCCGAGGACAAAGTCAGCGGCCCGGTCCTACCGAACGCGGATGGTCTCGCGTCCTTGGTCAATTGGTCGAACGAAGTTCTGCAACTCGGCTGCACGGTCGAAGAACTCCGCCATCGCAGCCGCGAAGATGTCGAGCAATTGGTGCTCGGTGCCTACGACAACCGGTTCCGTCCGGAGATGAGTCATACCGAGCGGACGCTGATCCTCGAAGTGCTCGACAGCGCGTGGAAAGAGCACCTCTATTACATGGACTACGTGCGGTCGGGCATCGGGTTGTCGAGCTACGCTCAGAAAGATCCGAAGACCGAATACCGCCGCGAAGGCATGGCCGCGTTCCACACGATGTGGAAGACCATCGGCCTGCAAGTCACGTCTGCAATCTTCCGCCTCGAACGGGAAAGCTCGGAAGTCGCCCAATCGGTCTTCCACGAAAGCGCCGCCTCGCACGCCGAGTTCCGCGAAGAGGCCGCCACGGAATCCGGACCACCGCAAGGCATGGACGCTGGCGACGTCCGCACCAATTCGTCCGAACCAACTCCGCCGCCCGTGCAGCCGATTCGCAATCTCGCCCCGCAAGTCGGCCGCAACGATCCCTGTCCTTGCGGCAGCGGCAAGAAGTTCAAAAAGTGTCACGGAGCGATTGGATAGACTGCGGTGCTCAACCCTGGAGTGCTGCGGCTCGACGCAGCCCTCCATTCAATGGAAATGAAGTTCTTGATCTCTGTGAAAATGGCCGTCGGTCAGGCAACGTTCGTAGTGGCGGTTCTTGGATGATGAGGATCACTATTCCAATTGAATGGAGGGCGGTGTCGAGCCACCGCACTCCAAGGTGAGGCATGGATGCCCTGGCTTTTGAATCTTGGTTACGTCGCGTTGCTGCTGGCTGTCTCGCCGGTGCTGCTGTATCGCCGCTGGGTGCTGGGCAAGTATCGCGATGGATGGGCGGAGAAACTCTGGGGCCAACTGCCGGAACGGAGCGGTTCCAAACCCTGCCTCTGGCTGCACGCGGTGAGCGTCGGCGAGGTCCTGCAACTGCGGCCGATGATGAAACTGCTCGCGGCCCAGCGGCCGGACTGGGACTTCGTGATCACGACCACGACACGCACAGGACTCGATGTCGCCAAGAAGGAATATCCGCAACACACCGTCTGTTATTTTCCGCTCGACTTCAGTTGGGCCACGCATCGCGCGATCGCACGAATCAAGCCGTCGGCAATCGTGCTGGTGGAATTGGAGCTTTGGCCGAACTTTGTCCTGTCCGCGAATCGACTCGGCATTCCGCTGGCCCTCATCAACGGCCGAGTCAGCGAAAAGAGCTTCCGTGGCTATCGCCGAATTCGCCCCCTGATCGCCCGGCTGCTGCGCGGCTTCGACCTGCTGGCCGCGCAGAACAATGAGCACTCCGATCGTCTGCTCGCACTCGGAGCACCGCGTGACCGGCTGCACGTCACTGGCTCGGTCAAGTTCGACGGCGTTCGTTCCGATCGCTCGAATCCGAAGACGACCGAACTGCGTGAGTTCTTCGGATTGCATCCCGAAGAGAAAGTCTTCATTGCCGGTAGCACGCAAGCGCCGGAGGAAGCATTCGCTCTCGACACTTGGCAGACGCTGCGCAATGAGTTTCCAAACCTCCGCTTGATTCTCGTCCCGCGTCACAAGGAACGGTTTGAAGAAGTCGCGGCACTGGTCGCCTCGCGCGGCTGGCCGTTGCTGCGACGATCTACAGACAGGGGTCAGGCACCGCAGAATTCAGAATTGGCGGAGCAGCGCGTTGATTCCACTCAAAACTCAATCCCGCCAATTCTGAATTCTGCGGTGCCTGACCCCGGACCGATTCTGTTGCTCGACACGCTGGGAGAACTCGGAGCGTGCTGGGGATTGGCGGACATCGCGTTTGTCGGCGGCAGTCTGACTCAGCGCGGCGGGCAGAACATGCTCGAACCAGCGGCCTACGGCGCGGCGGTGTTGTTTGGGCCGAACACCTGCAACTTTCGCGACATCGTGGAACAACTTCTCGCACGAGACGCCGCGCGTGTCGTGCGGTCCGAGCAAGAGATGACGAGCGCCGTGCGAGAGTTGCTGAAGTCGCCAGCGATTGTCCATGAACTTGGCGTGCGTGCGAAGGCTTTCGTCGCGACTCAACAAGGAGCTGCCGCGCGAACGGTCGAGCTGCTGTTGTCGCTGCCGATCAACCATGCGAACTCGACGCCGGAACGCCGCGCCGCTTGAACCTGGCCTGACACTTGGCGGTCAGACTGTGCGGATCGGCCGAGCCTCAGCGATTCCTCTGAGGTTCTCGGCGCGTGGCCTTTCGGAATCGCATGGGGCGATTCGACAACGAGTCGAGTGAGTCGGCGAACCGTTTCGTCTCTGAAGCATGGCGATCAAAGCCAACACGCTGTGCCGGTCCCGCAGACTATCCGGCCGAACCATTACTACGACCGTTGCGACCGCTCGCATTTCTCTTGTCGTCCGGGACCTGCCCACGGAATGCCGCGGCTCCGAATGCGTTTTGCAAAAACCTGACGGACAGTTAGTGGCCCGTCGAGCTACGCACGGAAAGTGCGCCTGCGGTGTCCTCCAGCCCATTCCATTCATTCACCAGGCAACAGGGGAGTCAGCATGTTCGGAACGAAGACGGCCAAGAAGACAACATACGGCAGCAACAGCGATGGCTCGACGACGATGGCGACGGTCAGCCAGAACATCGACGACTTGCAGACAACGCTCGAAGAAGAGCAAAAATCGAATGTCGCCGCGTCCACCGAGTCGCACGGCACGCTCCAAAACTTGATCGGCAAAGGGACGGTCATCGAAGGCAACGTTCATGCCGAAGGGGACTTGATGGTCGAAGGGATCGTCAAAGGGGATGTCACGACCAAGACCAAACTGGTTTGCGGCCCGTCTGCGCTTATCGAAGGGAACATTCTCGCTCAACACGCCGAGATCGCCGGCCGAGTACACGGCACCGTCAAAGCGTTGGGCCTGCTGGTCATCAACTCGAGCGGCACGATTCTCGGAGACGTGATCACCAAAGACCTCAACGTCGAATCGGGCTCCACGTTCAACGGCCGACTGCAAGTCGGCGGCAACGTCACCTCATTGCCGATTGAGATTCCGAAAGTCACGGTCACACCGCTCGCGCCGGCCGCTTCGGTGTTCACGGATTCGGTCTTCGATTCACCCGCCAAAAAGCCGAGCGTTCCGACGGTCTCGGTCGCGAAGAGCGACGCCGACAAAACGGCCGACCAACTCGCGGCGAATCTCTCGAAGAGCGCATTGCTGCAATAGCAGCGGTTTCAGAAACGTAGCCATCCGCCGCGGCGGACCAGAACGTGGGCCAACCAGAGACACCCCACGTTCTGGCGAACGTGGCTACAACCGAATTGGAGAGCGACGATTCATCGTCGCTCTCCAAGTTTGACCTCCTTTTTCGGAGTCCCGCCGATGAGTGCTTCACGTTGGAGAGTCTTGACCGCGTATCTGCCGGGCATTGCTTCGGTCGTGAATTCGTTTCAGTCGCCGGAAGTGCAACTTTCGGTCTACCAATCGCTGATGCAGGCTTTGGATGAGAAGACCGAGGCCGAAGAGGCTCAAGCCGCCACGAAGTCGCGGTCGTCGTCACGAGCCAAGCTGGCGACCGATCGCGAGGCCGTGAACAGCGGACACGACAGCGAACTGGCTTACGACATCGTCGATGGCGAAAGCATCCACGCCATGATGGGCAAGAACTAAACGAATTTTTGATTGACGTTTTTTGATTTTCGATTGAACCGCAATCTCAATCGGAAATCGAAAAACAAAAATCGAGAATCTCCTGAGAGTTGGTTATGCCGGAACACGACGTCCACGAAAGCGAGAGGCTTCAGAAGCTGGCGAATCTTAGAAGCCAGGTTCCGGCTCGCGATCCGCAGTTGTTTCCGGCGTTGCAGTGGCTGGCGAAACTCTATTTTGACCAGCATCGCTACGCGGAAGTCCGGCCGCTGTTGGATGAGTCTCTGGAAATTCGCATCGCCGCGTTGGGCGAGGGGCATTACCAAGTCGCCGACATCATTGCGCAACTCGCCACCCTGGAGATGGAGTTGCAACGCCCCACGGCCGCGATCGTGCTGCTGCGGCGAGCACAACGGATCGTCGAGACCTACGGCGACGAACGTCGCGTGCATTTGGCGATCCTGCTGAACCAATTGGCGGAAGCTCTGTACGCCGACGCGCGCTACACCGAGGCGATGGATCACTGCAAACGGGCGCTCGAACTACTCGGCGGTAAGATCCACACCACGACACCGGAGATGATGCGCACGCGGAACAATCTCGCCGCGCTGCATGTCGCACGCGGCGAGTATTATCTCGCGGCACGACTGCTGAAGCTCAACGTGCAGATCATGAAGGTCGATGGCACAGTCAATGATCTCGCGGTTTCGACGACTCTCAACAATCTGGCCGAAGTCTTCCGGTTACAGGGCCAGCATCGCGAAGCCTGGAATCAAGCGGTCAAGGCCCTGTGGACACGCCGCCGGGCCGTCGGCCGCAAGCATCCGCTGGTCGCGCAAAGTTGGGCGAACCTCGCCACGATCCGCTTTGATGACGGCCGCTACAAAGCGGCGGAGTCGCTCTTCAAACGGGCGCTCGCGATTCGGGAAGCTCGGTCGCAATCGCATCCCGCCTTGCACGCGGAGATGTTGCGTCGGTTGGCCGAGGTCGTGCTGGCAGCCGGTCGTTCTTACGAGGCCGAGTCGATCTATCGCCAAGCGGCCGACATCTATGAGAAAGCGTTCGGACCGAACGATCCGCATCTTGCGTTGACGTTGACGTCTCTCGGACGCCTGCACATCGAGTGCGGTCAGCACGGCAGTGCGCAGCAGGTCTTGTCGCGAGCGGTCGAAATCCAGGACAGCCGCCGCAACGCGCGCGACGCGGCGATCGCGTTGACTTACAGCACCTACGGCAACTTGCATGCGGCCCGCAACAACTTCGAGCAAGCCGAACTTTTCTATCGCCGCGCGTTGGACGTGCAGCGCGACGTGCTGGGGGGAGATCATCCCGACGTCGCCACGACGCTCGTGTTGGTCGGCGACGCGACGGTCGCTCGCGGCGATCATGCAACCGCCGAGAAGTCGTATCGCAAGGCACTCGAAATCCGTCGCAAGCAACTGGGTGAAGCTCACAAGTCGGTGGCCGAGGGGATGCACCGGCTGGCCAAACTGATGGTCGCCGACAAGGAATCGGAACGAGCCATCGAACTCTGCGCTGCGATTCGCAAGAAGCATGTCCGCACTCTCGGCCTGCTGCCGCTGTTGCACGCTGATGTGCTGGGAACGCTCGCTGATGCGCAGTTGGCGCTCAACCGGCTCGATGACGTGGAATCACTCTCGCGCGAAGAGTTGGCACTGCGCGAACCGCATCAACAAGCGCGACCCGGCGAGTCGGTGCCGGCCCTCAGTCGGCTCACGAAGCTGTATCTGCGACAGATGCAATTCGATCAGGCTCTGGAATCATCGCAGCAACTCGTCACGCTGGCCGAGCGACTGCACGGAGCCAAGCACCCAAACATGATCCCGACCGTCGAGCAATTCGCCGAAGTGCGGATCGCAAGCGGCGATGACGACGCCGCAGACGCCGTCGAACGAGCGATGAAGCTTCGCGAACGAAAGTTCGGAGCGGACTCGGACGAACTGACCGCGGCCCTCGAACGATTTGCCAACCTGTTCCACGAAGCCGGACGCGAGCATCTGGCCGACGAATACTTCACCCGCGCCTCGAACATTCGAGACCGCCACTCGCATGCCCTGTTTGTGTGAGACCGCACCATGACCCTCAAACTCACTGCCGCCTCGTTCGTCAACGGCGTTCGCAACAGCGGACTGGTCGCCGCCGAACCGCTGGAGAACGTCGTCCGCGAGATCCGCGCGGCTGGCGGCGACTTCAACGACTCGCGCGTGATCGCCGAAGAACTCATCAAACGCGATTTCGTCACCAGTTGGCAGGCGGACAAGCTGCTGCAAGGCCGGCACAAAGGCTTTTTCCTCGGCCGGTATCGCCTGATGCAACTGCTCGGCACCGGCCAGATGAGCGCGGTGTATCTCGGCCGGCACATTTACATGGACCATCTGGTGGCGATCAAAGTGCTGCCGGCCGACAAGGTCGGCGACACGTCGTACCTCGGTCGCTTCTACCGCGAGGCGAAGGCCGTCGCAGCACTCAGTCACCCGAACATCATCCGCGCGTTCGACGTCGATAAGCAGGTGGAGGCCGGCACCGACATCCATTTCCTCGTCATGGAGTACGTCGAGGGCAAGCTGCTGACGAACCTCATCAACGAGCAAGAAGATCATCGACTCGATTTAGTGACGGTCGCCGATGTCATTCGGCAAGCGGCCGAAGGTTTGGCTCACGCGCACGCCAAGAGCATGGTCCACCGCGACATCAAGCCGGACAATTTGTTGCTCACGACGGAGGGCCAAATCAAAATCCTCGACCTTGGCCTGGCCCGCTTCTTCAAAACGACCGACGAAGAATCACTGACGCTGAAACACGACGAACGAGTCATCGGCACCGCCGACTATCTCGCCCCGGAACAGGCGATCGACAGCCACAGCGTCGATTCGCGAGCCGACATCTACGGCCTCGGCTGCACGTTCTATTGCGCGCTCACCGGCCATCCGCCGTTCACCGAAGGGACGCTGGTCCAACGCCTGATGGCTCACCAATCACAACCCGCGCCGCTCGTCACGAACGAACGACCCGACGTGCCCGAATCGCTGGTGAAGATCCTCGATCGGACGCTCGCGAAGAAACGCGAGGACCGCTACCAGACCGGCCGAGAACTCGCCGATGACCTGACCTCCTGGTTGTTCGAGAACGCTTCCCACGAATGGAAAGAGCAGCATCTGCCAATGTACGCCGCGCTGCGGTTGAAAGACCTGCTGGACAATTCCCGCAAGACAACTGAGACCGAGTTGCCTAGCGACCTGGACGAAGTCACGAGCCTCAAATCTCCGTCGAAAGCCACGACCCGTCAGCTCGCCCACAATGATGCGATCGCCGCGACGCCGGCTGTCACCAAAGCGAAATCGGGAGTCACTCCCAGTCCGGCGACCACGTCGAGACCGAGTCCGTCCGATGCGCCGAAAGGGCAGGCTTCCAGGACTGGCAAACCCGTGCCCGCAACGGAGACAGTTCCGAAGAAGATCGTGCTCAGATCCAAGCCTCCCGAATCGCCAGCCTTGGTCGAGATCGTCCGCCGACATCCCGCCACGACGGTGGTCGTCAGCGTCCTCGCAACCGCACTGTTGATCGCGGTCGGAGTCTATTTCCTCCGTCCGCCACAACCTGTCTCCGCGAAAGACCAAGGCCGCGCAACAACGGAAGCTCCGCAAACCGCTCAATCCGAAGTCGCGAATGCGAAGTAGCCAGCCGTAGCCTGACTCTGGGGTGATGCAAAATGAGGATCGACGAACCCTCGTGATCGGGTGGGAATTGTTTCTTGCTTCCCGGCCCAAAGGGTCGAAACTCGAAAGCCCAGGGCGCAGCCCTGGGGCACGAATTCGCGCACCACGCCCAGCCCCAACGGGGCGAAACTCGCGCGACCTTTCCGTGGAGTCACGCCCCGTTGGGGCTTGAAAATGTTCGTCGTTCCGTAACCCAGGGCTGCGCCCTGGGCTATCGAGTCTTGCCCCGTTGGGGCGAAGCCGTGAAATAAGACAAACAGGTTTTAGCCTTAGCGAACTCCGTCAAGTCGTTTTTTTTCATCACCCTCGCCTGACTCTCCGAGTCGGGGCCTCTCGTACAAAACAACCCGACTCGGAGAGTCAAGCTACGGGGTCCAGCGGCCACATCTTCCGGCGTCGCCGATACGGCAGCGACGCGAAGTCATGCGAATGAATCGCGCTGGCATTGATGTTGAAGATCTGTCCGCCGAGTTGCTCGAAGCCAGATCGGAAATGCACCGCCGACTTCACCGAGATGTATTTCATCTTCGAGCAGTCGATCCCAAACGACCGCGCGAACGCTTGATCGAGCGGCTGCATGCGGACGCTGACCACGACGATGTTGATCCCCCGAAACCGCAGCCACGCCGAGAGACCAAGCTCGCCATTGACGCCGGCATACATCGGCCCGTCGTAGCGGAACCGGCCATCGGACAACGCGATCACTTCCACATCGAGCGGCAGCGGCGGACCTTGAATCGGATCGGACTTGCCGCCGAGTTCGACGTGCAACTTCGCTCCGACGCCGGCGGCGTGAACTTGCTTCGCGACATCGGGATCGACCATGTAAAGGACCAGTGCATCCAACAAGTCTTGCTCCACGAAAGTCCGCAACACCTCGGTCGAATCCCCCGGAGCACCACCGCCAGTGTTGTCGGCCATGTCGGCCAACATGATCGGGAAACGGCCGACCTTCTGCCCTTCGGCAATCGCGGCTTTCACCGTCGGCGGCTGCTTGTACCATCGCTCGCGGCGAGCCCACACCCAATCACCGATCTCATTGGCCGCAGCCTGCGCCGCCGCGCGGTCCCCATCCGCCACGACGATCACCGACGCTCCCATGTCCGGCACGTCGGCCCACGGAAAGCCGGTGGAGATCGTCGCCGACAACAGGCCGGGACGTCGCTCGACCTCGTGAACCAACCGCAAGAGTTCATCCATCGGCGGATGAGCCGTCACTTGGCAAGCGGCGCTCCAGAACAACGGCAACTGACGGATCGCGCTGACCGGCCGCACTTCGCCCCGAATCGCCCGCACGATCAAGTCAGCCGCCTCGCGGCCACGCTCAGCCATGTCGATGTGCGGGTACGTGTCGTAACCGATAACCGCGTCCGCAGCCGCGACTCGCAGCGGAGCGTGATTCCCATGCAAGTCAGTCGTCACGATGATCGGTATGTTCGGTCCGACGACCTCACGCACCGACGCCATGAAGTCACCATCTCCGTCGTCGATCCCTTCGACCACCATCGCCCCATGCAGATCGAGCAGTACGCCATCAATCCCCTGCCCCATCTCGCGCCGCACACCGTCGAGGAATTCGTTCTTCAACGTGTCGTAACTGGCCCGCTCGATGACCGCACTCGGAAACGCGAACGCCCACAACAGCGGGATCAATTCAAAGCCGTGCTTCTCCGCACCGTCGATGAACCCGCCAACACAAAAATTCGCGCCGCGATATTTGTCGACAATCTCGCTCCCGCGAGCACAGCCGATGCCGGTCTCGAAATCACGCACGACCGTCAGGCCGCTCGCAAATGTACTGGTCTCGTGAAGCACACCGCCGGTGACGATTCGCATGAGAGGAACTCCGAATGGAAAGCCGTTGTTTCAATTCCGCCCGACGCGGTCAGGCTATCTCTTAAGACGTGAATTTCCCATTCAGCACGATACGATCCTGCCAAGTTAAGTTGACCCGCAGAATGAAAAGTAGGCGAGTCACTCCGTGACTCGAACGTTCCGGTCACGGAGTGACCGGTCTACTTTCCGCCATCCCCTTCCTGAGGAGCCAGCGATGTCCGTTCGCCTCGTGCAGTCATTTGCGTTGATGATGTTTCTCGCGTCGGCTGCTTTCGGCGGTGATTGGACTCAGTTTCGAGGCCCCGGCGGGTTGGGGATCAGCGACGACAAAGGGACGCCGACCAAATGGTCAGCGACCGACAACATCGCTTGGAAAGCTGAGCTACCAGGGCCAGGGTCGTCCTGCCCGATCGTGGTTGGCAACCGCGTCTATGTGACGTGCTACACCGGCTACGGCTTGGAACCGAGCAAAGGGGATCAGAAGGAACTCGTACGGCATCTGCTCTGTTTTGAGCGCGCCACCGGCAAGGTGCTCTGGAGCAAACCGTTTGAGCCGAAGCTGCCCGAACATCAATACCAAGGCGAAGGCTCGTATCACGGCTATGCCGCCAGCACACCGATCAGCGATGGCGAGCGGCTATATGTGTTCTTCGGAAAGTCCGGCGTGTTTTGCTTGGACTTGGATGGCAATCAAATCTGGCATGCCAGCGTCGGCGACGGGACTCACGGTTGGGGATCGGGGTGCTCGCCGGTGTTGTTCGACAAACTGCTGCTCGTCAACGCGAGCGTTGAGAGCGGATCGCTGGTCGCGTTGGACAAGCTGTCCGGCAAAGAAGTGTGGCGCGCCGGCGGAGTTCGCTCGGCCTGGAATACTCCGCTGCTGGTCACGGCGGCATCACGCCGCGAATTGGTCGTCAGCACGGAAAACCGTCTGCTGAGCTTCGATCCGAATGATGGCAAGCCGCTGTGGAACGCGGACGGAGTGCATCGCTATGTCTGCCCCAGCGTGGTGGCGCACGGCGACGTTGTGTTTGCGATTGGCGGAGGTCACACGTCGTTGGCCGTGCGCGCCGGCGGAAGCGGCGATGTCACGGAATCGCACGGCGTGTGGCGGCAGAAGAAAGGCTCCAACGTCGGCTCGCCGATCTATCTCGACGGCCATCTGTACTGGGCCAACGACGGCGGCGGCATCGTCTGCTGCCAGAACGCGACGACCGGTGAGTTCGTTTACGAGAAGCGATTGGAACCGAATGCCGGCACCATCTGGTCGTCCGCCGTGCTGGCCGATGGCAAGCTGTATTACGTGTCACAACGCAACGGCACGTATGTCGTCGCGGCCAAGCCCGAATACGAATTGCTGGCTCACAACACGTTCGCCGAAGACGACAGCCGCACGAATGCCTCGCCCGCCGTTCACAACGGCCAGTTGCTGCTGCGCACCGACCGCGCTTTGTATTGCATCGGCAAGAAGTGACCGCGTGACTCGCTCAGGGGTCAGGTGTTCTGATTTCTGTTTTGCTCCCGCGATCCACCCCAACCTTGGTTCGCAGACAGTCACCCGATCAACGGTTCGCTCTCCATCGCAACAGCAAAACAGAAATCAGAACACCTGACCCCGCTTCTGTCGGCTACAACGTCACGACGAGATTGTCCCGATGGATGACCTCGGCATACGGCACGTCGCCAAGCACCTTCGCGATGTCGGCCGTTTTTTTGCCGGCGACGAGTCGTGTTTCACGCGAATCAAAATTTGTCAGGCCACGAGCGAACTCTTCGCCGTGTTCGTCTTCCAACGCGACGACTTCTCCGCGAGCGAATTCTCCGACGACCGATTTGATGCCGGCGGCGAGGAGTGATTTGCCTTGATGCTCGACCGCGCGGCGTGCTCCGGCATCGAGGCGGAAGCGGCCTTTCGGTTTGACCGTGAAGCCGATCCAGCGCTTCCAGGCCGGGACCGCTTTGTGCTTGCCGAGGAACAGCGTGCCGACGTCCTTGCCGGAGAGAATCTCGTCAAGCACTCTGGGCTGTGTGCCGTCGGCGATAATGACATCTTCGCCAACGGCCGTCGCGATGCGAACCGCATCGAGCTTCGATTGCATCCCCCCAGTCCCCCGCGCGCTTTTCGATTCGACGGCCAGCGTGCGCAGCGCAGCGTCCCACGAGACGACCAGCGGAATCAATTTGCTGCCGGACTTGGCGGGATCGCCGTCGTACAGGCCGGCGACGACGCTCAGGATCACCAGCAGCGGCGAGTCCATCAGGCCGGTGACCATCGCGGCGAGCTGGTCGTTGTCGCCGAATTTGATCTCGGCGATGCTGACCGTGTCGTTCTCGTTGATGATCGGCACGACCTTGTATTCGAACAACGTGTTGAGCGTGTTCCGCACATTGAGATAGCGCGTGCGGCTCTTGAAGTCGTTGGCGGTCAGCAACAGTTGCGCGGCGGAATAGCCTCGGCGTTGCAGGCAATCGTTGTAGAGTCGAATCAAATGCGCCTGTCCGACCGCCGCTGCGGCCTGTAGATGCGGCAAGTCCTTCGGCCGGTGCTTCAACTTCAGCAACCCCATGCCCGCGCCGATCGCGCCGCTGCTGACCATCACCACCTTGCGGCCGGAATCCAGAATCCGCAGCACCTGATCGCAGAGTGATTCGATGCGGTCGAGGTCGAGCGTGTCGTCGTCTTTCGACAGCACGTTCGTGCCGACTTTCACGACGATGGTCTTGGCGGAGCCGATGATGGCAGCGCGAGTCGTTGGCTGAACTTGTCCCATTGTTCGTTGTCTGTCCGTTGCGAGGAGAATGTTTTCGAGGCAAGGTGTAGAAGAAGAGTGGCTTGGCTGAAAGAGTTTGGGATCACGGCTGCCGGCTTTCGGCTCACGGCTTTCGGCCGGAAAACAGAGGCCAACGGTCGTGATTTGGGTGTGCCAATTTTGGCTGGCGCGATGAATAAGGAGCTGTCAGAATGAGGTTAGAAATGTTCGGAACCTCTTTCTGGAGTCGATCATGGATGATGTGCCACAAGTGAAATCAGGGTTGTTGATGCCAGCGGTTCGGGAGCAGGTGG
>CAMDDX010000075.1 GCA_945893075.1 Planctomyces sp. SH-PL62 | reverse complement strand
CGCACCGAAAGTTCGTCTTGGCCAACATGCACGCCGTCGGCATCGGCGAGCACGGCGAGGTCGGGGCGGTCATTCATGATGAAGAGCGCGTCCGCCTCGCGCGTCCATTCGCGCACACGGTGAGCAGCTTCCATGAGTTGGCGGTCGGTCATGCTCTTCTCGCGGAGTTGCACAATGCGCACTCCCGCCGCGAGCGCTTGTCGAATGGCCGGGCCAATGCCGTGATGGCACAGTGACTCGGTCACGAGCAAGTACAAGTCGCAGCCGGCGAGCCGCTGGCGCGAGGCGAGTGTGGTCGTCAACGCTTTCTCAACCGTGTAGAGCCGGTAGCGAAGTTGTTCCAGATGCGCCGGCAAATGTGGGTCGGCGAGTCGTGGGTGCGGCTGCGGCGAATTCGTGGACTCTTCGCCCGCGGAGCCATCCGCCATGTGGCCGAGCAGCAGTTTGGAAAATTCTTCGAGCGTGCGCAGTGCCTCTTCGACTCGGCGGCAATTGGCGACAACGACGTCGATGGGGCGCAGACGAGTTTGCTCACGTGATGTTTTGATGCGCGTGCCGACGTCGCCGAGCGTGTCACGCGCAGCGGTCAGTCCCAGCCGGTCGAGGTCCAAGAGCCGTTCGGTCAGTTCGTGCCGCAGTTCCTTGAGCAGCCGTGAGAGATGCGCGTCGTCGAGCGAGAAGCGCACGAAGTCCTCGACGACGCGCAGTCCCTCGCGAGCGCGATTCGCTGCTGCGTCGAGCGTGCGTAACGTGTCGATCAGGTCCGTGTCGGTCGGCGGTTGCCAATAAATTTCAAATTCGGGAACGATCGGTTGCGTGGCGATGAGGAGTGGTTGTTGCAGTCGCTCGCGCAAGCCCGGGGCGTTCAGTCCGAATGGGCGGAAGAACTCGGCAATGGTCTCGTCGACGATCACCAATGCGGACAGCAAATGCTCGGTCCCGGCTACATCGTCGAGACACAGATCCCTGGCCAACTCACGCGCTTCACGGACGACGTCGGACAAGAGCGGACTGAGCGGAATCGGTACCGGTGGCGGTTCAAGCGAGTCGTCCCCATTCGCTGTGCGCGGAAATCGTGAGCCAATGGCTGCGATGTCGATCCCGCACTGTGCGAGCAATTCGCTGGCTCGCGTTTCATCCAGCGACAACGCCCACAAAAGATGCGCTGGCTCGGCCGCCATCGCACCGGCCGCCCAAGCGAAGCGACCGGCACCGTCGAGTGCTCGCATGGCTCCAGGTGTGAGACCGGCATCGGACATGTTGGATACCAACCGGGTCAGGCACCGCAAAAATCAAAATTGGCGGAGTCACGCTGAGTTTGCATCCAAGACTTCACTCCGCCAATTTTGAATTTTGCGGTGCCTGACCCCTATGCTAAAGCGCAAGAAAAGGCCCCAGCGTGTTGGTCGGGCCAGCACGCTGGGGCGGATCGTCACAACACTTCTATTGTTTGTCGCCTCCACCCAGCGTGAACAGCGGGCCGGCACCAGCTTCGCCCATGCCACCCTTGAGTTGCTCGCGCGGGACAGGGGCAGCGGCCGGGTCGTCGGTTTTGATCTCGCCGGTCAGCTTGCGGCTGAGGCCGATCTTGCGATCGTCGGTGTCCACACGCAGAACGCGGACTTCCAACTCGTCGCCGACTTTGACCAGTTCTTCCGGATTCTCGACTTTGGTGTCTCCCAGTTCGGAGATGTGCAAGAGACCTTCGAGTTCGGGAGCCAGTTCGACGAAGACTCCGAAGTTAGTGATCTTCGTGACCTTGCCTTTGACCACTTCGCCCGGTTGGAACTTCGACGGGATGTCGGTCGCCCACGGATCGCTGGCGAGCTGCTTTAGGCCGAGTGCAATGCGCTTGCGCTCTTGATCGACCATGAGGACTTGGCATTCCAGCTCTTGCCCCTTCTTGAGCATTTCGCTGGCGTGTGAAATCTTCCGAGTCCAGCTCATGTCGCTGACGTGCAGCAACGCATCGACTCCTTCTTCGAGTTCGATGAACGCACCGTAGTTCGTAAGATTGCGAACCACGCCTTTGACGTTGGCACCCGGCGGGTACTTGGCGGCGACATCGTCCCAAGGATTGGGCAACGTCTGCTTCATACCCAGCGAGATTTCCTGCTTCTCTTTGTTGATGCCGAGCACGACCACATCGACCTTGTCGCCGATCTGGACGATCTCGGTCGGGTGGTTGATGCGCTTGGTCCAGGACATCTCGCTGATGTGAACCAGACCTTCAATGCCGTCTTCGAGCTTCACGAACGCGCCGTAGCTCATGACGTTGACGACCTCGCCGTTGATCTTGGCACCGACCGGATACTTGTCCCCGACGGCGTCCCACGGGCTGGGGACCAGTTGCTTGAGGCCGAGCGCGATCTTCTCTTTCTCGCGATCGACGTGCAGCACTTTGACTTCGATCTCCTGGTCGATCTTGACCATCTCGGTCGGATGTCCGATGCGGCCCCAACTCATATCCGTGATGTGCAGCAGGCCGTCGATACCACCCAGATCCACGAACGCACCGAAGTCGGCGATGTTCTTGACGATGCCCTTGCGAACCGCACCGTCCACGAGTTCCGCCAGCAGCTTCTGCTTGAGTTCCGTGCGGCGGTCTTCGATCAGCTTGCGGCGTGAGACCACGATGTTGCGACGTGCTTCGTCGATCTTCAGGATCACGCATTCGATCTCGCGGCCGATGTACGTGCCGATGTCTTGCGGTCGGCGAATATCCACTTGGCTGGCGGGCAGGAAGACGTTGACGCCAATGTTGACCAGCAGTCCGCCCTTGATCTTGCGGAGGACCGCCCCTTTGACGACGTCCCCTTCGGCGTGATTCTTGATGACCCGTTCCCACTCGCGAACGCGGTCGGCCTTGCGCTTGGAGAGCATGATCAAACCGAAGTCATCTTCGACCTCTTCCAGGAGCACGCTGATTTTCTCGCCGGGGACTGGCGGCGGTTCGTCCCGATCCCATTCGTCGAGCGTGACGACTCCTTCGCTCTTGTAACCGATATCGACCAGTACCTCGTCCCCTTCGACTCGGATGACGATCCCTTCAATGATTTGATTGACTTCAAAAGCGTGCCCGACGGAACCGTAAATTCGCTCCAGTTCATCGGACGGGGTGAGGCCCGTGTCGTCGAGGCTAGAAATGTCAAACGCCGAGTCGAGCTCGGCGTCATCCACGTTGAATTCACGAAGGAGAAAACGATCAACCATCTCTGTCACTACCAATCCCGCGTCCGAAGAGCCCAGCGGCTGAGGTCCGCAAAGGTCGTTCAAACGTCGGTCAAAAAGAGGATTCCGCCAACCGGCCAAATCGCGCATCGCGACTGGAACCACCGGAAAGTGGAAGGGGCGGACTATAGCAAGCCACGCTCGCGAACGAACAGGGATTCTACGAGAGTTTTGAGGGAAGAATTTCCGCCGGAAAGCGAGCAAAGTAGACGAGTCACTCCGTGACTCGATTCGAGTCACGGAGTGACTCGTCTACTTTGCGGCTTCGCCGCCGTATGACTACTCGCCTGCGGTCTCTTCGGGATCGATTTGGTAAGTCGTTTCGCCGAGGTTGACCAGCACCGGTTCGTCGAAGGCGATGTACTTCGCGAGCGCCGCGTGTTTCGCGGCGAGATCGAAATACTCGCGGCTGAACTGGCGGACGCGGGTCGCCTTCTTGGCTTGCTCGTCGGTGACGGTTGAGTCTTGCCATTGATTGTTCTTGCGGAAGAACGATTTCTGGCCGACTTGCCGCAGATTGTCTTCCACCAGGCGCTTTCCTCCAGCTTCGCGATCTGCCTTGGCGGGAGCAGTGCTGGCCAAACCGGGCTTCGCCGTCCTCGCGGCCGGGACACTTGGTCCGCCGGTACCACCACTGTAGCCGGCTCCGCCAGCCGGTGCGTTCTGAGCCTGTTGCAGTTGGCCTTTGAAGGATCGTTGTTCGAATCCTGCCGCTCCGTCGGCCTTGCTGAGTTCGCGACGCGCGACATCACTCGCGCGGCCGAAGTTGCTGGTGTCGGCCAGTCGTACATTTTCGTCGGCAAGGAAGCTCGTGTATGGCGTCATGATCCCGTGTTGAACCGACAGGCGGACGAGTTCATCGACCAGTTCTTGGTTTTGCCCGCGCAGGTCGAGTTCGTCGATGATCTCGCCGATTCGGCGAGTGGCCCACAACTTCTCGACGAAGCCGTACGTCTCGTCGTTCGATTTGGCGACGAAGTTGGCGGGGAAGATGAATGTCTTCTTTTCACCTGCGACGCCGGTCAGCGTGACCTTGGCGGCTCCGGCTTGGCGGTAGCGGCCGACCCACACGAGTTGCTCGCCCTGGAAGAGGTCGGTCAGTTGTCGCGGGTAGGTGCGGCTGATAAGCGACGTCGTGGAGGCTGGCACGACGGTATCGAATTCGACGTTGAGCGCGATGTCGGTCAAAACGGGCGAACCAATTTTGCGATACAGCGTGGCGACCGATGCTTCGATGTTTTCATTCGGACGAACGTAGACCGACTGGCCGCGATGATCGCGTGAGAGACGATCGAGCAGCCGGCTGTTGACGTCGAAGCCGACGCCAAGATTGAAGATTCGAGCGTTGACCTTGTTCGCCTCTTTCGCCTTCGCGGCGATGCGTTGCTCGTTGACTTCACCGACGGTCGGAATGCCGTCGGTCAGGAACAGGACATAGTTCGGTCGCTTGGGATCAGCCAGTTGACTCAGCGCGGCTTGCAACGCCCCGTCGATATTCGTGCCGCCGCCAACGTACAGGCCATCGGCGAATCCGAGAGCGGCTTTGATGGTCGCCTCGTCGGCGCGTTGCAGTTCGGGACGGAAGCTTTCGACGGTCGAGTCATAAATGACGACGTTGAAGATGTCCTCCGGCCGGAGTTGTTGCAGCAGGAATTTCAACGCACCGCGAGCTTGATCAAATTTCGGCCCGGTCATGCTGCCGCTGCGGTCGATGACGAACACACAGGTCTTCGGCAGCGGCTTCGCATCGGGCCGCACATCCGGGCTGGCGAGCATCAGGAAGAAACCGTTTTCGGAATCCTTCGGCCGATAGCTCAGGACATTCATGCCGACGGCTCCCCGTTCCGTGCCGAACAGCAGCCGAAAGTCGTCGGGGTTGGAAACGTTGTGCAGCGTCAGCTTGCAGACGGCGTGTCGATCATCCGGCCGCTGGACCTCGACAGCGTGCGTCGGGCTATAGAGGTTCTTCAGCGGGTCGGCTGTTTCGACTCGGATGGTGACGTTCAACGATTCGATCGGATGATGCGCGTGCTTGTGAGTGCCGATCGGAAGGAGCAGATCGACGACACCGCTCTCACTGCGGAGCAATTGCTGATAGCGAATCTCGACTTTTCGTTCGGCGTTCGGCGGTACGGGGAAGACGCTCGTTTGGAACAACCCTTGGCCGAGGTATTCAAGCAGTGCCGGATCTTTTCGCTGACGAACGATGGACTCGTAGATCGCGCGGGCTTCTTCTTTCTTCATCAACTTGCCGGTGAGTTCTTTGCCATCGACCAGCAATGTGAGCTGACTGACTGCCGCGTTCTCCGGCATCGGGAAGAGAAGCTGTGCTTCGAGCACCTGGCTGCTGACATTCTGAAAGACCTGCGAGAGTTGCACGGTCGCGATCTGGTCCTTGACCGAGACGTTCATGTCCACCGATCGCACCTTGTAGAACGACGGCGGCGGAGCGGGCCGAGTCGGAACCGGCCGGATAACGTGTGCTCCGTGGTTGATGATCACCACTTGAGCTTGAGCGAGGTTGGCAAACAGAGCTGCAAAGGCGGCGACGACGAGAGTCCAAAATCCTCGCTTCATGACGATTGCTCCTTACTGGAATTCACGAGCCGAAAGGGAATTGGGCGGTTCGACGACGGACGGTTGACCGAAGTTCCCACAAAAAATGGGCTGCTTGCTGGGTTCGGAAGGCAGGTCTAAACTCGCGCGAACCGTCCCGCGACCGTCAGGGCGCGGCCAGAGACGTCGAGACAGGCCGCTCCCTGCCGGTCGCGGTACGGCTTTCAAGGAGCGGCACAACGTGGAGATTTCAGTCAACGGAGAGCCTCGGCAAGTCGAGGCGGGCAGCTCGGTGGCGACGCTGCTGGAGGAGTTGAAGCTGCAACCGCGGTATCTGGCGGTCGAGCGGAATCAGCAACTCGTGCCGCGAGCGACTCACGCCGTGTGCGTGCTTCAACCGGGAGATCGGATTGAGATCGTGACGCTGGTCGGCGGCGGGTGAGATGACCGTTTTCCTGTCGGCGTCGTCACCACTGCTGCGAGATTTGGATTATGTCCGCGATCTTTGAATTCCGTCACACCGTTCAGCCGAGCGAAATCGACGGCCAAGGGCACGTCAACAATATCGAGTATCTGCGCTGGATGCAGGACGCGGCGGTCGCGCACTCGGCTGTTCAAGGTTGGACGACGCAACGTTATCTCGAATTCGGAGCGGTCTTCGTCGTGCGGTCGCATCAGATCGAATACCTGCAACCGGCGTTTGCCGGCGATGAAATCAAAGTCGTGACGTGGGTCAACAACTTCGACAGATTCACCTCGCTGCGCAAGTACCAGGTGGTTCGCGAACGAGACAACTTGCTGCTGGCCAACGCCGCGACGAATTGGGCTTTCATCAGTTGGCCGAGGCGATTGCCCAAACGCTTCCCGCCGGAGTTAGTCGAGGCATTCGTCGTCGTTCCCGAAGATCAAGAACCGAGCCTGCTGTGAATGCCGACCGTTAGCTGAAGATGCTGTCGTCATCATCGGCGGCGGTGTCTGAAAGCTCGATATTCCAGTCATGGCTCAGAGCGACGCGGCGCAAACCATTGAGACTCAAGGCATCCGTGTGGGACGCCGAGCCAGCGTTTCCGTCGCGCACGATCAACGTCTCGGCCAGGCGCGTATCCAAGAAATGCGACCGTTTCAGAATGGTCGTCTCGGTATGGCCGGTTGACTCGCGAGCGTCTCGGCGTTGACGTTCGTGCTCGAAGCACTCGGCCGCCTCATGCGGCGTGAAATCGAAGTTGTGCTCACGTCCCACCTCGACGATCAAGTCCCAACCCGCGCCGGCTTTCACGTCGCTCTCCAGCCGGCTTCTCAAATCGGGAGTCTTCGCGATGTGCTGACAGAACTGGACGACGGCTGCTCGCGACATGGTGGACCCTTTCCGGAAGCTGATGGAAATGAACGCTCGAATCATTGTTACTGAAGCGTCGGGCTCCGGTTGAACTCGGTGAGCCGCAGGAAATCCGCAAAGTGATGCTAAGACGCTTGGAATCACTGTTCAACTCGGTCAGTCTTGCTGCATCGACCACGACGATCCGGTGGCCGCTCAGACCGTGGTTGCCTCGCAATTGTCCGGGTAGCATTCCGACTGGAGAATGAAGCACGATGGCTTTGTCGCTGGATGACTTTCTCGCGCGCATCAATGAGTCTGGCCTGCTCACCTCGGCTGAGGTTCGTGGCTTGCTGGATCAATGGCCGGCCGACCGGAAGCCTCCGGACGTTCAAGCGTTTGCTCAAGAACTGGTTCGCCAAAAGAAGCTGACCAAGTTTCAAGCCGAGCAGATTTACTCGGGCAAAGGGAAATCGCTCACGCTCGGCAACTATCGAATCCTCGACAAGCTGGGTCAGGGTGGCATGGGAGTCGTGCTCAAGGCCGAGCACCAGCGGATGGGGCGGCTGGTCGCGCTGAAGGTGATGTCACCGGCAGCGATGAAGTCGGCCGATGCCGTGAAGCGGTTTCATCGCGAGGTGCAGGCGGCGGCGAAGCTCGAACATCCCAATATCGTCACGGCCTACGATGCCGACGAGGCCAACGGCACACACTTTCTGGTCATGCAGTTCATCGACGGCAATGACCTGTCGGAACTCGTCAAGAAGCACGGGCCGTTGCCGGCCGAGCAGGCGGTGCGGTGCATTCTTCAGGCGGCGCGCGGGTTGGAGTTCGCTCACGAGCAGGGGTGATTCATCGCGACATCAAGCCGGCGAACTTGCTGATCGACAAGAAGGGGACGGTGAAAATCCTCGACATGGGGTTGGCTCGGATCGACGCGGCGATCGGCGGCAGTTCGGAAGCAGCGGGGCTGACGAACACCGGCGCGATCATGGGGACGGTCGATTACATGCCCCCCCGAACAGGCGATGGACGCCAAGCACGCGGATGCGCGGAGCGACATCTACAGCCTGGGGATCTCGCTGTACTACTTGCTGACCGGCAAGGTTGCTTACGGCGGCGACACGATGATGAAGAAGCTGATGGCGCATCGCGAGACGCCGATTCCTTCCATCACAGACGCCCTGGCGAGCGGGGGGCGTCAGCCTCCCGGTTCTGGTGTGATCGGTATCGCGGACAGTTTCACGAATGCACCGGGGGGCTTACGCCCCCCGCTCGCCGAGCTTCAACAAGTCTTCCGCCGTATGGTCGCGAAGCGGCCGGAGGATCGGCCGCAGACGATGACTCTGGTGATCGCCGAGTTGGAACGCTGCCTTCCCGGAGGCTCGCCGACGCTCGCGGTGGTGTCCTCCGCGAGCGATTCAGGCAGCGGGAATGAGCTGCAACAGTTCTTGAAACAGATCAGCGGTGACGAGCGCACGACGACGTCCAAATCGAATCCGTCCGTCTCGAAAGCCACCGCCGTGTCCCCGCCGTCGCGAGACTCGGAGACCATGACTTCCGCGACGGGCGAGTCTGGGACCGATCCGCAATCCGAAGCGACGATGGTGTTAGAGCAATCGAAGCCGGGCCGCTCATCCACGAAGCCCGTCTCGGCCAAGTCGCGAAAGGCGATTCTGGTTTCGGTCGCTGCGGCGGTGTTGGTCCTGTTGGTGATCGTGTTCGCCATGCGGGGCAAGTCGGGCACGCTGCATCTGGAGATCAAGGACGACCTCATCGAAGTGACCATCGGCGACACCGGCCGCGTCGTGAAGGGAGTCACTGAACAAGACGTATCGCTTCCCGTCGGCGAGCATGTGCTACACGTCAAACGGGAAGACCTCGCGTTTGACACGGATGCGTTCGAGTTGGCCAAGGGAGAAATCGTCTCGATCGAAGTCGAACGAGTCGGTCGCCGCGTGCGAGCGATGCAAGGTTCCACGCTGCTCGGCCACAAGGAGAGTCCGAAGTCGAAGGACAAAGCGGCGGAGCGTTCAATCACTCCAGATTTCGCCTTGGATTTCGCGCTCGGAGGCACGTTGAAGACCGTCGAAATTCCGTTGGCCGATCTCGATCCCAACCAGCCGTGGACCTTGGAAGGCTACATCCATCCGGCCGACATCCCGGACCACAATCACGGGTTGCCGGCCATCTTCGGTGGCGATGTTTGGCAGATCAATTTGAATAACTGGTCGATGCGGCTCGTGGAATTCTCGGCACCAGTTTCGCAAGCCCGAACTGATAATGTGCTGGCCATGAGTTCGGCGGAGTCGTTGCGGGGAAAGCGCTTTCATGTCGCGGCGGTCTATGACGACAAGCTGGCGCAATTATTTATCAATGGCAAACTCGTCGGCGGTGCCCCGTCCAAATTCCTGCCCAAGCAGAACCTCGGAAAGCTGACGCTCGGAGCGCGTTTCCAGGGGACGATGGACGAATGGCGGATCTCGAAAGTTGGTCGCTATGGGAAAGACTTCACGCCACCCAAACGCTACCAACCCGATGCCGACACGCTGGCTCTGTTCCACTTCGACGAAGGCACAGGCGATGTGCTGAAGGACTCGTCGGGCAACAACCATCACGGCAAGATCGTCGGTGCGAAGTGGGTGAAGGCGGATGGAGGTTCCAGCAGCAGCGACGACCCTGACCGCCGCGCCGCCGAGTATGTGCTGTCGATCGGCGGAGCGATCCATATCAAGGAGAACGGTCAGAACAAATCGATCACAGCCGTCGGCGATCTACCCGGAGGAGCGGTTGAACTCACGGGCGTGAATTTGGTCAGAAACCAGAAGGTGAGCGATGCGGGACTGGCCCATTTCAAGGATTGCCAGAACCTCATTTTCCTGGAACTGATGTTTACTCAGGTGAGCGATGCGGGACTGGTCCACTTCAAGGATTGCCAGAACCTCGCAACGCTTGGACTGAGTCATACTCAGGTGAGTGATGCGGGGTTGGTCCACTTTAAGGATCGCAAAAACCTCACAGGCCTTGATCTCCGCGGCACCAGAGTGAGCGATGCCGGGTTGGCCCATTTCAAGGATCTCCAGAGCCTCGGATCACTTGAACTGGGCGGTACCCAAGTGACCGATGCGAGGTTGGCCAACTTCAAGAATTGCCACAATCTCGACCACCTTGAGCTGGCCGGTACAAAGGTGAGCGATGCCGGGCTGGCCCACTTCCAGAATTGCCAGAAACTCAGGATCCTCGGTCTGGGGGGAGTGACCCAAGTGACCGACGCGGGGTTGGCCCACTTCAAGGATTGTCAGAGCATCATGACACTCTATTTGGATCGTACCCAGGTGAGTGATGCGGGGCTGGTCTATTTCAAGGATTGCAAGAACCTCACGGTGCTTGTTCTGGGCGGTACAAACGTGAGCGATGCGGGGCTGGCCGATCTCGCCAACTGCTCGAACCTTCGCAAACTTCACATCACAAACACGAAAGTCACCGAGGCTGGCGTGAAGAAGCTCCGGGCCGCCTTGCCGGAGTGCCAGATCGAGACAGACATCACCACGACTCCGAAGAGCATCGACCTGCTCCCCCTGGTCGATGTGCAGCGCGATGCCGGCGTCGGCAACTGGAAGCGGATCGCGGACGGCGTCGCCTGCGAGAATCCTACCGGGGCGAACGTCCTGCAACTGCCGTATGAGCCTCCCGAAGAATACGACTTCGAGATCGAGTTCACGACGACGGGCAACGGCTTGAACGTCAATCAGTACGTCGCCGCGAGCGGGCAGATGTTTGCTTGGAAGCTCAACTCGCACAACGTCAGCCCGCCGCTGTACGGCTTCGAGTTGCTCGACGGCAAGTTTGCGAAAGACAACAAAGAAGCGGCGACGCAGATTCCCGACGCGATCAAAGACGGTCAGCGTTACCGGTCGACCGTCGAGGTGCGGCGCGGCTCGCTGCGCACGCTGTTGGATGGCAAGGAACTCGTGAAGTGGGCTGGCGATTTCAAACGGCTCAGCCTGGAGACCTCGACACCGATGAAGCATCCCGGCCACATCGGCATCGGCTCGTGGAAGCGGCCGGTGACGTTTCACTCGGTGACGGTGCGCGAGATATCGGGGGCGGGCAAGCTGTTCGCTGCGGTTCCCACGCAGGCGATCAACGACGTGATCGGCAAGATCGACGTCGCGCGAGATGGCAGTGTCGGTTCGTGGAAGATCGAGAAGGGAACACTCACGACGATCGCCGGACCGAACGAAGGGAACCGCCGGTTGTACCTGCCGATTGAAAATCCTCCCGGCGAATACGACATCCGCTTGAAAGTTCAGCGAGCCTCGGCGCGAGACAACGCTTTGATGCTCGGACTGGTCAGCGGCGGACGGCGTGTCGGTGTGGTGCTGGACGGCTTCAAGTCGCGCGGCGGCTTGTGGGGTTTAGAATTGATCGACGGCAAAGGCCCGCTCGACAACGGCACGTCGGTCCCCAACGAACCGCTAAAAGTTGACGTCCCCGCCGAGGTGCTTGTCCAAGTTCGCAAGACCGGCATCCGTATCGAGCGGGACGGCAAGCAACTCATCGACTGGACCGGCTCTGCGGAAAATCTTTCGCTAAGCCCGATGTGGGATGACAAAGGCCCGCCGCGATTCTTCCTGGGTGCTCAAGGGGACTTTGTCATTCAGCGTCTGACGTTCGACGCGCCGGCAGGGGCCAAGTAGTACGCCGGCAAGCGGCTGGAAATCCCGTGTTCTGGCGAAAGCGGCTACGACTGCGACATTCATCTCCGATGCGGACCGGTCGTTCCTGGAACCGCGCATGTCTTTGTCGGTCGATCAATTCCTCAGCCAGCTCACGGACATCTTCGGCAAGTTGTGTCAGGGGGCGTGAGGCTCGAAAAAAAGCCGCTCACTGACTCTGAATCGCTCAAACGTGTGGAGCAGTCTTGCTTGGGCCACAAGCAAGACAAACCAGGACGGTTTCACCATTTGAGCCAGACAACAGCCAGGAGCGGCCAGCACAACATCGGCGGGAGATTCACTGAAATCTACATCCGCGTTTGGGGAGTCAACGCGGCACGCCCAAATATGGCGGAAGGCCACATTTCGAGGCTGGTGGAATCCACCAGCCTCGTTACTCGACGGTGACATTGTTGGCGAGGATGGGGACGTCGGTGAGGTTCATCACGCAGTGCTGAATCAGTTGTTTGCAGTGGTATGTTGTCGTGTGACCTTCCAGCACCAGACCGTTGTCGAATGGTCGTATTCGGAAGTTGCCAATTTGGAGTACGCGATTCCTGCGAATGGCTTGTTGGACTTTGTCCAACTCGTCGGTCATGGGACGCTCCTGCGGAACAGCGGTGAATTGTGGATTCATGCGATACCAGATTTTTGAGGGACTCAGACTCAACTCAGTCCGCGGGAAGCGCGGCAGTCTGACTCGATGCTGCGAATGCAATCCAGCAGCCTTCCCAACTCGAACGGTTTGCGGAGGTAACTGAAGACACACGGTTCTTGATGCAGAGGACCGACGTCTGCATCCGACGTGTGGCCGGTCAAGATCACCGACGGATCCCGATGCCAACGGGAGATCTCTCGCAGGGACTCCGCCAGGTCACCGGCAGCATCCCAGGGCAACTCCAGTGACACCACGATCACGGCGGGAGCGGTGTGGCGAAGAATCGACATGCAGTCTGGACCACTCAAGGTAATCAGGACGTGGTAACCGCAGAGTGTCAGATACTGCTGACAGGTTGCGGTCAAAAGGGGATCGTCTTCCGCAAGCAGGATGGTCGGTGCCATAAAGGGGGCCTTTCGACGGCTGCCAGCCTGAACTCGATCCGGCTTAGTCCCGGTGGCTCTTCGGCAGAAACGGGTCAATCATGCTGACGACTCTGTGATCAGAAGCCGTCAAACCACCGGGACAAGCGGGATCAGGAACGGACCCAGAGCGTGCATTGCGGCGGCAGTGTGACCTGTGTCACAAAAAACGAAATCGGACGGTTGACCATTTTCAGGATGGTGGATTCCACCATGCCAATCTGTGGCGAGCCGATTTAGCATGAGTGCGACCATCGGCGCACCCGATGTGGTCGCGACCGGCGATGGCGGTGGTTTTGGACGCACACAGTGACGAACAACATGCCGAATGCGACGGCCCATAATCGGATTGTTCTGCGTTACGGCGGAGCCGTTCTCGTGGTGGTGGCGGCCACGTTGCTGAGTTGGCTGCTGCACGATCTCCGCGGGGCGGATGTGATCTTCGTGCCTTATTACTTGGCCGTGGCGCTGGTCGCGATGTTTGCTGGCGGTCGGTCGGGGATCCTGGCCACGACTCTGAGTACTCTCATCGTCGTGGGCTGGTTCAGCTTTGGACGATCCAGTTCTGGCGAGGCGGTGTCGGTCACTGTCTTCATCGCCGCGAGCCTGATCGTGAGCACGACGGCCGAAATGCTCCGCCGCTCTCAGTTGCACGAGGCCGAGCTAATCGGTGAGCGGTTGGTCGAGCAAGAATTGGAACTCGCCGAGCAAGACGAGCGTTACCGGCTGCTGGCCGAACATGCCGAGGATTTCGTCTCGCTCAGCGACGAAGAGGGTCAGCGCCTGTACGTCAGCCCGTCCTATTATCGCCGGACTGGTTGGACTCCGGAGGAAGTTCGCAACAACGATTGGCGAACGCGAATTCATTCCGAGGACCACGCGCTGGTCGAACGAACTCGCGTGGCGAATCTCGCGGGGCAGACGACGTCCATTGAGTATCGCGTCCTGTGTCGGGATGGCTCGTCGATCTGGGTCGAAGGCCGCTGCAAGCCGATCACCGATGCTGCGGGAAAAGTCCGGCGGATGGTGCTGTGGTCCCATGACATCACCGATCGCAAGGCGGCCGAGCGAACGTTGCGGGAGAGCGAGGAGCGGATGCGACTGGTGCTCCAAGCCAGCGAGATCGGAACCTTCGAGGTTGATCTCATGAGCGGAGAGGAAACCTGGAACACAGTCGAGTTCGAGCTGCTGGGACTGAAGCCGAATGAAGCCGATGGACATCCCGAAACTTTTCTCCGCTTCGTGCATCCCGATGACAACGAGTGGGTCCGTGGAAAATGGGAGGAGGCGAAGCGGACCGGTGAGTTTGACCAAGAGTTTCGCATCGTGCGTGCCGACGGCCAGGAACGCTGGTTGGCAGGGAAAGGTCGGATTGTCGACGCGGGGAGCAAGGACCAGCGACAAGTGCGGTTTCTAGGTGTGAACTTCGACATCACGGATCGCAAACGGGCTGAGCAGGCGATGCGGGCCAGCGATCAACGGATTCGGGCGATCCTGAATACCGCTTCCGACGCGATCATCACCATCGACGAGCAGGGAATGATTGCGGGGACCAATCCCGCGACCGAGCGAATGTTCGGATACTCCGCCGAGGAATTGGTCGGCCAAATCATTTGGGTGCTGATCTCACCGCCGTCTCTCGGCGAGCAAGACAGCGCGCTCCGTCATGACCGCGAGACTGAGTCAGCCGGCATGAAGGGCATCGGTCGTGAAGCCATTGGGTGTCGCAAAGACGGCTCGACGTTTCCGGTCGACTTGGCGGTGAGCGAACTCGACCACTGCGGATTCACCGGAATCATTCGGGACATCTCGGAGCACAAGGCGCTGCAGAAACAGGTGCTCGAAATCTCGGTGGAAGAGCAGCGTCGCATCGGCCAGGAGCTGCACGACGGAACGCAGCAAGAGCTGACCGGACTGACGTTGGTGGCGGGGACGCTGCTCGACATTCTGAATGCCGCACCAGCGAAGCAAGCCAACGGAGACAACGTCTGGGTGCTCGATCAGCCAAGTTACCAGCAACTCTGCGACATTGCCCGGAGGCTGTCTCAAAGGCTTGCGGAGGCCAATCGGCATGTGCAGCAACTGGCTCACGGAATCATGCCCGTGCAAATCGATGCCGAGGGCTTGAGGTCGGCGCTGAATGAACTGGCCACTGCCACGAACGAGTTGAACGAGATCGCTTGCCGATTCGATTCTTCCGGCTCAGTCGCGGTGGCAAATAACACAACGGCCACACACCTGTTTCGCATTGCCCAAGAGGCGGTGACCAACGCTCTGCGACACGGCCATGCTGACCACATTTTGATTTCGCTCGTGCATTCCAGTGGTCAACTTGTGCTGGAAGTGCGCGACAACGGCACCGGATTTAATGTCGCGGCGACGCCTCGAGGTGCTCGCATCAATGGAACTCAGGGCATGGGCCTGCGAATCATGGAGTACCGCGCGGGAATGATCGGCGGCTCCCTGTCGGTCGAATGTGCCGCGACGTGCGGAACCACCGTGAGATGCGCGATCTTGCAGGGAGGAGGTACGCAGTGAGTCATCCGCAACATCCAACAAAAATCCTGATCGTCGATGATCACCCGCTGGTTCGTGAGGGACTGACGATGCGCCTCTCACGACACCCCGATCTGCAGGTTTGTGGCGAAGCGGCGGCCGAAGAGGAGGCGCTCGCGTTTATCGAACAGAACGTTCCTGACCTGGTGCTGGTCGACATCTCGCTGAAAGGGGGCAACGGCATCGAACTGGTGAAGAAAATCAGAGTACGGCATCCACAGGTCAAGACGCTGGTCATCTCCGGCTTCGATGAGTCGCTCTATGCCGAACGAGTGTTGCGAGCTGGAGCACTGGGCTATCTCAACAAACAAGAATCCAACGAGAAGTTGCTGGAAGCGATTCACACGGTGCTGGCGGGTCAACGCTTTGTCAGCGAAGCGATCGCTCAGCGTCTGCTCGGCCAGGCGTTAGGCGATGCGGACCCCACCAAGTCGCCGATTGACCGTCTCAGCGATCGCGAGTTGCAAATCTTCCGCATGATCGGCGAGGGTCTGGCAACGAGCGTCATTGCCGAGCGGCTCTTTATCAGCACGCATACGATCGACACCCACCGCGAGAATATCAAACACAAGCTGGGTATCGGACATGGGGGCGAACTCACGCGCGTCGCCGTGCAATGGGTGCTGGAAAACGGTTGAGCTGGCGAAGCCGCAGAAACGTAGGCGAGTCGCTCCTGCGACTCGCATTCCGAAAGTTGGCTGATTCCGAACGATCCGATTCATTGTCATTGGTCGTGTGACGGGAATCTCAGTCGCGGGAGCGACTGAGCTACGTACTTGGCCGTCGTTCCGGAAGGTGACGTGATTCCCTGAAGTCGGGGGGCATCGACTGTTTTCGCAGCGCCGCGTTGTTGACCTTGCGGACTTCCGCGATGGAAATCCGAGTCGTGTTCGACGGGGACGATCAAAGGTATCATCGCCCCGATTGCTTTCAGACGGGAGTACTTCATGCCGTTGACGCTTGGCCAATTTTCGCAGCGACTGACTTCGTCCGGCGTGATGGCGGCCGATGACTTGCGGGATTGGCTGTCTGCGCTGCCGATCGACAAGCGGCCGAGCGACGGGGAGCAGATGGCTCGCGAGCTGGTCAAACAGAAGCGGCTGACGGCACATCAGGCGCAAGCGATCTACGCGAACAAAGGCTCGACGCTGGTTTTTGGAAACTACGTGGTGCTCGACAAGCTGGGTCAGGGAGGCATGGGGGTCGTGCTCAAGGCCGAGCACCGGCGGATGGCGCGTGTGGTGGCGATCAAAGTCATGTCGCCGGCGGCGTTGAAGTCCCCCGAGATGGTGAAGCGGTTTCACCGCGAAGTGCAGGCGGCCGCGAAGCTCGAACATCCCAATATCGTCACCGCTCACGACGCGGATGAAGTCAACGGCACGCACTTCCTGGTCATGCAGTTCGTCGATGGGGACGACTTGTCGGCCGTCGTGAAGAAGAACGGAGCGCTGCCGTTGGATCGCGCGGTCGATTGCATCTTGCAGGCGGCGCGCGGCTTGGAGTTCGCTCATCGCCAAGGAGTCATTCATCGGGACATCAAGCCGCACAACTTGCTGCTGAGCAAAGAGGGCGTGGTCAAAGTTCTCGACATGGGATTGGCACGCATCGAAGAGCCGATGGGGAGCACTCGCGAGGCATCGCTGACCAACACCGGCGCGGTGATGGGGACCATCGACTACATGTCTCCGGAACAGGCGCTCGACACGAAGACGGCGGACGCTCGCAGCGATATTTACTCGCTGGGCTGCACTCTGTTTTATCTGGTGACGGGTGAGGTGCCGTTCCCGGCCGACACGATGATGAAGCGGTTGCTGACGCATCGCGAAGCGCCGATTCCGTCGCTGGTGGGAGATGCGGGACAATTTGGCTCGGAGGCTGGCAGCCTCCGCTACGCAGTCAACGCGATCTTTCAACGGATGGTCGCGAAGACGACGCAGGATCGGTATGGCTCGATGACCGAAGTGATCGCCGATCTGCAACGCTGTTTGACGTCGCCCGTGTCGGCAGCGCCAGCGGTTTCCGCGCCGTCACAGGATGCCGACTTCAATGAGTTCCTGAGACGGATTTCCGAATCGGATCGCTCGCGATCGCCTGCCGGATCAACGTCTCCCGTCGCGTCGGCGGAACGAACCATTGTGTTGCCCTCGTCGCCTCCGTTGGTGTCGAGGGACGCCGCCACAGCGGAGTGGAAGGGAGGGGTGTCCGACACCGATCCCAACACGCTGTCAGGCGTGAAGAAGCCCAAACGCTCGCGGCGATCGCGCGGACGAATGCCGTCCGCCAAGGCGAAGCTCATCGCGACGGGCATCATTGGCGTGGTGGCCGTGGTGGGTTTGACTCTGTGGTGGTGGCCATCGTCGAGTCCAACAGACGGCACCGGTCAAACTGCCGACAACTCGACGAGCGAGCCGGACTCGGCGAAGGCCACTTCGAGTTCTAATTCGTCGAAGACCGATCGCTCACCCGTGGCGAAGAGCACGACAAAACCTTCGTCCAAAGGGAAGCCGAGCGGTGATGCGGTCAACGCTCGCGCTGCCCTGGCGATGAATGGTGCTGGCGATTATGTGGAAATCCTGGGACTCCCGGAGCTCGCGGCCCCATTGACGTTGGAAGCCTGGGTCGAACCGACGCAAAGCCGCAAGGGGCATCTCATTTTTGTGGGAGCCCCCCTTTGGACGACGCTTGAGCTGCATGACGGCTATTGGATGATGTCGGTCATTCGGAAAGACCGGTCGGTCTCCATTTCGCGGAGTCAAGAACCTGTGACGGTCGACCGCAAGGTGCATGTCGCGGGTTGCTGGGACGGCTTGAAGGCGACCTTATTTGTCGATGGACGGCGAATGTACGGGACCGCGTCGGCGCAAGGTTTCGATTGGCCTGGCCTTCGCCAAGCGTATCTCGGGCGCAACACCACCGACGGCAGTCCGGGGGTCGTCGGGAAACTCTTTGGAGTGCGCCTTTCCAAATCGGTTCGATACACCGATGACTTTTCGCCGGCCCAAACATGGACGACCGATGCGAACACCGTCGCGCTTTATCCATGCGACGAAGGATCAGGCACAGTCCTCAAGGACTCTTCCAAAGCAGGCCGTCACGGCAAGATCGTCGGCGCGAAGTGGACGACGGCGGATCGCCCCTCGGTCGTTGATTGGATCGAGCTGTTCAACGGCAAAGACCTCGCGAATTGGAAGCCGATGGGCTTCAATGGCTGGTCCGTGACCAATGGCGTCATCTTCGGCAAGACCACCTCGAACAGCGGCTGGTTGATGTCCGAGCGTGTCTATGGCGACTACGAATTGGAGCTCGACTACAAGATCGGCTCCGGCAGCAACAGCGGTCTTTTCCTGCGTGCGTGGCCGGAAGGGAACATCAGCGGCAACCAGTTCCGCGAGATTCAATTGCTCGACGACAAAGCCTCGGCATTCTCTTCGTTGGGACGTGAACGCCGCACTGGCAGCGTCTTTGGGATGGTGGCTCCGCAGACCACGCCCAAGGTTCCCGCCAATCAATGGCATCGCGTGCGAGTCCACTTGCAAGGCCAGCAAGTCCAGGTTGCGATCAACGGCGTCGACATCTTGAAGCACACGCTCAACGATCTCCCGCCGCTGGGACGCATCGGCTTGCAGCTCTATCCGACACAGGTCGAATTCCGCAACATCCGAGTCCGTCTTCTCGATTCCGCGACGGGTAGCCGATAGTCGTTCAACGTGTTGAGGTCTGCCCGCTTTGCGAAACGAACTTCGTCATTATCATCCTCCGCCACATCATTAGCCGAAATTGCGCACCGTCCCGCACCAACCCGACGCGCAAGCGAGGCCCGCGGCAGGACATGGCCTCGCTTGCGCGTCGGGTTAGTGTGTGACACTCTGTCACGGGTAACTCCTTTCGGTGTGCAATTCGGGTTAGGCGGGAGTTCTTCATGCCGTTGACGGTCGAGCAATTCACGGAGCGAGTCACCTCGTCGGGAGTCCTCCCGAACGAGCAACTGAGCGAGTTACTCGCCGGATTGCCGGAGGATGCGCCGGCTAAGTCGGATGCCGAGGCGCTGGCTCGCGAACTGGTCAAGCAGAAGAAGCTGACCGAGTTTCAGGCGGAGCAGCTTTGTGCCGACAGAGGGAAGTCGCTGTCGCTGGGCAATTACTTCGTGCTCGACAAGTTGGGGCAGGGGGGCATGGGGGTCGTGCTGAAGGCCGAGCACAAGCGGTTGAAGCGGGTGGTGGCGCTCAAGGTGATTTCGCCGGCGGCGATCAAGTCGCCCGATGCGGTGAAGCGGTTCCGTCGCGAAGTCGAAGCGGTGGCGAAGCTGTCGCATCCCAACATCGTCGCTGCGTTTGATGCCGATGAATCGGACGGCGCGTACTTCCTGGTGATGGAGTACGTCGCCGGCTCGGACTTGGCCGCGTTCGTGAAACAGCACGGGCCGTTGTCGGTCGAACAGGCGGTGAATTGTCTCCTGCAAGCGGCCGATGGGTTGGAGTTCGCGCATCGGCACGGGATCGTGCATCGCGATATCAAGCCGCACAACTTGCTGCTCGATGACGCCAACCGGATCAGGATTTTGGATATGGGTTTGGCGCGGATCGACAACACCGGCTCCAGCCCGCTCGGCGATGACGCCGCGAGTCTCACGCAGTCCGGCGCGATCATGGGGACGGTCGATTACATGTCTCCCGAACAGGCGCTCGATACGAAGCACGCCGATCAACGGTCGGACATCTACAGCCTGGGCTGCACGCTGTGGTACGTGTTGACGGGACAAGCCTGTTACAGCGGCGACACGATGATGAAGAAGCTGCTCGCGCATCGCGAATCGCCGATTCCGTCGCTGCGATCCGTTCGCGCGGACGTGCCGGCTCGGCTCGACGTGGTGTTCCGCCGGATGGTCGCCAAGCGGCCGGAAGATCGCTTCTCGTCGATGACGGAGGTCATCGCGGCGCTCAGCGATTCGCTCAACGACGCACCGTCTGACAGCGAGCCCATCACCGCGACGCCACCGGTCGCACGGGTGGTCGCGCGGCTGGTGCCCTCGTCGTCCTCGGACGATGGCAGTCTGCCGAGCTTCTTTCAGAACTTGGACCAGGGCCACGTTCAAACCAGCATGTCGGCGAATGTCCGAACGCTGGAGGCCGAGCCGACGACCGCCCCCGTTTCGCTTGAGGCGACGCAACGGACGCTGACCGAAGCGAGGCCGCAAGACGTGAAACGTCCGCGCCAGATCAAGACGTGGATCATCGCTGCTGCGGCGGTGGCGTGCTTGTGCATCGGTTTGGTCATCGCGTTTCGCGGAGGTCGAGAGCCGCCGCCAACCGAGTTGTCCAAAGGGAACGATCCGCAAACGCCCTCGAAAAACGACACCAAGAACCTCAACAAGAAAACGCCGAGCGATGCGCGTGCGTCGCTCGCTAAGTTGCCTCCGCTCCCCAGTGGGCCTCCGCCAGAAGCGCTGCCTGGATTGTTGGCGGAACCGCCGCAGGTGGCGGGCCTCGGACGCTGGCAGTTGGAGACGACCGCTCCGCGACGGCCAATGGCCGTGACGGCGAGTTCTCCGGATGGAAAACGTGTGGCTCTGGCAGGCCACGAATCGGGAGAGGCGCGCATCTACGACGTCGATTCCTGGCGGCTGGTCAACGTTCTGGTCGGCCATCAGCGATCAGTGAATGGGATTGCTTGGCATCCGGAAGGCTCGCGCATCGCGACGTTCAGCCAATACGATCACACCGTTCGGCTGTGGCAGGCGGATGGAACTCCGGGGCCGGTGCTGAAACATTGCGATGCCGTCCGGATGATCGCTTGGAGTCCCGATGGCCGATTCCTCGCGGCGGCCAACGGCAACGACAACAACCCGATCGTGCATCTGTGGACGGCGGACGGCAAGCCGTATCGCGTGTTGTCCGGACACAGCAAGGGCGTGATGTGCTTGGCGTGGAGCGCCAGCAGCAAGCAACTTGTCTCTGGCAGCGAAGACAAGTCGCTGCGTGTGTGGGACACCGACGGCAACACGGTCCGTGAGATCAAAGATCACGACGCCACCGTTTCGCTGGTGGCGTTGAGCCGCACGGGCATCATCGCGGCGACGGACGGGACCGGCTCGTTGTACTTTTATTCGGGGAAGAGTTCGCTGCCTCGTGAGCATCTGAAGGTTCACCCGCGTTCAATGGCGTGGCAGCCGGATGGCGCGCAACTGGCGGTCGGGTTGAGCAACAATTTCATTCAGCTTTGGGGAGTGAATGGCTTCACCGGAACCCAACAAGAAACGGACGGCACCCTGACCAGCCTTTCGTGGAGCCGCGACGGAAAGCGTCTGGCTTGGGCGGGCTATCACGCCGGCGTGTGGGAACCGGAGCACAAAGAGAAGACCGTCAATGGCGTGCAGATTTCCGCGCCGGCGCATTCGCTGGAGTGGCATCCGGACGGCAGCCGCTTTGTGTCGAGCCATTCCGACAAACGATTGCGCTGGTGGCGAAGTGACGGCTCGGTGGAGCATTCCAGTCGGACCACCGCCGCCGTCCATTCACTCGCGTGGAGTCCCGATGGCAAATGGGTCGCGGGGGAAACGCAACAGCGGCTGACTCTCTGGTCATCGGACGGCAAGCTCGGCCCGATGTCCGACCTCAAAGGAGTGATTGCGCCCGCCTGGAATGCGGACAGTCAACAGGTCGCGGTCTTCGGCTCGAACTCGGTCATCCACCGCTGGAGCCTTGATGGGAAATTGGCACCGGAGCTGAACGGCCCCAAACAAAGACCCTTCGCAGTCGCTTGGAGTCGCACCGGAACCATCGCCGCCCTGACTCGTGAAGGCACGCTCAGTTTGTGGAAGCCGGATGGCACCGCCGGGCCTGTCATCACACTGCCCTCCAACAAACATGATCTGCGTGCGCTGGCCTGGAGCCCCGATGGCCAACAGCTCGCGGCCGTCATCAACCTTGGCGAAACTCGCCTCCAGATTTGGAACGCGGATGGCTCCGACGGACCGGCGTTGAAAGGCAAAGCAGAAGCGCGCTGCCTGGCCTGGAGTCCCGATAGTCAGCGCCTTGTCGTGGGTGATGCCAGCGGCCAGCTTCAGATTTGGAATCGAAGCGGCGAATCCGAGAAAGTCTTGCCAGGACACCTCGGCGAAACGCATGCCGTGGCGTGGAGCCAGCACAATCAGATCCTGTCGTCCGCGAACGACCGCCTGATTCGCTGCTGGGACGCCGCAACCGGTCAGCCGCAATGGATGACAGTCGCGCAAGAGACGGACCATTCAGCGACCTTCGCTCAGGACGGCAAGTTGCTCTCGTCGACCAGCGATGCCGAGCAATCGTTCGTGTATTTCGTCGAGCGCCCGTCCGGCCGCGTCGAGATACTGCGTTCCAGCGAGTTCCAAAAGTTGCGATAGTTCGGACGATGTACTGCACTGTTCGGCCTGCCGGTTTTGCGTGCTCGTTCCACGCGATACCATGACTCACCGATCACCCCGACACGGGAGTCCTTCAAGCCGTTGACGGTCGAGCAATTCACAGAGCGATTGACGTCATCCGGCGTGATGTCGGGAGAGCAATTGCGGGAAGCCCTCAAGCCATTAAGCACCGACTCGGCAGCGACTGCGGATGGCGAGCAACTGGCTCGCGAGTTGGTCAAGCAGAAGCGGCTGACCAAGTTTCAGGCCGAACAGCTTTATGCCGGCAAGGGGAATTCGCTGACGCTGGGCAACTATGTCATCCTCGACAAGCTGGGTCAGGGTGGCATGGGGGTGGTGCTCAAGGCCGAACACAAGCGATTGAAGCGGCTGGTGGCACTTAAAGTGATGTCTCCGGCGGCGGTGAAGACGCCGGATGCGTTGAAGCGGTTTCATCGCGAGGTCGAGGCGGCAGCGAAATTACGGCATCCGAATGTTGTTGCCACCGATGACGCGGACGAGGCCAAGGGGACGCACTTCCTGGTGATGGAATACGTCGATGGCAGCGACCTGTCGGTGCTCGTCAAGAAGCATGGTCCGTTGCCGGTTGAACAAGCGGTGCGGTGCATCATTCAGGCGGCGCGCGGATTGGAGTTCGCTCACGAGCAGGGGGTCATTCATCGAGATATCAAGCCGGCGAACTTGCTGATCGACGCGAAGGGGACGGTGAAGATTCTCGATATGGGACTGGCTCGGATTGAGGGAGCGGTCGGCGGCAGCTCGGAAGGTGCGGGTCTGACGAATACCGGGACGATCATGGGGACGGTGGATTACATGTCCCCCGAACAGGCGATGGACTCCAAGCACGCCGACGCACGCAGCGACATCTATTCGCTGGGTTGTTCGTTGTACTACCTGCTGACCGGCAAAGTCGTGTACGACGGCGACACGATGATGAAGAAGCTGATGGCGCATCAGCACGGGACGATTCCGTCGCTGGCGGAAGACTCCCGTAGGGTGGGTCGAGTCATCGAGACCCACCACGAATCATCATCGACCGATACTGGTGGGTCTCGCGGACTCGACCCACCCTACGACTACGACTCGCTCGACTCCGTCTTCCGCCGCATGGTCGCGAAGCGGCCGGAGGATCGGCCGCAGACGATGACTCAGGTGATGGCCGAGTTGGAACGCTGCCTCTCCGGCGGTTCGCCGACGATGGCGATTCAACCGAACTCGAACACGACGACGAGCGGCCTCAGCGCGGGCAGCGGGAATGAGTTGCAACAGTTCTTGATGCAGATCAGTGGCGGCGAGAGTTCGACGGCGACGAGTGCGACTCCATCCGGCTCGAAGGGGACGGCGGTGGCTCCGTCATCGGTCGAGGCAGAGACCATGATCTCGTCGGCGGGCGAGGCGGGGACCGATCCACGCACCGAGCAATCCCTAACCATCAAGCAATCGGAGCGGCTGCGATTATCGAAAGCCGCTGCGTGTACGTGGAAGAAGTCGCGGACAACGATTCTGGTCTCGGTGGCGGCGTTGGTGGTGGTGCTGTTGGGGATCATCTTCGCCGTGCGAGGCAAATCGGGGACGCGGCCTCTGGAGATCACCGAAGTGACCAACGGCAACAACGGCCGCGTCGTGAAGGGAACAAAAGAAAAAGACGTTCGGCGGCCGCTGACGGGGACGCGCAAGCCGGCGGTTGACGACCCCGACCGTCGCGCCGCCGAGTATGTGTTGTCGATCGGCGGCAGCATCAGTCTCAAGGAGAACGGTCAGGAACGGCCGATCGCGGCTGTCGGCGATCTACCTCGCGGGGCGATCGAACTCACGGTCGTGGATTTGTCACATAACCAAAAGGTGAGCGATGCGGGGCTGGCCAACTTCAAGGATTGCCAGAACCTGAGAATTGTGACCCTGCATCGGACGAAGGTGAGCGATGCGGGCTTGGCCCACTTCAAGGATTGCAAGAACCTCGGGGCTCTTGGTCTAAGCGAGACGCAGGTCAGCGATGCGGGGCTGGACGATCTGGCGAAGCTGACAATGCTCACGGGGCTGAACATCACCGGTTGCACGAAGGTGACCGAGGCAGGCGTCAAGAAGTTCTCGGCCGCGCTGCCGGGGTGCAAGATCGAATGGGCCGGCGGCGTGATCGAGCCGACTGTGAGTCCCGACCGCCGCGCGGCCGAGTATGTGCTGTCGATCGGAAGCAGCATCAACATCATGGAGAACGGTCAACAACGGCAGCCCGGTGCAGTTGGCGACCTGCCTCAGGGGGCGTTCGAACTCACGGGCTTGAATTTGGGCGAAAACCCGAAGGTGAGCGATGCGGGACTGGCTCACTTCAAGGATTGCAAGAACGTCACGGAACTTATTCTGTACTCGACACTGGTGACCGATGCCGGGCTGGCGCACTTCAAGGATCGCAAGAACCTCACTTACCTTAATCTGGGCCTTACCAAGGTGACCGACGCGGGACTGGCTCACTTCCAGGATTGCAAGAACCTCACGTCACTTAATCTGTCCGCTACCAAGGTGACCGATGCGGGGCTGGCCTTCTTCAAAGAATCCAAGAGCGTCACAGGGCTTGATCTGCGCGGTACTCAGGTGAGCGATGTGGGGCTGGCCTACTTCCAGGATTGCAAGAGCCTCACTGCCCTTGATCTGTCCGAAACAAAAGTGAGCGATGCGGGGCTGGCTTACTTCAAGGATCGCCAGAACATCACGAACCTTTATCTGAACACGACACGGGTGAGCGATGCCGGGCTGACCGATCTGGCGGGCCTGCTGAGCTTGGCAGTGGCAGAGACGGATCTTCGCAGCACGCGGATCTCCCTCCGCGGCCACGAGCAACTCAAGGCCGCTCTGCCGAAGTGCCAGATCTTCTGGTTCGAGCCAAATCGCAATGTGGTTGAAAGCGTGTTGGCCTTGGGTGGAACCGTCGAGATCGGCACGCTCGACAAGCCGGAGTCGCGCCCCATCAAGGTCGTGGCCGACTTGCCCGGCGACTACTTCCAGGTCCGCCGCGTCTCACTCGCCGGTGTCACCAAACCGCTTGATCAACTGTGGCCGCAGTTGTCCTTGCTGAAGTTCCCCAAGTTCGACCGGCTGGAGAGCATCGACCTGTCGGGCATCACCGGGCTGGACTACAGCTTCCTGGTTCCGATCCACGGCTTGCAGGAACTGACCCTCGCCAACGCGGGGCTGAACGACGCCACGCTGGCCCAACTGCCGAAGCTGCCGACGCTGAAACGGCTGGTGCTCGACGGCAACGACATTCGCGGCACGGGCCTGCCGCACCTGGCCGGCCAGCCGGAGTTGATCGACCTGTCGCTCAGCCACCCGAACCTGATCGAACTCT
>CAMDDX010000074.1 GCA_945893075.1 Planctomyces sp. SH-PL62 | reverse complement strand
GTTGGCTACGACGCTTTGCCATCACGCGACTCAAGCATCATCCGCTCAAAGAAAGTCTGCGAGGCAAGATGCAAATCGCCGGCTGGAACGACGACTTCCTCGCGGAAGTCCTCACAGGTCAACAACTTTGATACGCGCTGGCCGTGCGGCGTGGACCGCTTCCAGCAGCGTGCGCTCGACATCGTCACGTCCACGCGTGTTCGTGACGCCTTCGACCTCGAACAAGAAACGAAAGAGACCCGCATCCGTTATGGCGAAGGCCCCTATCGCCACGGGCCGCATCCGGGACGATCGTTGCTGCTGGCTCGCCGGCTGATCGAAGCGGGCGTCTCCGTCGTCACGGTCGGCGTCCATAATTGGGACACGCATCGGCACAATTTCCAATCGCTGCGCGAAATGCTTCCGGTCCTCGACCAGGCATTAGCTTCCCTCATGACTGACTTATCCGATCGCGGCCTGCTCGATGACGTGGTGATCGTGATGGGGGGCGAGTTCGGACGCACGCCACGCATCGGCGACCAAACGCCGGATGGCCGTGGCCACTGGCCCGAAGCCGGAATTCTGTGGATCGCCGGCGGTGGACTCAGAACCGGACAAGTGATCGGCGGGACCGACGCGCGCGGCGAAGCCGTGATCGGCAATCCCATCGGCATGAAGAACGTATTGGCGACGGTCTACGGCGTTCTGGGGATCAATCCCGCCACGACACTTCCCGATCACAACGGCCGCCCCCAAGTCATTCTGGATGATCGCGAGCCGCTGAGCGCCCTGCTCTAACGGGAAGAAGCCCGACTTTTCCAAAAAGCCGGGCTTCTGGTTGCCGTCGATGCACATTACTTGGGCGCTGTTTTCTCCGCTGTGCCGGGCACCGGCTTCACCTGCGCGCGAACGGCCCAGGCTTCCCACTTCGCGGCGAGCTCTTTCGCGCGGTCGGGATTCTTAGCGACGAGATTGTGCTGTTCCGTGCGGTCGGTTTTGAGATCGTACAACTCCCAAGGACCGTTGCGGCCGAGTCGCACGAGCTTCCAATCGTCGACGCGTACGGCGGCGTTGCCTTCGTGTTCCCAGAACAGTCCGTCGCGCTGAATCGGTTTTCCCGCAAAGGCCGGCACAAGACTGCGGCCTTCGAGCGGCTGAATCTTCTGGCCTTTGAACTCAGCCGGATATTTCGCCCCACCGACATCGACGCAGGTCGCCATGATGTCGATGAGATGCGCGGGCTGAGAACTCAACTCGCCGCGCGACGCGATGCTCTTGGGCCAGTGAGCGATCAGCGGCGTCGCAATGCCCCCTTCATGGTTGAAGTGCTTGTAGCGTCGGAAGGGCGTGTTTTGCAGAAACGCCCACGACTCACCGCAGAACCAGTCGGAGTCAGCTTTGGTGGGATCGCCTTTCGTGCGGCCGTTCGGCCCGGACTCGGCGTTGCCGCCGTTGTCGCTCATGAACAGGATCAGCGTGTTGTCGAGGACGCCGCGTTGCTTCAGTCCGCTCACCAAGTCGCCGATCGCACGGTCCATGCGATGCACGCACGCGGCATACGTCGCCATCAGATGATCGAACCGGTCCTGTTCATCGGGCGCGACGTCCTTCCACGCGCTGACTTCAGCCGGGCGCGGAGCGGGTTGCCACGACTTGTCGATGAGGCCGAGTTCGATTTGCCGCGCATGACGTTGTTCCCGCAGCGCATCCCAGCCGGCTTTGTATTGGCCTCGGAAATTCGCGATCGCATCGGGGGGTGCCTGCAACGGAAAGTGCGGTGCGTTGTGGGCCAGATACAAGAAGAACGGCTGCTTCGCTTCGCGAGCTTCGTCGATGAACTTCAGTCCGAAGGTCGTCCAGAGATCGGTCGAGTACCAATTCTTCGGCAACCGCGAATCGTCGGACACCAGCGACTCGCCGTTGAGGAACAGCTTGGCTCGTGGATCGTCGCCGAAATAAAAGCCGCCCGCCGCCGCGTTGAGACTGCGGTCGAAACCGCGGCTCCACGGCGTGACTCCGTGGTCCTGACCGACATGCCATTTGCCGGTCATCGCCGTGAAGTAACCGGCAGGCTTGAGCACTTCTGCGAACGTGACGCACCGATCATTCAGCCGTCCGCGATAGCCGGGCTGATTCTTGTCTTCGACCATGTGCCCCACGCCGGTCTGATGCGAGTACAGCCCGGTCAGCAACGCGGCTCGCGTCGGACAACAACGCGCGGTGTTGTAAAACTGAGTGAACCGCACGCCTCCCGCTGCCAGAGCATCAAGGTTCGGCGTCGGAATCTCCGAGCCATAACAACCAAGGTCCGAGAACCCCATGTCATCCACAAGGATCACGACGATGTTGGGCTTCACCGTCTCGGCAGCGCTCAAAGCGAGGGACTGGCAAGCCAGGCACACCGCCCACAGAAAAACGAATCGACAGCAAATTTTCATGGCAGAGATGTTCTCCAATTGAACCTGACACGCCAAAGTAGACGAGTCACTCCGTGACTCGAACGCCCCGGCCGCCAGCCGGATGGATTTGAACGAAGAGCAGTGTATCTCGGACATCTCAGAGCCGCTTGGCCCCCGCCCACACCACACCGCCAACGCAACTTGTCTGCTGACCAGACCTCTTTTAAGGAATCGTCCTCACATGGCCGCACCCAAACTCGGCAAAGCGCTCAAGGAAAAGATGCAGCGCGGGCAAACCGTCTACGGCACCTTCTTTCAATACACCGTCAATCCCGCGATCGTCGATGTCTTGCCGGACGATGTTCTCGACTTCGTGATTGTCTCGGCCGAGCACAACGCGCTGGACTTGGCCGAGTTTCTTCCGGTGCGATACGCCCTGGCCGCCAAGGGGATCGCCTGTCTGGCGCGGACTCACAGCCGCGAGCCGGATGATGTGTCGAAGGTCTGCGATTCGTTCGACGGCGTGGTCGTGCCCTACGTGGAAGATGTGGAACACGCGCGACGACTCGCGGCGGCCGCGGTCTATCGGCCGCTGAAAGGACAGGCTCTGGAGCGTGTCCTCTCCGAAGGCAAATGGCCCAGCGAGAAGACTCGGAAATACGCCATCGAGGAACGCTGCGCGAACACGGTCTTCGTCCCGATGATCGAATCGGTCCTGGCGGTCGAGAACCTCGAAAAGATCTGTTCGATCCCCGGCGTCAACGCGGTGTTTGTCGGACCCAACGATCTGACCACCAACATGGGCATCCCGAACGAGTACGACCACCCGGACCTGGTCGCGATGATCCAGCGGATTATTGATGTCGCCAACCGCTCGCATGTGGCCGCCGGAAGCTGGTTCGGAAAACGCGAGCAAATGGAACGCACGATCAAACAAGGTTCGCGGTTCGTGGTCTATTCCAACGACGGCGCATTGTTCCGCGAGTCGCTGGAGCAGTCCTTCACTCAACTCCGAAAACGCTGAAGCTCCGCCGTCTCATGGCGAATTCACGAGCTCGCGAATCGAGGTCACGGCTTCCACGACCATCTTCTCGCCAGCATCGGCGGCGAGGAAGCTGCACTCCGTCGCGCCGTAGCCCCCTTCCTTCACGGCTTGCACGGTCGGAATGTAGACCACGAACGGCGTCCCTTTGCCGTGATAGGCCAAGCCGAGAATGAACGTGTTGGCGACCGGCGATTTTCTCGTCAGGTCGAGTTGATGCTGAATGAACGGCTCGCCGGGAATCGCCACGAACGCGAGGTCGCGGTTGATCACAACCGTCAGCAGGCCGACATCGGTCGTCTTGTTGCCGTTGCGGTTAGGAATCGTGAGCAGGCTCTCTTTGACTTGTAGCTTGGGACTCTGTCCCGAGCCTTTGAGTTCCTCCGCCACTCGCAACGCCCCCTTGCCCAACGAAATCCCCGCTTGCCGAGCGATATTAAATCGGTTCTCGCCGCGCAGATTGTGGAGGTCATACGGATCGAGATCCCCTTGAGCTCCTTGCAAGTACATGGCCAGGCAATCGTCGCCGAGTTCTTGTTCAACATAATCGACCATCGCGCCGGGGAAGTCGCGCGAGACCGATCCCGCTCCCATCAGCGCGACCGGGTGGCAGGCGTAATGCACGGCGAACGCTCGCGGCTTGCCCGACAAGTCTTCGACGCGAATGACGCCGACGGTCGGATCGATCGGCTGAGTAGCCCGACGATCGGGATTCTCCCACAGAGCACTGACTCGACCATCGCGCACCAACCGCCGGTTGTGGGCCATGTACGCGCTCTCGAACGGTCCTTTGCCGGCCACGATCCGAGCCGCGAATCGATTCTGCATGGCTTTGCCAATCGCAGCGACGATCTTTGCTTCAGTCTCCGCATACCACGGGTCCGCCGAGAGTCCCGGCCAATCCACCGTCTCCGCCGGAGCCTTGCCGCTGCGAGTCCAATCGGGCGCGGCTGGCGGCTTGATGAGCATTCCACGCGGATTCATTCCCGCATGTGTGTGCGTCGCGCTGAGGATCACATGATCGACACCCCATTTCGCTTTCGCTTCGGCAATCACCTTCTGTGACGAGAAGACGATCAAGTCCACCGAGACAATCGCGATCGAAATCTTCTCGTCCTTGAGCACGAGCACTCGCGCGAAGAGCGGATCTCGTAAACGCAGCGGCTGGCCAAACAGGTCAACTGCACTTTCCTGAGACGGCGTGATCTCGACCTTCGCGGTCCCGGCAAAGAACGGCGGTGCGTCGGACTCGGCACCAAGGCGGAGTCCTGAACTGAACAACGCCAGCGTCACACTGAGGCAGGCGGTCACGAGGTGGTGTTTCATTTGACTCTCTTCTGCGGATGTGAGCTGGTTCTTATTTCTTCAACGCCGCCGCCGTTTCTTGATGCTGAGCCCACGCCGTTTCTTGCAGAGTCTTGGCGACATCCGCCGGAATCGCCTCGGGCACAGCGAGTCCGATGGGACTACGCTCGGTGATCGCGCTGTAGATCATGCACGAGTAGAGATACGAGCCCCACAGGCCCGGATGAGCGCGGTCTTTGGCGAAGAGACTTTCGAGTCGCTCGGTCGAGGGCTTTTCGCCGAAGTACCGGATGTAGGCGTAGCTGGCGTCGACGATTGGCACTCCGAGTTCTTTGCCCATCGCGAAGTGCAGACCATGCTGACGCTCGAAGCCTTGGGGATAGTCACTGAGGATCGACGCGGTGCCGAACAACAGCGTCTTCGAGCCAGACTCTTTGATCAACGTGTGGAATTGCCGCGCGAAAGGTTGGAACGCGGGCTCTTGGACGTTGTAGATGTCTTGCAAGACGACGAAGTCCCACGAGCCGCTGGCGATCATGCCGCGTGCCGTCGTTGGGCCAGTTCCAGCATCCCAATGCGACCGCAACGAAGCTCCCCCTTTGATGCAGCCGCCGATCTTGATGGGGCGACCGCCCTTGTCTGACGCGGCGAGCTTCTCCAGCAATTGGTTGCCGACAATCGTCGGGCATTGACTGTTGCCGATCAGCAGGACGTTGATCGGCTTTGGCGGCTCGTCGGCAGAGGCAGTGGACACGGCCACGCAGGCAACGAGCAACGCGATCAACCAGCGGTTCGACTTCAGGTGCATGGGGAGTTCCTTGGCGCGAGGGGTCGGGTGTTCGGTTTTTCGGAATTGGCGGGAAGGAAGCGTGGATTGCAAATGAAGCTTTCACCCCGCCAATTCCGAAAAACCGAACACCCGACCCCGGATTTACTCGCGCAATTTCGCCAGCGAGTCCTCGGCGACTTTGCGAAGGCGCGGGTCTGTCGATTCGTCGGCGATGACAGAATTGTAGGTCGTCGCCGCATCTTCTTTCCGGCCAGCAGCGCGCAGGGTATCGCCAACCGCCAGCAGCATCGAGCCGCGCCAATAGCCGCGCAGTTGGTCGATCTCGACTTTGTGCAGCGCGGCCAGGGCCTCATCGAACTTGCCGAGTCGAGTCTGAATGCGAGCAATGCCTTGCACGGCGTTGAATTGATCAGCGCTGCCGAGTTGCTTGGCGTTGTCGATGATCTCGTGATACGTGGCCAAGGCGGCGATGTCGTCCTTGAGGTTGGTCTCGCGGTTGCCGCCGAGCGTCTGACGGATGCTGTCGCGGACGCGCGCGTCGCCGGTCCATTCGAGTGCTCGCCGCAGGTCAGCTTCCGCTTCGTTGCCGGCTTTGGTGATGGCGTAAGCGCGGCCTCGCGCGGAGTACCCGTCGCCCGCTTTCCAGAAGGGCCAGCTTGCAATGTCTTCTTGCCCGAACTGCTCGATGACCTGTGGGGCTTTGAATTGATCAAGCAGGTTTTGCATGAGCACCGATTTCTTCACGGCGTCGATGGGGATTCGCGCGGCAAGTTCCGCCGCGACGTCGTGCTTGCGGAGGAGGCGGGCCGACGCGGCGGCTTGTTCGAGGGCGGCGGACTTCTGGAATTCGGTGAGCTTGCCCTCGGCGGCGGCAATGTAGGCGGCGAGAGCTGCCTCGTGTTTGCCGGTGCGGGCGAGATCTGCGGCGACGCGCGTCGCCTGGAGGTAGTCGGCTTCCGGTTCGGCGGCGTCGAACTGATGTGAGTTGCCATCGAAGTAGTGTGCGAACTTCATCAACTGATGAAAGTCATCCGACCCGGTTGGCGAGAAGGCGGAGTATTCCTCTCCCTTCTCGCGAATGCGTTGCCGACAGACGTTGAAATGCCACGGCAGACTCTTGTCAGGCTTGCGGCCGATGACTTGATGCAGCGGGTCGTTCTCGTCCTGAATCACCGGGATGCGAATCTCGACGTTCCAGTGATCGTCGGCGATGTGCGTCGCGACCTCGGCCTGCGAGTCCCAACTGAACCACGCATTCCTGGCGGCAGAACGATCGAGATCGGCGACTGCTCCGGCCGGGTTGATCGCGATCTGGTAGTACGACCGCGATTCCGTTTCGAGCAGCACTTCGACCGCGTCGCCGTACCACATCGCGGAGTCATCCTTCTTCGTGGCGGCGATGTTCAACTTCTCGCCGGGATGCTCATCGCAGCGGATGGCGAAGTAAACGTTGTTGCCGATCCACGCGGACTTCACCGTCGTGCCGAACGTCGGCTGCCGGCTGGTTTGCAACTCGCGCAGGCGGACGGTTGAGGCGACGGGGCAATTCACCCAAGCGTCGTCGTCGAACTTGCCGTCGATCACGATCTTGCTGGTCGCTTCGCCGACGAGCCGCAACTGCGGCACTGGGCCACGCTTCTTGGCGAGCTGCGTGCTCTTGCTCCGCAGACCTTTGAGGAAGTCGTCGATCAGCGCGATGCGTTGGCCATACGCCGATCCGGAATCCACTTTCGCTTGCGCGGCCGCGAACAGTTCGAGAACGCGGTCTAACTTCGTTTTGTCCTTCTCCATTTCCTGCCAGTTCGCTTCGCCGTATTCCAAGAAGGCCCGCATCTCGTGCTCGGCCGGGCCGTAGAACAGGCGGCAGTATTCGCGGAACAGCGCATCGACGTCCTGCTGCGGGCCGCCCCAATACATCCGCGCGGTGAAGTAGACCTGGAAGTGATTGAAGCCGACGCCGACTTTGTCGAAATCGTGCCGGATCGTGAGCGAGATGTCCTCACCCTGCGAGATCCCTTTGAGAGCGTTGATGCTCGATCCATTCGCGTGCGGTGTGAAGGCCGGCAGATACCAGCCGCGATCGGTGAAAGGATAGTTCTCGAAGTTGATCAGCGGGTTTGCCGTCTTCGTCACCCAGCTCTCGCGCAGCTTGCGACACTCTTCTTGCTGCTCAGGCTTGTTGTTCCGAGGCACTCGTCCGCCGACGATCGAGACGACGACATTGGGCTCCAGCTTGGCGATCTTCAGCGGCGGCAACGTGTAAACGCCATAAGCGCAGTTCAGAACCTTGCCGTTGGGATGCGTCTTGCGAACCTCCTTGGCCACGCGGTTGACGAAGCCCCACACATAGTCGGAGAGCAGCCCGCGTTGATCGCGTTCGGGCGAGTCCTTCCCCTCGCACAGCTTGCACTGGCAGATCGCGGTGTAGCCGTCCGGCGGCATGACGGAGACGGTGTCGTACTGGTAATGATCGAACTGAGCACGGACGTAGCGGACCGTTTCCTGAAACAGTTCTTCGTTCGAGTAACACAACTGATTGTTCAACTTGGGGTCGTACCGCCGCTTGCCGCCGTAGAGTGCGAACCACTCCGGATGCGCCGCGAAGACCTCCGCGCGGTTCGTCATGTTGTCGAGTCCATGCGCATCCTGAATGTCGAACGGATCGCGCATGCCGAGCCGCATGGACCACATGGCCGTGTCGTAGCCGACGGTGGCGAAGCGAACGTTGAAACGCCGCAGCGCAAAGTCGGGCCGCACGGTTTCGTCGATCTGCGGCAGCCGGATGGTTTTCAACGCGGGCAGCACTTCGCCCAGTTCCCCCGGCAGATACCAGCGCGCACCGAGCCGTTGCAGCCAGCCATTCACCGCATTGAAGGAACCGCGCTCATCGAAGCCCCAGATCGGCAACGGCGCAACTTTGACCGCCGCGTCTCGCGCCGTTGGCAGGCCGATGTCACCCGGCAGAGTGAAGCGATTCTTATACATCAAGATGCCGGGGACGCCCCATTGCGCGCCGGTGATCTTGTCCCACTCGGCTTGAGCCTTGCCGTTGACGATCTCGCCATTGTGCCGCGCCCACGGCTCGATCGGCGTGAAGTCGGAATCGTCGCCGATGAGCACCAGCCAGTCGTCCCCCGACACGATGCGATAAGCACCGTGCTTCAACCCGCCCGCGTCGATCTTCAGTCGATCCGTGTGCTCGCTCTGGCCGACGTAAACCTTCACGGGATGCTCAACGCCCGGCTGCGTGACGATCGGCAGTTTCGCGCCGGAGATCTTTTCGACGTAGGTCTGTAACTCATGTGCCGCGAGCCGCGTGGTTCGAGGCGGGTTCGTGCTGATGACGATCTGGGCGCGCGGCTGGCCTTCATCGACGAGAACAAGATCGGCAGCGATCAGAGGACCGCCAGGCACCAAGAGCGATGTCAGGAGAATGCGGAGAATGTGGTTCATGGGAATTCCGACGAGTGAGTTGTGTGCCATGTGGTTGAGTTTGGGTGCAACTCGGTCACATCAAGTCTTCTTGCGGATGGTCTTCTTCTTGGCGGGCGCGGGGGCTGGCATGAGACTCTCGATGCGATCGCGGTCGGCTTCGAGAAACACTCGGAGTTTCTCGGCGGACGGGAGTGCCGTGAGATACCGCGAGACAAACAGCTTGTTATCGAGTCCGGCGGTCGCATACTCGACGACGACGTTTTCGCGGTCGCTGCACAGGATGATGCCAATCGGCGGCTGGTCCCCCTCCGCCATTTCGTTGGCCTTCCACCAGTTGAGGTAGAAGTTCATCTGCCCGGCATCGCTGTGTTTGAAAGGCCGAATCTTGAGATCAATGATGACATGGCAGCGCAGGTGGCGGTGATAGAAGACGAGGTCGATGTAATCGTGCTGCCGACCGACCGTGATCCGTTTCTGCCGAGCCTCGAAACAAAACCCCTCGCCCAATTCCAGCAGGAACGTCTGCAAGTGATTGAGGAGCGCGGTTTCAAGATCCGACTCGATGTACTCAGGCCGCTGAGCCAGGCCGGCGAATTCCAACACATACGGATCGCGAATGAGATCAGCGATGGTCTCCTGCGGTTCCTGCCGGCGAGCACGTTCGATGACCGCCTTCTTGTTGGTGGAGAGCCCGGTGCGCTCGTAAAGCAGGCTGCCGATCTGACGCTGCAACTGACGCACGGACCAATTGGCCTTGAGGCATTCATTCTCAAAGAAAGCCCGCTTCCAAGGATCGTCGATCGCGAGGAGTTCGACGAGTTTCGTCCATGAGAACTGCAAAACGTCTCGCGGAGGCAGCGGAGTTGGTTGAGCAGCGTCTTTTTCCAATTCGGCTGTCAGTGACAGCCGAATTGGAGTCTCTGGCAAAAGCGTTGGCAGCCTACCTTCGAATTCGGCGGTCAGTGACCGCCGAATCTGCGGATAGGCGAGATAGGCGAGGCGGCAGTTCCGCAACATGCGCTCATGGAGTCCGATCACCCCTTTGGCCCTGAGATCTATCGCAAGTTTCTCCAGCAGCTTCGCCCCGTACTTCGCGCGGTCCTTTCCGGCTTGCTCGTACTCGACGATGTAGGCTCCGACGAGCCAGTTGCGCAGGACGAGCGCCTGATTCACGGCCGCCGCAGCGCGGCTCTGAAGCTGTGTTGTCGCCGCATTGATCGCTTTGACGAGACTCGAATAGTTCATGCGGCGAGTTGGTTGAGTGATCGACTTCGGCATGATGGCTCGCTGTTGTGGCCGAGTTGCTCTGCACCTCGGCGGGTTGCGGGGAAAGGTGTGATTCCTGATTGCCTGAAGGACTCGGTGTGCGGCTCGTTTAACGGCAAGCCGAAGGCGTCGTTGTTTCTGGTCGATCAAGCCATCGTTTGCGAGTGGGGAAACGCCGACGCCTTCGGCTTGCCGTTAAACGAGGTCGTTCATGGCTTCGACTCCAGCTCCAGCGCTTCGCGGAACTTCGCGAGCGATTCCTTCTCGTTTCCCTGAGCCGCGTAGACGTGGCCGTAGGCTCGCAGCATTTTGATTCGCCAGATCGGAGCCATACCTTCCAGATCGCCGTATTGTTTGAGCATGGCCAGAGCCTCGTCGGTCTTGACCTGATCGGTCAGCAGTCGAGCGATCGAGATCGTCGCGGTCAGCGGCTGCCAGCCGTTGCCTTTGCCGGTGATCGCGAATGCTTGCCGATACGCGGCCAGAGCTTGTTCGTCGTCCTTCAAGTTATTGGTGTAGTTGTCGGCCAGTGTGAGCCAGATTGCGGAATCTTTCGGAGCCAGTTTGAGCGCCGCTTTCAGATCGGCTTCAGACTTCGAGCCGTCTTTCAGAAACGAATGGATGACACCGCGCAGATGAAACGCCTCGCTGGCTTTGTTCGAGATGTCGGCGGGCCACTTCGAAAAGTCTTCGGACCCGAACTGCTCGATCAACTCTTTCCATTTACGGTCCTGATAGAGCGCCTTCATACGGCTCAAAGTCGAATCGGGATCGGACGTGTAATCGCGATACCGCTCCGCGATCTTGGCGGCGGCGGGATCGCCGTGATGGAAATAAAGCCGATGCCGCAGCGTGATGCTTTTGCCGGCGGGAATCGTGAAGTCACCGGAATGCGACGCACACGCCGGGCAAGCGTTGCCCGCCGGGCGGCACACGACTGTTTTGTGATCATTGTAGTTTCCCTTGAAATGATCGGTGCCGAACCGATTGGCCGTGATCAGCCCGTAGGTTCGCGCGTGCCAGTGCGTCGGGAAGCGCACGTTTGACGGGTGATCGAACATCGCGATGCCGACCGTCTTGCCGCTGGCGTCGGGACCGAAGTAGTCGGCCCACTCGGCCCGCTTGCCCCAAGCGTCGGCGTTGCGATCGCCGCGGCTGTTGAGGATCGTGCCGTCGAATTTGTTCCCCTTCTCGTCCTCGACCTTCATCGTGCCGGCCACTCGCACCAGCAGCCCGCCGTCGCGTTTGTCGCCCAGCAGCACCGGCGCGTCGGCGGCTTGCAGTTCGATGTCGTAGTCCATCAGCAACTGCCGGTTCTCCAGCGGGATGAATCCGAGCCGGACTCGTTCGCGTAGCACGAGCTTGCCGTTGCCGAGCCACTGATTCCAGAAGATGACCTCGCCGGTCTTGCCCGACGTGAGCTTCTCAATCTTTTCCAGTTTGATCTCAGCCGTGTGCCCCGCCTTCTCTTTTCCAGGAGCCCACCAAAAATTGAAGCCGTTCACATCGCTGTGCGAAAAGCGGATCGAACGCTGATGCGGATGATCGGGCTCTTCGCCGGGGACTCCCGCCTGCATCGGGAAATGCCGAGTGACGTTCTCCCCGTTCGGTCCGATGACCGGGTAAAGAAACGGAGCGACCCATTCCTTGTGCCGCCATTCGGTGAAGACCTGATCGTCAATCGTCACTCGGATGCGGTCATCGAGTTCGATGATCCCGACGTCGGCGAAGACGCGGCCCGTGAACAACACAAGAACCATGCAGGCGAAAATCGGAGCGGATTTCATGGTGCGGCCAAGGTCTTTCGCGAGAGTTTTCATCGCGGCTGGATCGTGTTCTATCAACGACCGAGCGATCATTCGGCCGCTCGGTGATGTTCTTTGAAGAACTTGACGATCAGCGCGGGAGCTTCTTCCGGGTACTTGTGCGTGCCCGAATGGATCATCGTCACGACGGGAGTGCCGCTCTTCGAGGCATAGAGGGTGCAGTTCTTGTCCCACGCCGTTCCCTCGCCGCAGCCGTTGATCGTGCGCAGGCGTGTCATCATCGCTTGCTGCCAAGTGAACTTCACGAGTTCGTCGTTCTCAGCGGCGATGTGCAGGACTGGTTTCGGTTTGAGATCGCCCAGCAATCGTCCTCCCACCGCGGCCGAAGGTGCGACGGCCGCGAAGACATCACCGCGAGCGGCCCACAGTAAATAAGTGAAGCCGCCGCCGTTCGAATGCCCTGTCGAGTACACGCGGCGCTCGTCGATCTTGTGCTTCTCTTTCATCGAGGCCAGCACGGCGTCGAAGAATTTCAGGTCGCGATCGCTCTGGTCTCCGACCGTGCTTTGCCAGCCCGGCTTTTTCCCTTCGGGATCAGTCAGCCGCCCCGGAGTGTTCAGACCCTGCATGTAAACGACGACCGCTTCGGGCCACAGCTCGTGCAGCCGAAAGCTGCGAGCCGCATTCCGCATGTTTCCGCCATGCCCATGAAAGCCAAACACCAGCGGCGGCGGATCGCTCGGCGGTTTGCTCGGCGCGAACACGTCGGCCTCGCGTTTCACACCCTCAATCGTCCAATTCATTCGAGTCGGTTCGGCAGCCGCCGACCAGCCGGCACTCTGCGCGACGAACAGCGCGATAAACAACACGATCAAAGTTCGCATGAGCTTCTCCTCGGACTGGTTCGGAGTGAAATCAACTTCAGTCACGATCAAACACAGGATTGGCTGGCAGGTTTCGTAACGGTGACATCATAGTAACGAGGTCGCAATCACTTCCCGATCAGCCGCAGGGCGCTCGCCCCGGTTTGTGTCACTCGAACCGGGGCTAGCGCCCTGCGGCTCAGAGGAGACTGAGTCATATCGGGACCGTGAGCATCGCCGATTCAGGCTCGTCTTCGCAGTATCCGATTGATCCGCTTCGCGCGGCACGATACATCTCGCTGCGATCCGTTCCTCGTGGGAGGAGCTTGCGATGCGATTCTTTGGTCGGAATTTGAAGCTGCGGTTTTGCTTGTCTCTCGTCCTCGCGGCGAGTGCGCCGGAAGGTCTCTTCGCGGAGGATCCTTCGCCCGCATCAAGCGTCTCCCCGAAAGAGGCGGACTCGGAGGCGACAGCGGCGGCCCGGCGAGTCTGGTCGATCCTCGCGGCTGTCGAGCAATCGCACGTCTCCGCGCCCACGCGATCCGAGTTGGCACGAGCCATTGCGGTCACGTTGTGCTGGCCCGATGAGATCGCGTCCAGCGACGCCGTGGGGGATGAATATGGTCGATGCCGAAATGCGGACGAATTCGTCGCGCTGTTCGCCCGGCGCTGGCGCGAAGAACGACGCCCCACGGGTCCGATCAAACAACTCGCCGAGACGGTCGTGAAGACACTGGATGATGGTGGGAAATGGGGGCCCTTCCGGTTGTTGACGAAGAAGGAATACGCCGTCCAAGAGCAGTTTCGTGGCAACCGGTATGTCGGCTTAGGCGTTGGCCTCGGAAACACGCTGCCGAAGGGCGAGGGGTATGCGAGCTTCTCAAACATCATTCCCGGTGGGCCGGCGCACCGATTTGGGATTGAGGCGGGAGCCGTGATCATGGAGGTCGACGGTCACTCGACGAAGGGGGCGTCATCGGCAGCCATCATCGACTGGATTCGTGGCCCCGTGGGATCGGACGTGACATTGACGATTGCCAACAAAGACGGGTTTACCGAGCGAGTCGTCACGCTCCAGCGAGGCTTTGTCCGTTTCGACTCGGTGTTTGGTTTCGAACGGAGAGGATTCAATTCCAAGCCGCTCGATTCCGACAGCATTCGATTTCACGACGACCGGGAGATCGGTTACTTGCATCTCAGAGACATCACCGGCAGCACGTTGCAAGAGTTGCGCGATGCGGAGGTGAAGCTGCGCACGGTCAAGGTGCGCGCGGTGGTGCTCGACTTTCGATTCGGATCGCGGACCGACACGTTTCATCAAGCGCGGCTCGTGGCCGACGGCTTGCTCGATGGCGGAACGCTGTGGCATTGGCACGAACGTGATGCCGCGCCGCGCACGGAAACAGCCGACCGCGAATGCCTGTTTCGTGGCCTGCCTCTTGTCGTGGCCGTTGATCAGTACACGAGCGGCCCGCAAGCCGCCATCGCCGCCGCGTTGCAGGATGCAGGTCGAGCCGTCGTCGTTGGCACGTCGCCAAAATATGACGGAATGGTGGCCACGGGAGTCGAACTGGCCGATGGAGCGCAGGTTCTTGAAATGGGAACCGCCAAGATCATCCGCTCGCGAGCGGATCACCAGTGGCCGTTGAAGCCGGATTTCGAGACTCCGATTCTGGAGACCAATCCGGCGGAAGATGCTGTCAGCGGGGTCGTCATCCGAGGGCAACCGTTCGCTCGCCCGCGCGGGCCGGTGCGACGAGACCCAGTCGTTCTTGCGCAAAAGGTGATTCGCGAAATCCTCGACAGAGGCCCCGACGAATTGAAGGAGACGACGAATCGTGATTGATCGTCGCGCAATCCTGTGCGCATTCTTGGCGTCGTTGACTTGTCTCATGACAGGCCGCAGCGACGACGCACTCAATGGCGAAACAAAGCTGCCGTCGGCGCGATGGCGTCGGCCGGTCGCCGTGATTGTTCTCGATGATGGCCGGCATGCCGTTGTGGCCAATCAGCGGAGCGGCTCGCTGTCGCTGCTCGATCTCGAAGCGCTGCGTGTCGTGGGCGAGACTCAGGTCGGCGAAAGTCTCTCGGACATGGTGGCCCTCCCCGGCCGAACGGTTTCGGCGGACAAGTCTGCTCCACCCGAAAATGCTCGTTGGCTGGCGTGCGATGATGCGGCGCACGAACTGTTGCTGATCGAGCGCCAGGGAGATGGCTTCGCGGCCACGAAGCGATTGAAGGTGAGTCCGTTTCCCGTCACGGTGACGGTCGATTCGAAGGGCTCACGCGCGTTTGTGGCGTCGCTGTGGTCGAGGACCATCTCGGTGGTCGATCTCGCGCGGTGGCAGGACGAAGCGAGCGTGAATGACTCTCCCATCGTTCGCACCGTGCGATTGCCGTTCGCGCCGCGAGCGATGAGTTATGTTGACGATTCGACAAGGTTGATCGTGGCCGATGCGTTCGGCTCCAAGCTGGCGGTGATTGATCCGCAGGCAGTCCGGGTCGAGTCGGTGCGCGAGCTGCCCGCTCATGGAATTCGCCAACTGCGGCTGCATCCCACTCAACCGCGTTTGCTGCTGACGCATCAGATGCTCAATCGGCTCAGCCAGACCACGTTCGACGACGTGCATTGGGGCGCGCTGATGGTCAACTGCTTTCGCTCGTTGCTGCTGGCCGATGTGCTCGATCCCAAGCGTGATCTGCTCCAGCACGGCGAACTCGATTTCCTGGGTCAGCCAGATCACGGAGCGGGCGATCCGAATGGTTTCGTCATTCGTCCCAACGGGGCCATCGCCGTGACACTCAGCGGCACGAACGAGCTGATCCTCGACGATGGCAGTCATCAATGGACGACGCGCGTCACGCTGGAAGAGAACCCGACCGCTATCGCCCTCACGGCCAACGGAACGCGCGCGTTGGTCGTCAACACGCTGAGCGATTCGGTCAGCGTTGTTGGTCTGTCGCAGTCGAAGGTCATCGGAACAATCCCCTTGGGAGAGAAACCCGAACTGTCAGCCGTCGATCGGGGCGAGCGGCTGTTTCGCAGTGCGCGGCTCTCGCACGACAAATGGTTCAGTTGCCAGAGCTGTCACGTCGATGGGCACACGAACGGCTTGTTGAACGACAACCTGACCGACGGCTCGTTCGGTTCGCCCAAACGAGTCCTCACGCTGCGCGGCATCGCCGACACGCCGCCGTATGCGTGGACCGGCCGCTTCAACACGCTGGCTGAACAGGTTCGGCACTCCGTCCGCTCGACCATGCAGGGGGAGCCGCTGGCCGACGAAGAGGTCAACGATCTCGTGGCGTATCTCCGCACGTTGCCGCCACCGCCCGGAATCGGTGCGTCGGACAAAGCGGCGGCCCAGCGCGGAGCCGTGCTGTTTGAGCGGCTCGAGTGCGCGCGGTGTCACGCGCGGCCGACCTTCACGTCGGATCGCATCGCCGACGTGAAGCTCAAGGATGAACGCGGGCTGACGAAATTCAATCCCCCATCGCTGCGCGGCGTCAGCCAAACCGGGCCGTATTTCCACGACGGCCGCGCGGCTTCGATCGACGAAGTGTTGGCGAAGTACAAACACCAACTCGATCGCGAGCTGACCTCGGACGAGTTGCACGACCTCGTCGAATTCCTCAATGGACTGTGAGGGCGAGCGGAACAGACGAGGGGTCAGGTGTTCTGATTTCTGTTTTGGCGTTGCAAACGGAACCAAGTGTGGATTGGAAGACTGTCAGGCAACGACCATCGACGGCAATTCCACGGCCAAAACAGAAATCAGAACACCTGACCCCGGCTCGCGCGCTATGTGCGTCGTGCGACCCGAAGCTGCGAGGAGCGATGTTCGGACTCTTTTGTAACGGGCTGGCGTATGTAGGTGTGGCTGGCCAGAGTGGTGCGACTGAGTTCTTTCTTCGAGCAACGGATGCGATATGACTCGCAGCAATTCTTCTCCGGATCTGGGGGCGCGGCTGCGAGCCGGGGAAGAAGCGGTCTTAGAAGTGATCCTGCGCACGCATGGGCCGCCGATTCTGGCGCTGCTCAAGCAACGCTTTGCGGGACGGCTCACCGCCACCGATTTCGAAGATGTCTTGGCCGCGGCTTTGTTTCGGATGTGGCAGCACCGTGCGCGGTTTGATCCGACGTTGGCGTCGCTGCGCGTGTGGTTCTTTCGCATTGCCGAGAACCTGGCTCGGGATGTCTTGAAACATGGCTGGCACAAAGCTCGGCAGTTGGAAACGAGCACCGCACCGCAGTTACTCGCCGAGGCGGTTGATCGGCGGCCGAACGGCGAATCAAACAGCGCTGCCGATGACGGTGAGTTGCCAACACTGCGTGTTCCCTCGGAACTGTTGCGCGAGTTGCTCGCGCTGCTGCCTGAGAATCAACGCCGCATCGTGCTGGCCGATGCGGACTCGCGCGACGGCGTTGTCGCGAGCCACGACTTGGCCAGCGAACTGGGCATCCCGCCCGGAACCGTGCGGGTCTATCGCCGTCGTGCGTTGGAACGTCTGCGGCGGGAGATCGAAGAACGCGAACTCGCCGCGAAGAGTCCGCCGTAGGCTGGCCACCCTCGGCCGTCTGAGTTTGAGAACAATGCCAAGCAGGACGGCCGAGGGCGGCCATCCTACGCGCCCAATTTGCGATTGAGGAATCACGCCATGAGCGATTCATTGAACCACGATGTGCTGCCAGACGAACTGTTTTGCAACCGCATCGCCGCAGCACTCAGCGAACTGAATCAACCAGAATCCGACGCGGACATCGCTGCCGCACTCGACGCGATTGACGCCGAACCGCTCGGCGATGCGGCCGTCGGGCGCATCATGCAGCAGGTTCAGCGCTCGATCGCGAAGACGTCGGCGAGTCCCCGTAGCTCGACTCTCCGAGTCGAGCGGCTTGGCTCGGAGAGCCAAGCTACGGGGCGGCGACTGTCGCAGGTGGTCATCGTCGTGGCATGCGCCGCGTTGGTTGCCGTCGGCCTGGTCTTTCAACGGCTCGATGACGTCGAGCGATCGCCGCTGCGGCCGGGAGAATTGCTGTCGTCGAATGATCGCCGTCCTGCTCATCGAGCGATCCCAGCGGAGCAGTCCACAACCAGCGAAATCATCCAGCGCGTGCAACTCGGTGAGACGCTCAGCACAGGGCCGCGTGAGAAGCGGCGCGTGACGTTGTTGGATGGCTCGGTGCTGTCGATCAACGAGTTGTCGCGAGTCACCATCAGCGGTGAGCGGCGCGTGAAGCTGTTGGCCGGTGAAGTGTTCGTCGAAGTGGTCCCGGCCAAAAGCTCGGAGCGATTCGTCGTCGAGACGCCGCAGCGCACGGTGACGGCGCTGGGGACGAAGTTCGTCGTGAAGACTCAAGAGCAGGCGACGAGCGTCGTGGTCACGCAGGGCCAGGTGCAGGTCAGCGGCGTCAACGAGATCATCCCCGCCGGGCAAGAGTTGATCGCGGATCTGACCGAGTCGAAGTCGGCGGAACTACGGCCGGCAAAGCGGTCGGCGTATGTCCTCGAATGGGTCAAGGACTTGATGGCAACGGCCGGCTCGATCGTCGTGCCAACCAGCGAACATGCCGGCGGGACTGTCACCGTCGTCGATCCGCAGGGGCAGGAGATGAAACTGTCGCTGCGAAAGTTTCATGTCGATGTCCACATCGAAGAGGGCTTCGCTCGGACGACGATCGACCAGACGTATTTCAATCACACCTGGCAGCAGCTTGAGGGAACGTTCCGCTTCCCACTGCCGGCCGATGCGTCCCTCTCGCGGTTGGCGATGTATGTGAACGGCAAACTGATGGAAGGTGGCATGGTCGAGCGCGACTATGGCCGCAACGTCTTCGAGCAGATTCGTCACACACGCCGCGACCCGGCGTTGCTGGAGTGGGTCGATGGCAGCACGTTTCAGATGCGCGTCTTTCCGCTGGAAGCTCGGCAAGAGAAACGAATCCTGCTGAGCTACACGCAACGACTGCCGAACGATTACGGCAAGAGCGTCTATCGTTTCCCGGCCGGGCATTCGCTGGACGGCGTTCGCGAATGGTCGGCTCATCTGCGCGTGAAGGGAGCGGCCGGGACGAAGTGGTACTCACCGTCGCATTTGTTGAATGGTCGCGATGAGCAGGGAGATCTCGTCATAGATGGTCGCGATGAGTACGCCGCGCTGGATCGCGACTTGATCGTCGAAATCAGTGAGCCGGAGGGCGCTAGCCCCCGGTTGAGCGCGGCAAACCGGGGGCTAACGCCCGCCGGCTCAGTAGACGCTGCGACCTGGTCCCTCTGCGAGCAAGACGGTTTTCAATACGTCATGCTACGACTGCGTCCCGAACTGAAAGCGAACGTCGAACGCTCGCAACGGCAGTGGATTTTCTTAATCGAGAATTCGGCCGATCGAAACGACATCTTGGCCGAAACACAGCAGCAGATCGCGAAAGTGCTGCTCGAAAATGCCGAGCACTCCGATACGTTCTCGATCATCCGTGCGGGGACTCAAGCAGAATCGTTCCGACGCAAGCCGGTGGAATGTTCGTTGGAGAACGTGGCGGCGGCTCAGCAGTTCTTGAAGGAAGTCGCGCCGATCGGTGCGCTCGATCTGGAGCAGGCACTGCGTGCTGTTCCGAAGCAAGTTCGCGGAAAACGTGACGTGTGGATCGTGCATCTCGGCACCGGCATTCCGGTGTTGGGAGAACGAGATAACAACACGCTGCTGCGACTGCTGCCGACCCACGCGCGGTATGTCGGAGTGGCGGTCGGCAAACGTTGGTCGAAGTCCTTCATGGAGACCGCCGCGAACCACAGTGGCGGTCATGTCACGCAGATCAATCCCGATGAAGCGGTCGCCTGGCGCGCCTTCGATCTACTCAGCACGCTCAACGCCCCACGCCTGACCGAGATCGCTGTGCGATCGACATCACCGCGAAGTGTTAGCGTTGATGGTACGAAGTCGGTTGATGATGCGAATTCTTCAGCCGCGAAGCGGCGACGGAATTTAGCCGGGGGTGACAACCCCCGGTCGGTCAGCGTCCCGGAGAATCAAGCCCCGGAGGGGCGACGCTCGAATTCACGAGCGGAATCGAGTGTCGCCCCTTCAGGGCTTTCGGACGGAGTCACCGACTCATCCGTGGGCTCGCGCCCACGGCTAAATTCCGCCGCCACTTCGCGGCTAACGACCGACGCCACATCAAACGGCGTCATCGAACGCGAGCGACTAAAAAACGCCGCAGAGGAACCTGACTTCCTGCTGCTCACGACATCGCTGGCACACGGCCAAGAGCTGGCGGCCGTCGCTCGCTTCCCGAAGGGGCAGGCGTTGCCGAAGTCGGTCACGATCACCGGCAAGCTGAATGGCAAGGCGTATTCGAGTAGCTCGACTCTCCGAGTCGAGCCGCTCGGCTCAGAGAGCCAAGCTACGAAGAGGCTCGGCTCGGAGAGCCAAGCTACGGCGGGGCATCTGCCGCGGACTTGGGCGAGGTTGGAGATTGATCGACTCGTCGGGCTCGGTGCGACGGAGCACAAGCCGCAGATCATTGAACTGAGCAAGGCGATGTATGTGATGTCGCCGTTCACCTCGCTGCTCGTGCTGGAGACCGAGGCGATGTACGAGCAATTCAAAGTCGATCGCGGACGCAAAGACCACTGGGCAATGTATCCCGCTCCGGCCGAGATCCCGGTCGTGGCTGATCAAGGACCGTCGCAGCTCAGTCCGCTCGACGCGGCGAAGGAGCGATTGAAGCTGTCGCAAGCGCGAGCCAAGTCTGCTCAGTCCAACTACGAGCGGAGCGTCACCGAAAAGCGTCCGGCCGTGGACCTGCAACGTCTCGACCGATTGACCCGCGCCGAGCAAGCCGAAGTGCGGTTGATCAAGAGCGAGATCCAACGGATCGAACGCGCGAATGCCGCAGCGGCCAATCCGATTCGCATCGTATGGGATTCGGTCGTGCAACGCCGCACGGCGTGGCAGTTGGGCCAACTGCAAGCCGCGCGGCAGCATTGGAACTATTGGGGGCAGAACAAAAACCTTTGGATGGATACGGAATGGTCACTCAAAGGCGACCGTCCCTCGAATCTGTTTCCGTTCCCCGGCTTGAGTGCAGACTTCAATGACAACGGTGTGCGGGATCGTGATGGAATTTGGATGCCGAGTTTGAATCGCGTGTGGGAAGCCAGCGACGACGTGTTGCAATTCACGTCGCGATACTCCTACACGAACGGGCTTCCGAATGGGAATTGGCTCGACCTGGAACTGCCGGTGCTGAACCGGTCGTCAGACAAAAGAACATTTCGGCCCCTCACTTCCTTCGTCGTGTCTGACCTCGATTCTTTGTTGAACTTGAACAGCGTCGGCAACTTATCGGGAGAGCGGATGGGTTCGCTCATGGGGTTGAGTCCCAATCCCGTGACGCCGTACTACTCGACGCTCATCGACGGCGAGGAGTTCGACGAAGAACGCTATCGCCGAATGCCCACTCTGACTTCGATCGACGACTACGGATTAGGAGCAAACATCTTTTTGAAACTCAAAGGTGCTCCGATGGCCGACTTCACACGAGCCAATTTCGCAGCCACACGGTTGCCGGGCCGCGTGAATTTCAACTCCGTCTTGCGCTCAGACGTTTTGGCAGATCTGATTGACGGACGAGACGAGGGCCTCCGATTTCTTCCACAACAGAACTGGTGGTGGGAGGGAGATGGCTTCACCACATCGAACCGCTTCGATGAAGCGGGCCTCATGCTGCCGTATCGAGGCATTCAGCCCTCATTCCACCGACCGGAACTGCTGCGTGGCGGTTGGGCGTCGAATGGATTCAACACGGTCTTCGAAGTGGACAGTGATGGCGACGGTGTTCGTGACGGGAACTGGCTCGACATGGTGCCGGCAGTCGTCTCGACAAACGGCCGACCGATCCGCCTGACGCAACGGGGTGAAGGACTCGGTTATGTCACCAACGACGGGTACATGTTGCCCAACGCGTTCGACAGTTGGCATCCAACGTTCTACGGTCGCGCCCGGATCGGCACCTTGCATCCACTGACCGGCGTGTTGACGGACTTACCGAGCTGTGCCCCCGGATTGCAAACGTGGTCCGCCGATCGACTGGCTATTGTCGAGCAAGCCGCCGAGGCGAAGCCGACTCGCGGCGAGGTCGATGCCGAAGCACGACGTTTGATCGAGAAAGCGCGATCGCTCGGCTGGGAGCGTTGGAGGATGGCCGCCCTCGGCCGTCCTGCCGCTCTCAAATCTCAGATTTCAAATCTCAAATCTCAAACGGGGACAGCCGAGGGGGGCCATCTTACGGTCATCGCCGATGGCTCTGGCCGGTTCGTCTTCGAGCGTGAGGTCGGCGAGGGGTTGAGGGAGCAGGTCATTCACGACGGCTCAACTCTGTGGCATCTTTATCCGGAGATCGGACTCGGCGCGAAACGCACGCTGAGCCGCTTCCATCAATCGGCCATTCAATCGCTCATTCCGTGGTATGTGCCGGCGGCCGATGACCTGAGTGTCGAGGCCGATGTGAAGTCGATCGGCGAACGGACGATTCGCATTACTCGGTTGAAAGACGATGCTCCCGTAGCCGAACTGGTCTTTGCCGAGGACGGGCGGCTCAGCGAATTGCGAGTGATCGACATCACCGTCCCTGGAGTGCGGCGGCTCGACGCCGCCCTCCATTCCGATGGAATCTCGACGTCCGATGTCCACAAACCGCCCCAACATAATTCGGCTGATCTGTCACCCTCGACTCGCGGTAATCAACGCCTTCATTCCAAACCAATGGAGGGCGTTGTCGAGCCACCGCACTCCAGGGTTATCTCCAAACAAACGTTCGCCGCCGATGGAACGATCCGGCTGTTCGATGCCGAAGACAAACTCATCGCCGAAGCCAAATACGAACGCCAGCCGATTGAGGCACCGAATCTCGTGCCAGCCACCAAAGATCTCGTTGTGTTGCCGTTACCGTATCGCTCGGCGGCGGGAGTTCCGGTCAGCGTGCCGGTGAACTTGCAGACGAATGCGCCCGACTTCGCGAAGCTCTCGGACGACGACGCGCTGCTGCTGTTGGCCTCGTACTTTGCGGAAGCTCGGCCGAATAAACTCGGCACGTTCATCGAACAGCGATTCACGGCCAAGGGAGATCATCGCATCGGGCTGGCGGTGTTGCTGTCGTCGGTGGCTCCGCAAAATCCGCTGGTAGCCAACGCGACGAAGCAGCATCTTGATCTGCCGCTCGCGAAGTTTCTGGAACAGTTCGTCGGCTTCGCAATGTTTGGCAACAGGCCGGGAACGCTGGATGCCGGTCCGACCGCCGGCCCGTTCCTCAAACGGATTTGTTCGGCTTACAACCACTACTCGCGCTGGGCGTGGAACCAAGTTGCCACTCGCGAGCAATCCGCGGCGGATCTCGAACAAGATTTGGCAAGGACGCTGAGCTTCCTCCAGGAATGCCGCTCGGTGGATCTCGCCGCGAAGCTGCTTGCGACGGCGCATGCGGAGATCAAGAACGCTGGAAGGATGAATGCCGCACTGGCTCGCCAGTTGAACGACGCCACGGCGGCTATCGCCGAACAACGTGGCCTCCCCGCCTTCGGTCGCGCAGCACGGATCGAGTGGCTGCTGACGATCGGCGATGACCGGTCCGTCGCTGAGGCCAAGACGTTGTTCCGAACGCAGTTGGCTGAGTCTCAAAGTCTGGCGACTTTGACGACAACGCGCGGCGCGTTCGTCAAACATTTCAAAACGCCCGATGGTCAGACCTGCGGCCCGTGGGGTGAGTTGGTCAAAGAGGCGGCTCAGAAACTTGATCAGCCGGAACGCGCTAGCGTCCGGTTCGGACACAACAACCACCTCGACGAACAACCGGACGCTAGCGCGTTCCGGCTAATCGTACTGGCGCGAGCCTGCGTCTCGTTGAGCGAACCGGCTCTCGCCGCCGAGATTTTCCAACTGGCGATCAAGGATCAAGACCTCGACTCGCAACCCCGTCTGAATCTGGCCGCTCTGACTTATGCCAAAGAGGCCCAGCACTGGGAGCTGGCCGAAGCCAGCGTCCGCCGCGCTTTGGCCGATGCGCGACTGAAGCAGCAACCCCAACTCTGGCGCGACGCGGCGGAGATTGCTCATCAACTTCGCAAGTTCCACGAATGGATCGAATGTCTCGACCACGCTTACGAGCTGGAATTCGCAGCGCTGCCCAAGACGGTGAATCTCGAAGCGTTTCGCCAAGACTACGACCGCCTCTTCGGGCAACTCGATCAACGAGCGGGACAACTCTCCGATGCAAAACCGGCAGAGATCGTTGCGTTTGCTCGCATGGTGCAACGAGCCGCAGCGCGGTGGCGCGACATCGACGTTGACGACACCGCCGCCTGTCATCGCACGGCCACGATCCTCACCAAGCTGGGCCTCCCCACAGCGGCGTGGAACTATTGGACGACTCCGCTGGCGGAGACCCCCGACCGCTCGACCGTCTGGCAGACATTCGCCGCTGCAATGCACTCGCAACAACGCCATGTCGTCGCCGACCGAGCCTGGTCCACCGCCTTTGTCTGCGAGCCCACGAATCCAGAGATCCTGCTCCAGCACGCCCAGTTCCTGCGCTCCACGCACCAACCACACAAAGCCCACGAGCTGCTGACGAAGATCATCAGCAGCACCTGGCAACCCCGCTTTGAGAACACGAAGCAGCAAGCTCAACAACTGCTGACAGGAGGCCGCTCGCCCAAGTGAGCCGGCTTATCCGTGTCACAGAAATTAGCCGCGCGGCGCTAGCCTCGGTTACGCGGCTTGAACCGGGGCTAGCGCCGCGCGGCTAATTGTTGGAATGCAGATTATGCCAGCACTTCGCGAACGACGTGGCCATGCACGTCGGTCAGCCGGAAGTCGCGGCCGGCGAAGTGATAGGTCAAACGTTCGTGATCTAAACCCAGCAGATGCAGAATCGTGGCATGCAGGTCGTGGACGTGGACCGGATGCTCGATGGCGTCCCAGCCGAATTCGTCGGTGGCACCGTGAGCCATGCCTCCGCGAACGCCGCCGCCAGCCAGCCACATCGAGAACCCGAACGGATGATGATCGCGGCCATCCTTCCCTTCGGCGGTTGGCGTGCGACCGAATTCGCCCCCCCAGATCACCAGCGTCTCATCGAGCAGGCCGCGTGATTTCAGATCCTGAAGCAAGCCGGCAATCGGCTGATCGGTGGCGAGCGCGTTGGTCTCGTGTCCGGCCTTGAGACCGCTGTGTTGGTCCCAGGGCTGGAACGCTCCCGTCGTGTGATAAAGCTGCACGAAGCGGACGCCTCGCTCGACCAAGCGCCGGGCCAAGAGACATTGTCGGCCAAACATTTCCGTCTTCGGTTGATCGAGTCCGTAAAGCTTGGCGGTCGCGGGGGTCTCACCGGCGAGATCGAACGCTTCGGGGGCTTCGGTCTGCATGCGATACGCGAGCTCAAAGGCTTCGATACGAGCACTGAGACGGTCGTCGTCCGCGCGTGGCTCGCGGTGCAGTCCATTCAAGCGCGCGAGCGCGTCGAGTTCGCGGCGCTGCCGGTCGCGAGGAACTTGTAGACTACTGAGATTGCGCAGCGGTTGCGCGAGGTTCGAGACAAACGTCCCTTGATAGCTGGCCGGGAGAAAGCTCGATCCATATTGCCGCGCCCCTTCGATGATCGGGCCGGGGCCGATGGCGACGAAGCCGGGCAAGTTTTGATTCTCGGTCCCCAGTCCGTACGTCACCCAAGCACCGAGGCTCGGCCGTGAGAAGACACGCTCGCCGGTGTTCATCAGCAGACAGCGGCCGCCTACGGGGCATGCGACGTGGTGCCCGCACGACACACGCCCGACGACGTGAGCGACACGGAGCGTCACGACTCGCCGACGATGCGATCGGCGATCACGAGTCCCAACGTGTTCGACGCTGAGATTCCACTCACGACGCGGCCCGATGTGTTCGTGGCGGAGCCACGGCAGGTAGCGTCCCATGTGACTTAACCACCTTTTCGTGATTCTCCATGCCCACTGGATAGCGGGATTCATGGCAGACAATTGATGATCGAACCAACTTACACAAAAATTATTTTATCTCTACTTCTTCTCTTGTATCCGCTATTTTTAAGCTGATATTTGCATCTTATTATTCTTATTGGTGAGCACCAATAAGAACGATTTGAATCAACCTTTGGAATCCAAAGCATTGTGGCTTGCATCACTGACTTTGATGAATAGATTCCCGTGCCTCTGTTGATCCAGCTATATCACGCTCACGATTTCTGAGAGCGTTCGGATCAATCAATTGCAAACTTTCGCCCTTCGTCGAATTACTGACCGTTTTGTCCTAACTCATTTCACGAATGAATCGGGGGAGCTTCTTCATGTTGAAGCATCTCTTGGCTGCAAGGTGTTCGTGGGCGTTTGATGTCAAGACGGCGTCGGCGTCAGCCGCGCCGATCAGCGCGCGGGTATTCGCCATTCAGCAGTATCCCCGCCGAGATCCTCGAAACGCGGTGGATGATGAGTGTCGAAGACATCATCGCTGACATAATGGATCACCAGGCAGATTACGCCTCCACTGTCGCTGCGAACCAAGCCGCCGCTGACGCTTCCATCCAGACACATGACGGCCAGTACAACTCGGCCGTGCAAACCGCATGGAACACGAAGTCCAGCAACGATCAGGCGGCGGAGAGCCAACTCAATGTTGCGGCAGTCGCGGCCTTTGCCGCTGAGGACAGCGCGGATCAAGCGGC
>CAMDDX010000073.1 GCA_945893075.1 Planctomyces sp. SH-PL62 | reverse complement strand
AACGCTCCGGTGCCCGCTGGAATCTCCGCAACGCCGAATCCGTCTCCGCCCTGACCAACCTCCGCGATAGCAATCAATGGCAACTCTATTGGTCAACTTGCGACACCACTAAAACTTAACACCGCCAAAATCTCTGGGCACACCCGTCGGGCCCAAGCTCGGCGGGGTTTGTGTCATCATCACTCGTGCGTGATATAGTGACTCCGTCACGCGCCGATTGAACCGCACGAGAATTGATGATGCCGCTCTCCAATGACCGCTTTCGACTGACCTCTCGCCGCGCAGCGCTCCGTATCGGCGGTCTCGGAATGCTGGGAGTTTCGTTGCCGCAACTCCTCGCCGCGGAACAGCACGCCACGCATCGGCCGCGAGCGAAGTCGGTTGTCTTCTACCAGCATTACGGCGCTCCTTCACAATTGGAGTCGTTCGATCCAAAGCCGAAAGCTCCTGACGAAGTGCGCGGCGAATTCGGAGCGATTGAAACATCGGCTCCCGGTTTTCGGGTCTGCGAGATCATGCCGCGGATCGCTCGCGTGTGTGACCGGTTCGCGGTGGTGCGGTCGATGAATCATCGCACGGCGAATCACAATCCCGGCGTCTATCTGTCGATCACCGGACGGACTTCGGTTCGCGATCAGGTGCAGGTCGGAGCCTCGCAAGACGATTGGCCACATTACGGAGCGGTGCTGTCGAAGCTCGCGCCGGGGACCGGTTCGGTGCCGGATGCCGTGCAGTTGCCGCATTACGCCTTCGATCAGATCTTTCGTTGTCCCGGTCAGACCGGCGGGTTCCTCGGCAGCGCGTTCGACCCGCTGGTGATTGCTCGCGATCCGAGCGCCGCGGACTTCCGGCTCTCCGAGTTCGATCTCTCCGTCAGCAGCGAGCAGCTTGCCGATCGGCGTCGGTTGTTGGAATTCATCGACCGTCAGGGCGAAGCCACCGAACGCGCCGTCGAGCGCACCGCGTTTCGCCAGTGGAGCAGCTTTCACGACCGAGCGTTCTCGCTGCTGACCTCGCCGAGCATGAAGCGCGCGTTCGATCTCTCGCAAGAGCCGGACCATGTGCGCGACTGGTACGGCCGGCACAAGACGGGGCAATCGCTGCTCGCCGCACGGCGGTTGGTCGAGGCGGGTGTGAGATTCATCACCGTCTTCAGCGGATCGAATCCCGGCGACGGTTGGGACACGCACACCGACAACTTCAATCGGCTGAAGAAGACGCTGATGCCTCCCGAGGACCAAGGCTTCGCGGCATTCATCGAAGACCTCGACCAGCGCGGCCTGCTGGCCGACACGCTGGTCGTGTGGTGCGGCGAGTTCGGCCGCAAGCCGCACATCGGCCGCCCGAACCCAGTCGTCAACAACATCGGCCCCGGCGGCCGAGACCACTGGCCGCAGTGCTACTCCATTGTCCTCGCCGGAGCCGGCGTGAAACGGGGTTTCGTCTACAGCGAAAGCGACCGCCTCAGCGAGTACCCCGCCTCCAACCCCCACTCCCCCGGCGACCTCGCCGCGACCATTTTCTCCAGCCTCGGCCTCAACCCGCACGCTCACATCCACGACCGCGACGGGAGACCGTATCCGCTGGCGGATGGCGAGCCGATTGAAGGCGTGTTTACGTAGGCTACGTTGGCGAAAAGCGAACTAGGGAGAATGTGTGTCCGACGAATAGAATCCTGACTGTGATGATTGAAGTTCGAAAACGATTGTTTGCGGGAGATTCGAGATGAGCACGCTGGCCGCTCCGACGACTTGGGTTGAGTCGATTGGGAATCTGCGATTGCCGGGTAAGAGCGATCGTCGGTTGCAGGAGTTGATGGACCGCAACAACGAGGGGTTACTGACCGAGGACGAACGCGAGCAACTCGAAGGGTTGGTGGAACTGAGCGAGACACTGTCACTCGCTCGGGCGGAGGCGCTGCAGCTGTTAGGGCGGACGCCGGAATGATCTCGCAGACCGAACGAGACAATTTGGTCCGTCAGCGAGCCGGTCATCGCTGCGAGTACTGTCGCATGCACCAATCGCTGCAAGGCGGCACATTCCACATTGAACACGTTCGGCCTCTCGCACGCGGTGGCGACTCAGAACTGCCGAATCTCGCACTTGCTTGCCCTGGCTGCAATTTGCACAAATCGGATCGTGTCGAAATTCTCGACCAAACCACAGGCGAAGTTGTTCCGTTGTTTCATCCACGTCAGTCGAACTGGCATGAGCACTTCGACTGGGATGATTTCGAAATCGTCGGATTGACTCCCATCGGCCGCGCCACGATCGCCGCGCTGCACTTCAACGTGGCCCGACGCATCCGCATTCGCCAAGCGGAAAAGATGTTCGATCTCTTTCCTCCCGATGACGTCGCACAACTCCCTCAATCCACTTGATGGCCCCGCAAATCGAGCGTTTCATTTTGGCGACATTGCCTCGGTCACATTTCAATCTCAGCGGCGCGCGGGGTAGCATGTCACTGACATACCGAAATCTCACGTTGAGCTTTTGCCGCAGCAGGATGAGTTGAGGCACTCGCGGACTCGAGTTGACCTGCATCGCGGAGGGCTGTGGCAATCAGGCAGGGGATCAAGCGAAATGACTGTTCGTTTCCGTGGCTGCTTGGGATTGGTCGTCTGGTTGATCGCTCTGTCTGTCGTTGTCGTTGGTGATGAAGGGGAGGAATTGGTCATCACCGACGCCGATCGCGAGCACTGGTCGTTCCATGCCGTGGTTCGACCGAGCGTGCCGAAGGTGAAGAACTCTGGCTGGGTTCGCACGCCAATTGATGCCTTCGTCCTTGGGAAGTTGGAGCAGGTGAATCGTCAGCCGAACCCGCCGGCCGAGAAGCGTGATCTGCTGCGGCGAGCGTTTCTCGATCTGATTGGATTGCCGCCGACGATTGCGGAGCAGGATCAATTCCTCGCGGATGAATCGCCTGCCGCGTTTGAACGGTTGATTGACGACTTGCTCAGTCGGCCGAGCCACGGCGAGCGGTGGGGACGGCATTGGTTGGATGTTGTGCGGTATGCCGAGACCAACGGCTACGAACGGGACGGTGCCAAGCCGAGCGTGTGGCGGTATCGCGATTATGTCATCGACGCCTTCAACGCTGACAAGCCGTATGACCGATTCGTCGTCGAACAGTTCGCTGGCGACGAATTGCCGGAAGCCTCGACCGAGACGGTCATCGCGACCGGCTTTCATCGGCTCGGCCCGTTCGACGATGAGCCGGCGGATTTCGAGCAAGATCGTTACGACCAGCTCGACGACATCATTCGCACGACGTCGCAGGCATTTCTCGGCATCACGCTGGGATGTGCTCGCTGCCACAACCACAAGTTCGATCCGCTGTCGAATCACGATTACTACCGGCTGGGGGCCGTGCTCAATCCGCTCAAGCGCCCGTTGGTTGGTCGCACTGAACTCGATCTGCCGGCCGGCACGCTCGCACAGCGCGCCGCGTTGATGGAACGCGATCGCCGCATCGACGAGGTGCGAAAGCAAATCGAGGAGGTTCGCGACTCGATTCGCGCGGAGTTTTTGTCGTCGGGCAAGAGTTCGTTGCCGGTGGAGGTCGTTGCAGCCTTCGTCGCCGCGCCAGACAAACGCACTCAGCCGCAGAAGGATCTCGTGGCGCGAAACTCGCCGCAGTTAGAAGCGGAGTTGCTGGCGGCTTTGCCGGAGGATAAACGCCAGCGCATTGCTGAGTTCGAAAAACAAATTGCTTCGCTGCGAGCAGCGACTCCTGACTTGCCGCGTGGCTATTTTTTGACGGAATCGAATGAGCCGCCGCCGAAATCGTTTTTGCTCCTTCGCGGTCAAGCATCGGCACGAGGGCCGGAGGTTCAGCCGGCGGTACCGGTCGTGTTGACGAAAGACGGAGCCAAGTTTTCCAGCCAGTCCACCACGCATGGCACGAGCGGCCAGCGTCTGGCGTTCGCACGTTGGATGGCGAGTACGGAAAACCCGTTAACCGCGCGGGTGATCGTCAATCGCGTCTGGCAGTATCACTTCGGCGAGGGACTGGTCCGCACGCCCAGCGACTTCGGCATCATTGGTGAAGCGCCGACGCATCCCGAGTTGCTCGATTGGCTGGCCGATTGGTTCGCGCGGGACGCGAATTGGTCGATCAAGAAGCTGCATCGGTTGATCCTGTCGAGCAGCACGTACCAGATGAGCAAGGCCGATCATCCGATCTACGGCGAGCAAGACCCGCGCAACGTCACGTTGTGGCGATTCCCGTATCGGAGATTGGAAGTCGAAGGGATTCGCGATTCGATGCTGGCGGTCAGCGGCCAGTTGCGTCACTCGATGGGCGGGCCGGGCGTGTATTTGGAGATCCCGCCAGAGGTACTCGCCGGCAACAGCGACCCCAATGTCGTCTGGCCGAGGTTCGACGAGGCCGCGTCATCGCGCCGCACAGTTTATGCCTTCGTGAAGCGAGCGTTGGTCGTGCCGTTTCTGGAAGTGCTCGACGTCTGCGACACGACCCGTTCGACGGAGTTGCGCAACCGCACGACGATTGCTCCGCAAGCACTGACGTTGTTCAACGGCGATTTCGCGAATCGCCAAGCTCGACATCTTGCCGAGCGGTTGATTCACGAAGCGGGAGATAACTCGGCACGGCAAATCGAGCTCGCCTATCGGCTGACTCTATGTCGTCCACCGACTCCGCCGGAGACCGCGACGATGCAACGCTTCCTGACAGATGCGGCGGGGGCGGAAGACGGCCGCCTGGCGTTGGAACAACTTTGCCGAGTCATTTTGAATTTGAACGAGTTCGTTTACTCGAACTGAATTCGAGTAGGACGGGCACTCTTGCCCGTCGACGGGCAAGAGTGCCCGTCCTACGACTTTGTTTTTGAACGGGCTCCAAGCGGTGACTCAGCGGGCGAGAGATCGCACCGGGCATTTGTCGGCACCGTTGACTTCCTCGGCCATCGCGTCGTTCGGATCGGCAGTCTCCACAGCGAGTTTGTCGAGGTACTCGCGCAGGTAGTTCACGGTCTCATCGACCGTGTCGGCTTGGATGAGCATCAGTTCGCCGGGACGCTGCGTGGAAAGTGCTCGTTCGACCGCATTGACGGCTCCGTTGATTTCTTCGATGTTCTGCGTGCGGCGTGCTGAGGCTTCGACGGACTCAATGCCTTGGCGGAAAAGTCGGATGATCTCGCCGGGGGCACGGCCGCGGAGGTAGTGGTCTTCGTAGAGGATCACTCGGTCGAACGACTCGCCGAGCAGTTGGCCTTGGCGGTGCATATCGGCGTCGCGGCGGTCTCCGGCGGTCGAGTACACGCAAGTACGTTGCGTGTGTGGGTAGTTCTTGAGGGCGTCGATCAGCGCCAACAGCGCGGAGCTGTTGTGGCCGTAATCGACGATGACCGTGCCACCGCGAATCTTCAGCACGTTGAATCGGCCGGGGGACGCTTCGAGGTTCGCCGCGAAGGTATCCACACGAGCGGCGATGACGTCGTTCGGGATGTGCAAAGCCCAGGCGGCGGCGATCGCACACAGCGAATTCTCGACTTGGAAGCCGATCTTACCGTTGTGCGTCAGCGGAATGCGGTCGAGGGAGATGAGCGGCTCTTCGCGCAGACCCTCCGCCAGCACGACGTGATTCTCTTTGACGAAGATGGCTTGGCCACCCTTCGCCCGGTGTTCGAGGATGACCGGGTGCTGGCCGTCGATCGCGAAGAAGATGACTTTGCCTTTGCACTTGGGAGCCATTGCGACCGTGTGTGGGTCGGTGGCATTGAGCACGGCGTGGCCGTTCGGTGGCACGACATCGACGATGACTCGTTTGACCTGTGCCAGTTTTTCCAGAGTTTCGATATCGGACAGGCCGAGATGATCTCCCTCGCCGATGTTCGTGACGATCGCCACATCGCATTTATCAAAGCCGAGCCCGGCGCGCAGGATGCCTCCGCGAGCGGTCTCCAGCACGGCCATCTCGACTTCCGGATTCATCAACACATTGCGAGCGCTGAGCGGGCCGCTGCAATCGCCGTTGTCGATGCGCCGGTCGTCGATGTAGATGCCGTCGGTGCAGGTGTGAGCGACGGTCGCTCCGGTCCCCTTCAGGATGTGAGCGGTGAATCGCGTGGTTGTCGTTTTGCCGTTTACGCCGGTGACGGCGACGATCGGGATGCGGCCGTTGTCCCCTTCGGGAAAGAGCGTGCCGATGATCGCATCGCCGACGGCGCGCGGCTGGCCGGAGCTGGGCGCGAGGTGCATCCGCAATCCGGGAGCGGCGTTGACTTCGACGATCGCACCGGTGCCCGGTTCGCAGGGTTGGCTGATGTCGATGGCAACCACGTCGATGCCCGCAACGTCCAGCCCGATCATGCGGGCCGCTTCGATCGCGCGTGAGCGCCATTCTGGGTGGACTTTGTCGGTCACATCAACCGCCGTGCCGCCGGTGCTGAGGTTCGAATTGCGACGAATCAGGATTCGCTGATTGGCGGTCGGTATGGAATCCGCAGTGACGCCTTGTTCTTTGAGCACAACCTGCGCGGCGTCGTTGATGTGAATTTTGCTGAGCACCGTGCCGTGATGTTCGCCGCGGCGCGGGTCTTGATTGATAATGTCGATGAGTTGCTGAATTGTGTGGACGCCGTCGCCGATCACATGCGCCGGTTCGCGCCGAGCGGCCGCGATCAACTGGCCGCCGATCACCAGCAGGCGGTAATCGCAACCCGGGATGTATTTCTCGACGATGACCGACGAGCTTTCTTCGTAGGCGATCTCGTAGGCGCGGACGACTTGTTCTTTGGTCGAAAGGTTCGTCGTGACGCCGCGACCTTGGTTGCCATCTTGCGGTTTGACGACGACTGGGAGACCGATCTCTTCGGCCGCTTCCCAAGCATCGTCCGCGGACTCGACTGGGCGGCCTTCGGGAACCGGCACGCCGATGCCGGACAACAGGTCGCGCGTGAGGTTCTTGTCTTGAGCGATCGACTCGGCGATCGCCATCGTGCGGTCGGTCTCTGACGCCAGGATTCGACGCTGTTTAGAGCCGAAGCCGAACTGAATCAGGCTCCCTTTATTGAGCCGGCGGTACGGGATGCCGCGCTTCAGAGCGGCTTGGACGATCGCCTTCGTGCTGGGGCCGAGGCCGATGTCTTGAGCCATTTCCTTAAGTTTTTCGACCGCGCCGTGGACATCGAAGTCGCGGCCCTGAGCGGCGGCCAGGATCAGCTCGCGAGCGATCTTGATGGTCTCGCGACAGACATCCTCTTCAATGTACTCGATGGCGACCTTGTAGACGCCGTCTTCATTGGTCTCGCGAGCACGGCCAAAGCCGACCGTGTGACCGGCCAAGGTCTGCAACTCGATGGAGACGTGCTCCAGGGAATGCGCGAGATACGTCCCGCGCCGCAGCCGCTGAAAGAATCCGCCCCGCTCACCGACGCTGCACCGATGCTCGATCATCGTTGGCAGCCAGGTCATCAACCGGTCGTTGAAGCCGGGGATCTCTTCCGAGGATTTGTCTTTGTACTCGCCCAGGTCAACCCAGACTTCCAAGACTTGAAAATTCGCCCAAACGTTCGGACCACGCAGTGCCTGAACTTTTCTGAATTCCATGATGCCTACGCTCGGCCCCATCAATGAGGCCAATCTTGGTGAGAATACGGGACGGCGGGAAAGCGGGAGGCAGGTTTGAAAAGCAACAACTCTCTATCGGCAGGCCAATCACAAAGCTTGTTGGGATCGCGATGTGGAAGCACTGCAATTCACTGGAGATATCCTGCACCACCTTGCGCGGAGGCAGCGAGAATCCAAAGACGAATCCGTTCGGGGCGACTCCTTTCGATCGAGCCTTCTTCGTCGTGGGCGACCAGCCGGCGCGGCGATCAGCCAAAAGACAGAGGTCTCGCAGGCTAATCAGCCCAACCGAGTTCGCGAGTTTCCAGCCGAGGGAAGAGTTTGGAGGGAAGCTGCGAGTTCCGGTCGGACTCGCGGAGGGAGGTCATACGACGAGCAAAAGCTCGGGCGGGACGAGACCTTTCGAAGCCAATCTCACCGCGTCACTGCTGTGAGGTTTGGCAGGAAAAACGTTGTCAGCCACCATGCTGCCAACGCCATTCATCAACGGGGCGAGATTAAATCAACCCCCCCTCGAAATTTGCAATCCCCCACTTGGATATTTCCCCTTGGTGAAGCCAGAAACCATTCAGCCGCCGCCCCGCTCGCCTGTCTCATTCGTGGTCGCGCGGGGTATAAACGCCGCTACACGTGCGTTTCGCCCGTGCTTTTCAGTCCTGGAGCCCTGCATGGAACCGTTACGCCGAGCCGTCGCCTGCCGCTGTCTGCCCCCCCCGATTCGCCAGTCCATCCGGTCCGCAGTCGAGATCGGGGCGGTCGGCATTCAGTTCGACGTCCGCAAAGAACTGCGGCCCGCCGATTTATCCGACAGCGGCCGGCGTCAATTGCGGCACGATTTGGAGATCGAAGGGCTGACCATTTCGTCACTCAGCTTCCCAACCCGACGCAGCCTGTACGACCCCGATCAACTCGAAGCCCGCATTTCCGGCCTGAAGCAAACGCTGGAGTTTGCCTACCAACTGCGTGTGCCGATCGTCGTCGCTCGTGTCGGAGCGATCCCACAGGACAACGATTCCACAGAGTTCAAGTCGCTGATCGAAGTGCTTAACGACGTCGCTCGGTATGCGAACCGAGTCGGATCGACACTCGCAATCACCCCAACACGCGAGTCCGCCGCCGACTTAAAAGACATGCTGGACCGAGTCAAAGACGGACTGGTCGGCATCAACTTTGATCCGGCCGTCTTCGCGATGTGCGGCCGAGACGCGGTCGCCGCATTTCGTGAGTTGCACAAGCACGTCCTGCACATCACCGCTCGTGACGGCGTGCGAGACATCGACGGCTCCGGCCAAGAGGTCGTGCTCGGACGGGGCGACGTCGATTGGCCCGAACTGCTTGCGCTGCTGACCGAGGCGGACTATCGTGGCTGGCTCACCGTCGATCGCTCGCACAGTGATGACCTGACACGCGATGCCGAACGGGCACTGGCTTACCTCAAGAATGTCACTCAATCGTAGCCGCGTTCGCCAGAACGCGGGTGATCGACTCATGCCCGCACTCTGGCGAGTGCGGCTACGGCTGCTTCGCGAAGTCTTCGTTGAGCGACTTCGACACCTTGAGAACGTACTCACCGTATTGCTGATCGAGATCGGCGAAATCAACACCGGTCAGGTCTTCCAACGATTTGGGCCGACGGCCGGTTTCCGCCTGCTGGTAAAGCTGGCGGAGGTGCTCGATCAGGTCGTCGCGATAACGGCCCCCATCGAAGTGCATGAAGAAGTGAGCCAGCCCGGACGCCTGGCTGTAGTTGTTTTCAATCTGCGGATGCGCCTGGAAAGCGTCTTTGCCCATCGACGTGAATTTCTCCATCGGCAAGTAATAGCGATCTACCGTTTTCCGAAACCTCGCGGCCACGAATCGCTCGCAGCGAGGATCGCCCAGGCTGACTTCACCGCCCTTCACGCGGAACGACTCGATGTAGCACGCGATCCCCTCGATCAGCCAAAAGTTCTCGTCCTTGGCGATCACCGGACTGGGCTTGAGATTCGCCGCGAGCAACTGATGCGTTGCCTCGTGGTACAACGTCGGCTCAGCGGCCGCTTGCGGATTGTGAAAGCTGTAAACCGTCAGATCGTCCGTATCGTACAAGCCGTTCGTGATCGTGATGCGGTCGCCGTACTTGCCACGCAGCCGCGCGACGTACTCGTCTTTCGATCGAAAGAAATGAATGTGGAACGGTTTCGACACCGCTCGCGCGGCGGCTGGGTTGTCGAACAGCGATTTCATCCCCTTCGAATCATTGAAGAACCCGGCGAACGTCTGCTCGAAGAACCGCTGAAACTCTTCCAGCGACGAGGCCAACGCCACGCCCTGTTCCAAGCTGAGGTTCGTCTTGAGCAAATAGTGCTCGGTCCGAATCTCCCAGCCCTTGATGAAGTCACGGCGCAGCTCCGCATCCTTTTCCGCCGAGACCCACCGGATGCCGTTGAGCCGTTCCCCTTTTTGATACCGAGCGACATAGGCCCCTGGCAGCCAGCCCCATTGTTCGGTCCAGACTTCGTTCTTTTTGAGCTTCCCCGCCTCGAACGGCGACAGCCATTCCTCCTTGTGTCGCACGAAGCCAAGCAACCGCCGCGCCCGCACATGATCCGAATCGTGAAACGCGGTCTCGCGAATCAGTTGATACGCATAGCTGGGCAGCCCCGCCTTCACCGCTTGAGTGGCGAACCTATCCAACTCGGCGGCGTATTCTTTGCGATGTGCCCGCAGTTCCGTCTGCCAGGAGAATTCATCCGCTGCCGGAGCCGGAATCGCCGGCTGCACTTGCCGAGGCAACGGCTCGAACCGCAACACGTCCGGGTCAACCGGCTCGGCGAGTTGCCGAATTCGTGGCGCGATCCCTTTCAACCCGTTCACCTCACAGGTCTGAGCGATCCGTTCGAGATCATCCGCGAACAACCGGTGTGCTTCGCGATGCTGCGTCTGCAAATTGGCAAGAGCGCGTTCGGTCTTAGTCGTCTTCGGCGATGAGGCGACCACCGCCGCCGATTCCCAGCCTGCCCACGCGAACGCAGCCAACAGAATCAGAGCCGCCGCACGGGCGAACCAACGTCGAGAATTGATGCTTGGGCAACGCATGTGAGCAATATGGCAAACTTCGGGCAGCAAGGCGATGCGAATTTGTCGTGCGGTCACTTCAGCCGGTTCGATGCGCGGCGTTTGGCTTGATCGAACAGCTCGGCGGCTGAGATCGGCTTCGGCGCTGGTGTCGGAGGAGCCGTGCTGGTGGGAACGACCGTTGTCGCCGTGGCAGCGGTGGTCACAGGAGCGGGAGTGACTTGGCGACGAGCGCGGGCGGGTCGGAAGCTTTTCCACCATGACGGACTTCGCGCGGGAGCGAGTCGGACATCAGCAACGGCCTCGGTCGCGACTTGCGCACGTCGCCACCACGGGAACGAGTCCCACCAACTCAACCGGCGGCCGGCGATCTCCAACATCAGGAAGGCAAGGCTCAGCGCGAACAGCCACGGCAGCAGCGAGCGTGTCTGCACGCTGCGCGGCGGATCGGCCAGCACCGAGAGGATGTCAGTCCGCTCGCGACCGTTCGATAATTTGGCGACGTCGCTCAACAACTCGCGACCGGAGGGCAAGCCTTGTCGCGGCGCGAACTCCGGCGAGTACGGCAGCGTGACCGTCGGCCCGCGCACGAACTCGCGCGAGTTCTTGCCGGCTGAACGCACCAGCGTGCGATACGTTCCGGTTTGCTCCAAACGAAACCGAGCCTGCAATGAGTTCGGTCCCGTCCACACGAAGTCGGGAGTCGTTGGCTGCGTCCGTTCGTCGCCGGGCGGGACCACGAATAACGTCGGCGCGGCGGAGCGGTGTTTCTCGCCTCGATCGGGATCGAGTTCCACGTTGACGACCGCCTCTTGTCCCTCTTGCTGCATCGAGACGAACACGTCGTCCGGAGACGCGCTGTTGAGCAGCCAGCGAGTCTGCGTCACCAGGAAATCGGCGTAGTTGTCCCAATTTTTGAACGGACCGGAGTGCGGGCCATCCACTTCGATCGACAGCGACGCGGCCCAGGCCGCGATACCAGAAAGCCAGCCACGGCGCGTTGTATTCGTCGGTTGAGATCACCGCGCCGGTCGCGTCCGGCTTCAAATAGCTGAGATTGTAGCCCATCGTCGGCGGGAACGGTCCACGGCCCAGTTCGCCCATCAGTCGCGCATCGGGCAGCAGCTTGCCGGGAATGCCGTCGGGCGGATGCACGTCTTTGTCATGCTTGATGAACGTGTTCCGAGCAATGCTCATCGTGTCCTGCGTAAAGAGCCGCGGCAGTTCAATCGGATCGTCGCTGAACATGATGTTGCCGCCCCCCAGCTTCGCGATGTCCTTCAACAGCGGAGCATGCACGTCGTGATCGGTGCCGAGGCCGATCACGCTCACAGTGATTCCGGCTTCGGAGTACTTCTTCAACAAGCTCGCATAGTTCCCCGGTTCTTCACTGTCCTGAGCATCCGAAAACAGAATGATGTGCCGCGTCGAGTACTCCCCCGCCTTCATCAATTCATTGCCGGCCGCGACGAGCGCCTCATACACGAAGATGCCGCCCCCCATGCTTTGAATCCGCAGCACTTGCGAGACGATCGCTTCCGGGTCATCCACATTTCGCAACGATTGGACGACGTGCGGCGAACTATCGACCGCGATGACGGCGATCTTGTCCTGTGACGACAGCAGCCGGATGCACTCCGCCGTACCAAGATTGGCGAGGTCCATCTTCACCTTTCCCCCTTTCACCGGCATCGACATGCTGCCGGAACGATCGAGCGCGACGGCAATCGCGACGCGGTTCTTGCGATGCTCCTCGCGCAGCTCCATCGAGACCGGCAAGACGTCATCCAGCGGACTTTTGAAGTAGCCCCCAACGCCGAAGCTCCTTTCGCCACCCGTCACCAGCAAGCCGCCACCAAGATCTTCGACCCACTGCGCCAGCCGTTCCATCTTTAGCCGTCCGAAGTCCGCCGCCGGCACGTTCTCGACAATCGCCGCGCGGTACTTGTCGAGCGAATCCTGCGTCAGCGGATGCGACTTGCTGCTCGCGACATCCACCGGCAGCCGCGCCGCCTGCAACGCGCGGACGAGGTTGTCCTCTTTGCCGTCCGAGTTCAGCACCAGTACGCGCGGAGCCGTCTCGACACGGACGACCCCCGCACCGCGATTGTTCTCTTCCAGCGGATCGCCTTCGACCAGCAACTCCGCCGAGTAATTCGTCAGCCCCCCCTCTTCCAACAGATCGCGAAACAGCACGCGATTCAGCCCGGTGACGAAGTCCCGTTCGAGCTTCGCAATTTCATTGCCATCGCGCAGTACACGCACGGTCCCGTGAGCCTCACGGCTGGCATGAACCCAGACCGCGAATTGAAACGGTTCGCGCGGCGAAACCGTGTCCGGCAACGTCAGCGATTCAATCGCCAGGTCGCCGATTCGATTCCGCTCGAACAACCGGAAATCCACCGGCACTCCGACTTCGCGGGCACGCCGCGCCGCCGACAGCGGAGACGCCCCGTTCGCCTCGCCGTCCGACATCACCAGCACCCGCCCCGGCCGAGTCGGCTCGATCAAGTTCAACGCGGCCGAGATCGCGTCGTTCAAGTCCGACCCGTCCGGCATCACGTCGCGCGTGTACGCGCCGAGTTCACTATTGCGCGACAACGTGTGCTCGACTTCCGCTCGGCTACCGAACGTCACCAGCCCGATTCGATCGCCGCTCTTCCGATTCTTTTCGAGATCGCGCACCAACGCCCGAATCGACTCATCCGCTTTCGCCGGCAACGATCGCGAGCGATCCGCGACCACGACGATGTCGATCCCCTCGCCGCCCAGATTCCAACGCGGCCCGGTCAACGCCAGCAGCAACAGCGCCAGCAACGTGACTCGCAAGACACCGGTGAAGCCACGAGCCGTCCCCCAACGCCGATAGGCGAACGCCAGCGGAATCGCCAACAGGAAGAGTTCGGGGTATTGGAACTGGATCATGAAATCCTCGATACGCCAGACACTCAACAGCGATCTGAAGGAAATGGAAAATGAGAAATGAGAAATGGAAAATGCAAAATGTCGGCAGCTTCATTTTGCATTTTCCATTTCTCATTTCTCATTTCTCATTCCTGCCCCACCAGCCCGAAGCATCAACTCCACTGCCTCGCGGCCGGTCATGCCGACGCGAATCCCAAACGATTCAGCCTTCGGCGTGCAGCCGACGATCTTCGAGTCGAACAAATCTTCCGGCTCGGTGAGCGGATGCGCCGGCGTCCCTTTGCAGATTGCGATCGCTTGGTCGAACTCGGCGGGCGTTTTCAAATCGTAGATGCCGCAGCCGACGATCCCGGCGGTGGTCAGGATCGAGCAGTATTGGCCTTGATGCCAACGATTGCTGATGCCGATGGCGGAGCCGTTCTCGAAGTGCAACTCACGGCTGGTCGTGCTGGGCAGAGATGCGTTCATGATAAGACCATTCGATCAAGTTTGATGGGCGGCGAAGCCGCAAAGTAGACGAGTCACTCCGTGACTCGATTCGAGTCACGGAGTGACTCGTCTACGATTCGTGCGGCCGAGTTAGAATCTCCGCCCGTGCAAACTGCAACCAAGCGATTGCGAGAAGCTTCATGCGACGACGATTCCTGATTCTCGGTCTAGCCGGACTCTTGCTGGTGGTAGCCTGTCTTCGCTGGTGGCAGAACCGTCCCAACGAGGCGGAGGATTCCATTGAATTCCGGCCGCCGAATGCTCAGGAACGGTTGGCGGCGATCGGCGATCTCCGATCACTGAGTCCCGATCTGCAACGAGCATTCGATCCTGGCCAAGATTTTGCTCCGATGCCTCTGCCGGGCAAACGCGACTGGCTGGCCAATTATTATGAAGGGGGCCAGACGTTCGCTCAGTTTCTCAAAGAAGAGCCGAACAAACCCGATCACGAACGGCACACGATTTACTTGCAGCCGCTGAGCGACTTCTCGGTCGAGCGTGCTCCGTCGCTCGAACAACTGCGCGAGTTCACCGAGGCGTACTTCACGCTCGAAACCAAACTGCTGCCGACGCTGACGATCCCGGCGGACCAAATCACCACGCGAGTTCGCGAAGGGACCGATCGCCCACAGTGGTTCGCGACCGATCTGTTGCAGATGCTGGAGCCGCAGCTTCCCGCCGATGCCTATTGCCTGTTGGGAATCACGCTGGCCGATTTGTATTCGTCGCAAACGCCGACCTACGTCTTTGGCCAAGCCTCGCTGAGAAAGCGAACCGGCGTCTTTAGCTTCGCGCGGTTTGATCCGGCCTTCTACGACGACCCCGATCCGCCCGCTGTCGAGACGCTGATCCTGCGGCGAAGCTGCCGCACGTTGGCTCACGAGATCTGCCACATGTTCGGCATGACGCATTGCACCTTCTTCGCGTGTGTCGTGAACGGCAGCAACAATCTCGACGAGAACGATTCGCGGCCGATGCACGTCTGCCCGGTCTGCCTGCGGAAGCTGCATTCGAGCATCGGCTTCGACCCGATCGAGCGAGATAGGAATCTCTTGCAGGTTTATCAGCGGTTCGGACTGGAACACGACGCGGCGTGGCAAGCCCAACGACTGAAGACCGTCGGTGGGATGCAAGCAAAGTAGACGAGTCACTCCGTGACTCGAATCGAGCCACGGAGTGACTCGTCTACTTTATTTCTTGCCGGCAAAGCCCGCTTAAGAACGATGAAGTGTCCGTTGGTGTCATCGGGCAACAACTCCCAGCGATCGGGTTCTGTGCGCAGCTCGCGAACTTGATCCGGTAATTTGATCTCGCTGTAGGGATGCCGCGTGTCGATCACGATGAAATCGGTGTCGTCGGGAACGCTGTCCTCGTAACCGGCGATCTTGCGGCGATAGTGGCTGTAGTCATACGACCGCTCGTGATGCGTGAAACGCGGATGCACATAGTCGGTCGAGGCGACACGCGCCGTCGGCGGAACTTTCTCCAAGACATTCGCGATGTGATCGGATCGCGAATCGTGCGCGTACAGTCGCCACAGCGAGAACGAAGCGTAGGGATCCCAAAACGTAATCCCGGCGGGACTGAGGCTGAGGAACAAGCCGCTGGTGAAGGCGCTGGCCCAGACGAATTGGCGGGCGAAGGAGTCGGCTGTTCGAGAGGGGGAGAGGGGGAGAGCGGGAGAGCGGGAGAAAAATGATTTCAGTTTGGAAACAAATGCGCCTGCGTTGCCGAGTCCCACGGCCGTGGCCCAGAAGACGACGGGGACCAACGGCGCGTGGAAATGATGACGGGGATCGGCCGCGAGTTCGTTGAGACACAAGATTCCGAACAACGGCAGCCCGACGGCCAAGCGTCCCGGGGACAGCAGCGCGACGAACCCGACTGGTAAGAGCATCGACAAGGCGTAGAGCGCGGTCCTTCCGGTCAGCAGTTCGCCAAACAACAGACTTGGATTCGTCAGCATGTTCCAGGCAACCTCACTCATCGTGCCGCCGAACTTGCTGAAGTATTTGACGTAGTGCAACTCGGCCCCACCACGAAACCACGGAATCACCACGCGAGTCGCCAGCAACAAATACGCGACTCCAAACAACGCGAGACACACACCCAGAATCATTGGCGCTCGGCGCGGGTCTCCCGACCCCGCCGCTGGTCTGGACCGAAGGTCTCCCTTTTCGGTGACAGCCGATGAAATCGCAGGGAGACCTGCGGTCGTACCGAGCGGCGGGGTCGGGAGACCCGCGCCGAGCGCCCTCGCACGCCACCAAGCCGTCGCCGCGATCCACGCTCCCAAGGGCGCAATGATGATCGAGTAGTCCTCCTTCGCCGACAGTGCGATCGCCAACAAGATCAACGCGCGACGCAGACGTTTCTCTTCGAGCGCATCGAAGGCAAACAAAAAGAACGGCACACAAAAACTCTCCGGCCGAAACGTTTTCAGATCGACCTCGATGTCCAAAAAGTGCAACGGAAAATACAGCAAGTACGCGGCCGACATCAGCAGCGCTGCTCGGTCGCTGCCGGTCGAGCGGCGTGCCATCCGAAACACCGGGATCGCGCCGAGCGCCAGCGCGGTCGATTCGCACAACTCCATCAGCAGGTGCGACGGCCACAGCAAGTGCAGCGGCAGCAACAGCACATGGATCACTTGGATGTGCTCACCCAGGAACAACCCTTGGTCGAGGTAGCTGCGAAAGCCTTTCCCATGCCACAGATTCCACAAGTGCTCCTCGTACATCGCCGAGTCGCCATGCGGAATGCGGAGGTTGTGCCACAGCCGCCAGTTCATCGCGGTGAAGATGATGATGTAGATCGCGATCAGCGCGGCGAGTGCTTTGAAGGACGAGTGGTGCGTGGGAGGGGAGGAAGGGAGGAGGGGAGGAGGAGAGGAGGCGAAGGCATGCACGAGCCAGCCGGCCAGCGCCGTCACTTGCCAGAATTGCGGAGTGACGAGCAGCAAGTCGGCGAGACTCTCCCAGCCGATTCCAAAGGCCAGGATCCGAATCAATTCCCACACTCCCATCAGCCACCACCAGCCGAAAGCGAATCCAGCGTTCGCGAACGAGTCGCTCCAACTGGTCTGCGTATTTCGTCGAACGAGCAGTGTGGCAAGCGGCCAGCTCAGTCCCGCGGCCAGCAGCCACAATCCGACGAGCGGAAGCAAATCGACATCGGCGATGACACGCCCCTGATCGTCGTGCCCCATGCGGCCTCCGAGGAGTCCCACCAGCGATTGCCAGAGTTCGCTGCTGAGAAAACAACTCGAAGTGGTTGCCGAGGCGAGGATCGTCTGACCGCTCAACGCCTGTGCGACGACGCCTCCGAGGACGATCAGCGACGAGCTCAACAGACGACCAGAAACCTGTGTCGAGGATTTCATGTCGGCATCATAGTGGCCGCTTGAGTGCCGCCAACGCAGCCGCCACACTCTCCCTGGAGTGCGGTGTGACCCAGATGCTGGGTGCCCCAACACCGCGCTCCATCAATCGCGGGATTGATGTCTGCATTCGTTTGCCGCTGTCGTGAACATCGCGTTTGGTTTCTTGAGTCAGACACCGTTGCTCACGACGAAGCGTGTTGACCATTCGTCAGCAAGTTGCCGCTAGGAATGGAGGGCGGTGTCGAGCCACCGCACTCCAGGGATTTTATGCCGCATCCCTACAGCCACATCCCGGAGTTGATGAACCTCGAAGCAGGCCGCGGCATCGTGCGCATCCCGGTTGAGTTGGATGTGCCTTTCACGTTGCGAGTCCGAGCACTCGTGGATACCGCCGAGTTCCAACGGCTGGCGCACATCTCGCAGTTGGGGTTGGCCTCGAAGGTCTATCCGGGAGCGACTCACACGCGGTTCGAGCACGCACTCGGCGTGTTCTTGAACGCTCTGAAATATCTTTGGCAGTTGGGCCGCGATCCGCGATTCACCGCCGTGGTCGATCCACACCGCGCCGAAGTCTTGTTGGCCGCCGCGCTGCTGCACGATCTCGGCCATTGGCCGTTCTGCCACCCGATCGAAGACATGGATCTGCCAGAGTTGCAGCATCACGAAGCGTTCGCCGCCGAGTTCTTGAAACCGCATCGCGAGCTGGCTCAAGTGCTGCGCAACGAATGGCAGATCGACCCGGCCGAGGTGCTGGATGTGCTCGAACCGCAGACCGATTCAGTGCCGCTGCGGCTGATGCGGTCGGTGCTGTCCGGGCCGATCGACATCGACAAAATGGACTACCTCGACCGCGACAGTCTGCACTGCGGTGTTCCGTACGGCCGGCACTTCGACAAGCAGCGGCTGATTCAATCGCTGCTCGTCAACGAAGCGGGAGACGGACTCGCCTTGAGCACAAAAGGCAAAACCGCCGCCGAGCTGATGGTCTTCGCCCGCTACGTGATGTTCAGCGAAGTCTATTGGCATCACGCCGTCCGCTCCGCAACCGCCATGTTCGCTCGCAGCTTCTTTGAGCTACGAAATCATTTCGATCTGCGAACGTTCTTCGAGCTGACCGAAGCCGAAACGATCCGCGAACTCCGTCAAGCGGCGCGCGGCACCGACTGTGAAGTGCTGACCGAGGGGGTCTTCGGTCCGAAGCGGCGGCTGTTCAAACGGGTCGTCGAGTTCACGCACTCGCAGCATCCCAAGTTGTACGCACAGCTTGCCGGCCGGCCCTATGAATTCCTGGTGCGCGTCAGCCGCAAGCTGTGCGAATCGCTGTCGAGTCCACTCGGTCGCCACCTCTCGCCCGTAGACATCTTGATCGACGCCCCGCCGCCGCATCGCGAGGTCGAGTTCGATGTCTCGATCTTCGATCCGAAAGAGAAAACGTATCTACCTCTGCACCGTGTCTCGCCGGTGGTCGATGCGCTCGCCAAGACGCAGTTCGACGACTTCGTGAAGCGCGTCCGCGTGTTTGCGTCTGCCGAGATCGCCACCGAGCTGTCCGAGTTGCCGACATTTCGAGACTTGCTAGAAAAATCTTTGAGCGAGATCAGCCGCGCGGCTAATTTTCGGAATGCGGATTAGATTTCGACACATCTCATTTTTCGCCCTTCATCTTTCGCCAGCTCTTTTGAGAAAGACCAGGAGGCTGGCAAAAAATGAAGGGCGAAAAATTACGACACCTCTCGCTGAGGGCGTTCCGGCGGATGCGATCGGGCCGGGATGGACGCCGTGAAATCGAATTGCCACGATCGTGCCGCTCGCTCGCGAGCCAGGATTGTTCGTGCTGTGTCCCCCCTTCAGGAACCGTGATGTCTCCCACAATCGACCTGTCCGCTCATGGAATCACCGTCCAGCACGTCCTGCGGAATCCGTCCCCCGCGATGCTTTACGAAGAGGCGATCCGCCACGATGCCGGCACGACCATCGCCGATTCCGGAGCGTTGATCGCCTACTCCGGCGAGAAGACGGGCCGCTCGCCCAAGGACAAGCGCGTCGTGCGGCACCCAGATTCCGAAGCGAACATCTGGTGGGGGCCGGTCAACTTCCCGCTCGACGAACCGACCTTCATGATCAATCGCGAGCGGGCCAAGGATTACCTCAACACGCTCGATCGGCTGTACGTGATCGACGCCTTCGCCGGCTGGGATCCGAAGTCTCGAATGAAGGTCCGAGTCATCTGCTCGCGCGCGTACCACGCGCTGTTCATGCACAACATGCTGATCCCGCCGACCGACGCTGAACTGGTGGAATTCGGCGAGCCAGACTTCGTGATCTACAACGCCGGCCGCTTTCCCGCCAACCGCTACACCACCGGGATGACATCGCGCACCAGCGTGGACCTCTCGTTTGAGCTGCGCGAACTCGTGATCCTCGGCACCGAGTACGCCGGCGAGATGAAGAAGGGGGTCTTCACGATCATGAACTACCTGATGCCGGCTCGCGGAGTGTTGTCGATGCACTGCTCGGCAACGTGCGATCCGCGCACCGGAAAATCATCGGTCCTGTTCGGTCTCTCCGGCACCGGCAAGACAACGCTCTCCGCCGATCCGAACCGGCAGCTCATCGGCGACGACGAACACGGCTGGAGCGACGACGGCATCTTCAACGTCGAAGGGGGCTGCTACGCCAAAGCCATCTATCTGTCACGCGAACGTGAACCGGAAATCTTCCAAGCCCTGCGATACGGAGCCGTGCTGGAAAACGTCGTCTACGACAACGCACGCCATCACGTCGATTTCGACAACGCCACCATCACACAGAACACGCGCGGAGCGTACCCGATCAGCTACATGCTCAACGCGAAAATCCCCTGCGTCGCCGGGCATCCCAGCGACGTGATCTTCCTCACCTGCGATGCGTTCGGAGTGTTGCCGCCGGTCTCAAAGCTGACTCCCGAACAAGCGATGTTCCACTTCGTCATCGGCTACACCGCCAAAGTCGCCGGCACCGAGATGGGCGTGACCGAACCGCAAGCCACGTTCAGTCCTTGCTTCGGCGGTCCGTTCCTCGTCTGGCATCCGAACAAATACGCCGAACTGCTCGCCGAGAAAGTCCGCCAGCACAACGCCCAAGTCTGGCTCGTCAACACCGGCTGGAGCGGCGGCCCTCCCGGCATCGGCAGCCGCATGAAACTCGCCCACACACGAGCAATCGTCAACGCAATCCACTCCGGCACATTGTCATCCTCGCCAACAACCACCGAGCCGATCTTCGGCCTGCACGTCGTCACGCAATGTCCCGGCGTCCCCGATGACCTGTTGCAACCTCGCCGAGCCTGGTCCGATCCCACGGCCTACGATGCCTCCGCGCGAAAGCTCTTCGAGTCCTTTGAGCAAAATTACGGAGCCTTCCAATCGGGCGGTTCGATCGGTGTCATCGACGGATGACAACGCGACGATCAAACGCTGAGCATGTAGGCGATCTGGCGATCGAAAAGCCAATCGTCGTCGTATTTCGCCGGAAGTCTGTCGACGAACCGCCGTTTGAGTTCGGCAAACGTCTCCGCGAGCGTGAGGTTGTTGCACGGATCGGGAAGCTCGGCAAACCGTTCTGCGGCCTCGTCGTATTTTTGGTCGCGACCGTTGATCTCGGTGAGCAGTGCATCGACCGGCCCCTTGAGTCCCGGCTCGCTGACTTTTTCCGCGGCTAAGCGAGCTTCCGCGAGGTTTCCCTGTCGTAGTCGGACTAGCGACATTCCCGATGAAAAGAACGGCTGGCAATCCGCGAACGGACAATCTTCGATGCCTCGACGCATCACCGCCTCGGCCTCTGCGAATTGCCCGCGCCGCAAGTAGACCATTCCGCGAATGTGTGAAGCGATCCAGTCGTTTCGTGTCTGAGGTTCGCGCTGTGGAAGATCGCAAAGCGCCTCGTCCCACCGCTTCAACGCCACCAAAACGCAAGCACGGCCAGTCTTCGCGACCACGTCGTCGGGATGCTCACGTGAGATTTGCTCGTAAGCCGCCAATGCTTCGGTGGGTCGGCCCAACGCCTTGAGCACTTCCGCGCGGCAATTCTTCGCGACCACGTCGTCGGGATGCTCGCGCAAGATTTGTTCGTAAGCCGCCAACGCTTCGGTGGGTCGGCCCAACGCCTTGAGCACTTCCGCGCGGCCAGTCTTCGCGACCACGTTTCCGGGATGCTCACGCAAGATTTGTTCGTAAGCCGCCAACGCTTCGGTGGGCCGCCCCAACGCCTTGAGCACTTCCGCGCGGCAATTCTTCGCGACCACGTCTTCGGGATGCTCGCGCAAGATTTGGTCGTAAGCCGCCAACGCTTCGGTGGGTCGGCCCAACGCCTTGAGCACTTCCGCGCGGCCATTCTTCGCGACCACGTCTTCGGGATGCTCACGCGAGATTTGCTCGTAAGCCGCCAACGCTTCGATGGGTCGGCCCAACGCCTTGAGCACTTCCGCGCGGCCATTCTTCACGACCACGTCTTCGGGATGCTCACGCGAGATATGCTCGTAAGCCGCCAACGCTTCGGTGAGTCGGCCCAACGCCTTGAGCACTTCCGCGCGGCCATTCTTTGCGAACACGTTTTCGGGATGCTCGCGCGAGATTTGCTCGTAAGCCGCCAACGCTTCGGTGGGTCGGCCCAACGCCTTGAGCACTTCCGCGCGGCCAGTCTTCGCGAATACGTCTTCGGGATGCTCACGCGAGATTTGCTCGTAAGCCGTCAACGCCTCGGTATGGTGTCCTAACGCCTTGAGCACTTTCGCGCGGCCAGTCTTCGCGACCACGTCCGCACCGAAGAAGAGCGCGTCATCGTAGGCACGCAGTGCGTCATGCGGACGGCTCATTTCGAGGAGGGCTTTTCCGTGCTGAGTCCAGGACCATCCATCGTCTGGGACCAAATCAACAGCTTGAGTCGTCAAACGGAGTTGCAGCGGATGCAGGCTAAGATCATCCGCCTGCTTGGCAAGATCACACAGCGACTGACACGTACAACTATGCCCGCCATACTGAGTCTGAAACGCGACAAGTTCGTCAATGAGACGCTCAGCTTGGGGAGTGTCGAATGCCCGCATTGCCTCAACGATCAGCGCCTTCTTGCGCTTCACGTTGTCCGCTGCCGCAGTGCGGTCGAAGCTGTAATGTTGTTTTCGCTTCTTGGAGCCGACGTCTTTTTCATCCCACTCTCTCTCCGCTGTTTCATTACCAGAAAAGTTTGTTATGGACGCTCGCAGTGGTTCCAGCCAGTCGTTCAAGAGACCGACGATGCCGGGTAATTCTCGCTTCAAATTCGCGTCACGACTCCGAGCAAATTGAACACTGGCGAGTTGACTTGGATGGGCCGCTCGGGAGAGCTCTCGGAATAAGCCCTGCCCCAGGCAGACCGCATGTGCCTGTTGCCTAGCCTCCAGCGATCCGAACCGATCCAGTTGGATCGCGTGCCAGGCTTGAAAGACACTTTCAACTGACGGCTGCAAGCATCGCCATTCGTCAATTAGCAACTCGGTGAAGTGGCTCTGAGTCCGTTCGCAGGCGGCCAGTCCGCCGCCGAAGTCGGCAGATTCTGGAAAGGGAGCGGCCAGTAGGATTCGCTCAATCTGTTCGATGATTTCGGGATAGCCCGCGAGTTCTTCGAATTCCTGCGCGGCGCTGTCTCGCGTATCGTCAGACAGCCGAGCGTCCAACAGGTACAGCACCAAGTCGAGTCCTTCGGAGGAATCGACGGCATCCGTTAAGCGATCTTTGATCTCGTCAACCGTCACATCGTCTATGCAGTCGAGATCGCGCACTCCCTGAAACAACACATCGAACTCGTTCGGCTGGCGAGGAACCAGTCGGTCGAGTTCGTCGTAATGAATCGAGTGCCAAGTGGCTCCATCAGAAATGAAGGCCACGGCCGCTCGTCCGGAAAGCACCGCTTGCATCACAGAATCTCGCAGGCCACGTTGTGCTGTTGGCAATAGTCTCGAATGACTTTGGGATTTGTGCCGCCACGTTTGGTGCGGCCACGTTTGCCAGGACCAGCCTTGTTCCCGGATTTGGGGACGATGACTTTCTCAAAAGTGCGGATCGTCATTTCTCCAAAGACATGGACTTCAATGAAGTCATCATCGAGTCCATTCGCCCCCGGCTTCAACAGGATTTCGGGAAAGTCGTGAGATTGTGTGCTGACAGTGAGCCGAGATGCCAGTTTGGCGACACAAAGTTTTGCCCGTTCGGTCCAGGTCGCTCGCCAGCCGAGAGGAAAGTCGAGGAATTTGCGGTCGATGAACAAGGCCGAGTTGCCCTCGAAAGCCGAGGCTCGGTGAGCAATCATGTGGTCCTTCAGCAAAACCGTGCATTCGCCATAGGACGGCAGACTTTTGCCATTCAACGACAGCGCCGCGTAGTGCAATTTGTCGATGTGCTTGGCACTTCCCAGCAATTCAATCTCCGCTTGCGGCCGCCGTTTGGCCCAGTCCGGTTCACCCGCCGTTGGGGGCCGCAGAAATCGCAGATCGACCAAGTCGTAATACGTCGCGTAAACCTCGTAAAACCCGGTCGCGAGCGGAATCAACTTGTTGAGGCTGGCTCCCATCACCGCACGGGACGTCGCGACGGCGGCCTCGAATTGCTGAACGACGCTGGCTCGATTGCTCGTGAGATGCAGGGCGACGCGATAGCGGTTTTCAAGCGCAGTCTTCTCTTCAATCGCATCTGCCAATCGCACGTTGGGACAGAGGCGTCCATCGCCACAATGCGGGCAGTGAGTTCGATCCAACGGGATATCGAATTTGCAGCGATTACAGACGAGATCGGTGGTCATGGTATCATTTCTCTGTAACGCCGCAGCGTGTCCGGCAGTTCGCAGTCGGCCAGCAGCAGCGGGATGAAGCGTCGGCCGGCATTGGCGGGGTCGCGATGGATGGCGGTGCTCCGCTCCAGGGCCACCCAGTCCGAGGCGAGCGCTGCGGGCGAGATGCACAGCAGCAGCACCCGCGACTGCTCCAGCCCCTCATCCACTTTCAGGGAGATGATGTCCCCCGGCTGGATGACCCACTCATCCAACCACACCCGCAGCCCCGCCCCCTTCAGCCGCTCCGCCAGCCGACGCACCCGCGGCTTGTCCGCTTGGTTGTGGCTCAGAAAAACATCGAATGGGAAATCGCGCGCCATGCCGCACCTCTGGTGTCGTCTGCTTTCAGACTATCGAGGATGCGGAACATGTACCACTCGACACGCCTTGGCCTGGCTCGCCGCCATCGCGGCGGACCTGACCCTCACCAAGCTCCGCCACGGCGGACCAACGCGCCCTCCAATTCGCCCGCGAATGGAAATAGAAACCCCGCCTCCCCCCTCGCGGGGGTGGTTCCCGCGCTCTGCAGCTACGGGCCACGAACGCTCTGTAACGCTTCGATCGTGGCGTCTTTCGGCCATTCCGCGCCGTAGCTTCAGAGCGCGGGAACCACCGGGACAAGCCCGGAGGCGGCAGTTCGCTTGATGGGCCGCACATGTGAAAGTCGCTCACGGAAAGAAGCGATACATCTCTTTGCGTGGCAGGCAGCGGACGAACTCGATGGCTCCGTCGGCGAGGGCGATGCCGAGGCGATAGTCGCCGACTCGAATGCGGTAGAAGTCGTGGAAGCCGCTCAGTTTCTTCAGGTCGGACAAGTCTTGGAGGTCAGTGGCTTGCTCGACGTATTCAATGGCCTGAGCGATGCGGTCCAGAAGGCGTTGGTCTTTGATCTTCTTGAGGTCGCGCAGAAAGCTGGATCGAAAGGTCACTTGCATGTGGACCCTCGCAAGGTTTTGAAAACCTCATGCCGGGACACGGGCTTTGACTTGCGACCTGCTCGAATCGCCTCCGCCAACGCGACGTCTTCGAGGACTTGCGAGAAGACTTCCTGCAACAACTCCCGCTGCTCGTGGAGAGTTTCGGTCAGAGCTTCCTTGAGTGTCTTTTTCAGAGCCACGCGGCTGGCGCTTTTGGTGGGCATGGTATTTGGGTTTCCAATCGGATGTTCGTAAGGCCGATCGGATGATACTCCGCCATCCAAGTTCGAGCCACAAGTCTTCGTTGGTCAGCGGATGATCGGGATTGGAAATCGCGAGTTGACAGAATTCGACACCGCCAGTTCCGATCCCGCGTTGCTTTCACAACTGCCGCTCGGCGATGTCGATGGCTTTGAGCAGGCCCTTGGCCTTGTTGAGCGTTTCGTGGAATTCGCTCTCCGGGACGCTGTCGGCGACGATGCCGGCTCCGGCTTGGATGTAGGCGGTTGAACCTTGCAGGACGAGCGTTCGCAGGGCGATGCAGGTATCCATGTTGCCGGTGAAGTCGATGTAGCCGACCGCTCCGGCATAGGGGCCACGGCGGGTGGGTTCGAGTTCGTCGATGATCTGCATCGCGCGCACTTTCGGAGCGCCGCTGACCGTGCCGACGGGCAGGCCGGCTCGCAGGGCGTCGAGCGCGGTCAGGCCGGGGACGAGTTGGCCTTGCACGTTCGAGGTGATGTGCATGACGTGGCTGTAACGCTCGACGGACATCAGGTCACTGAGTTTGACGCTGCCGTACTGAGCGACTCGGCCGACGTCGTTGCGGGCGAGATCGACGAGCATGACGTGCTCGGCTCGTTCTTTCGGATCGGCCAGGAGTTCTTGTTCGAGGCGTTTGTCTTCTTCGTCAGTTGCGCCGCGTTTGCGCGTGCCGGCGAGCGGGCGGATCGTGATCTCGCCGTCTTCGACGCGGACCATGATCTCTGGCGAGCTGCCGACCAGCGTGGTGTGCGGCGTCTTCAAGAGGAGCATGAACGGACTGGGATTCACGATTCGCAAAGCGCGGTAGATGTCGAGCGGCGTGGCCTTGGTTTCCAGTTGCAGGCGCTGACTGATGACGACCTGAAAGACGTCGCCGGCGACGATGTATTCCTTGCACTTCTCGACGGCGGCCTCGAACTCAGGCTGTGTGAAGTTCGATTGATAGGCCAACTGCGGCTCGCCGGTGAGGTCGATGTCGTTGAGCGTCAGGTCTGCCTTGCCGGTTTGCAGTTGCTGGCATGTTTCATCGACGCGGCCACACGCCTCGTCGTAGGCCTGCCGTAGATCGCGGCCCTTCGTGCGGGCGTGGCCGACCGCCAGAATCGTCTTCTGCACGTGATCGAAGATGACCATGCGGTCGTAGAACGCGAAGGACATGTCCGGCAGCTTGCGGTCGTCGTGCGGCGCGTTCGGCAGATGCTCGGCGTAGCGGACGATGTCGTA
>CAMDDX010000072.1 GCA_945893075.1 Planctomyces sp. SH-PL62 | reverse complement strand
AACGGATGACGCCATTCGATGTGGAGGTTCGGACTCCGGACGGCGAGCAGATTGTGCGGGTGACTCGTGGCGTTTCCATCTTTCTCTCGAAGGTGAAAGTGCTCGACGAGAACGATCAGGAGATCGGTGGCTTCAAGCAGAAGTTCTTCTCATTCGGCGGTGCGTTCACGGTTCTGGACGTCAACGACGAGCCGCTTTGCCAACTCAAAGGGAAGTGGACGGGGTGGGACTTCAGCTTCATGTCCGGCGACAAACAATTGGCTCGCGTGACCAAGAAATGGGCCGGGCTGGGCAAAGAGCTCTTCACCACGGCGGATAACTATGTCTTGCAGATCAATGACTGCGTGCCAGCCGATAGCCCGCTGCGACAGCTCATCGTGGGAGCCGTGATGTGCATCGACATGGTTTTGAAGGAATGAAGTAGTTCGGACGCCTACGTCCGAACTTCCCGACCGGACGTAGGCGTCCGGTCTACGAAGACGTCACTCTGGCGGCGGAATCGCGCCGGGAGCCGGGACTCCCTTGCCCGCTTTGATGTACTCGCCCCGTTGCTGAGCGTACTCATCCGGAGTCAGCGAATCGTCGATCGCCTGCGGGTTGTTGGCTTCTTCAAAGTAGCGCCGCAGAAACGGCACGCACCAACCGCACCCGGTGCCGGCTCCGCCGCACTCGGAGAGTTGGCTGGCCCGGCGCGGACTGTGAATCCGCTGGAAGTTGAGAATCTTCCGCTTCGAGATGTGGAAGCAGTAGCAAATCGTGTCATCCAACTCCACGACGTGGACTCCTCAGGAACGTGGCACGGCTTCGGTTGGCGGCAGCAACTCAATCTTGCCTTCAACGGTTCGCCGTTCCAATCTAACCTGCTTGAGCAGCGTATCGAGAATCTCGCCGACGGTCGTCTCCTTCAATCGGATCGTCACCGGCTGTTGGAGTTGCTCGTCCGCAACTCGGTCCAAATCCCAGACGATGGAGACTCCGGCGAGTTCCTCGACCGTGTCCAAGATTTTGACGAACGCGACCGGCTTCGGCTGGTCGAACCGCGTGATCTTTTGCCGCAGCTTGGCTTCGATCGCTTCGGCAGAAAGCACGAACGAAGCTGGTGCTGGTGCCGGTTCGGGCGCTGGCGGGATTGGGACGGGCTTCGGCTCTTCGGCAGCGGGTTTCTCTGCGGGATCTGCAGCGGCTGGCGGTTGGCTGTCGCGTGGAGAATCTTTGGTGGCGTCCGGCAGTGGCTGTTCCGAGTTGTCTTTGGGTTTCGTCGCATCGGGCGATTGGTCGTTCGCTGGCGGCGAATTTGGATCGGGCTCGACAGCGGTCTTGGAATTCTGTTCGGCCGATTCCTGCGGTGCGTTTTTTGGAGTTTTGTTTTCAGCAACAACAGGCGTGTCCGTTTCGGGGACTCCTCGCTGGCGACCAGAATTGACCACGACCAGCAACACGGTCGCAAACAACGCGGCGACGACCCAACCCAAGAGCGCGGGTCGGCGACTCAGTCGATCCCAAGCGGACTTCGGAGACTGCAAGTCCAGGCCTCGGTCAGAAACCTTCGACGCCGATTCGTGACTCGCCCGTCGCGCCAGCGAGGGTTTCGCGGCGCTGGCCTCCGGTCCCTCGCTGGCGCGTCGGGCTGGTGTGTGGGAACGCTTCGCCTTCACACCGGTATTGCCATCGGCCTCGATCAACAACGATTCACCGCAGTCCGGACAATCGAACGTCCGGCCGACGAACAACGCGCGGTTCTCCAACCGCAGCGGAGCTTGGCACAATGGACATTGAAAGTGGACGACGGACATGGTGAGGCCAGCCAGAAATCAGAGCACCCGTGTTTCAAGGGCGGGAGTGCTTGGCGAGGGTAGCCACGGCCGGCGCGTATGGGGAGTGTTCTTTGGCGAATGACGATCAGAGCGGATCGGTCTGTCGTGTTTCGCGGTTTTGCCCCAACGGGGCAAGACTCGAAAGCCCAGGGCGCAGCCCTGGGGGATCTGATTGCCACCGTGACTCTAGCCCTGAAAGGGCGAAACTCCGCGCCGGGTTTCGCCCCTTCAGGGCTGGGTGATTGCTCCGTCAACCGTTCCCAGGGCTTCGCCCTGGGCTATCGAGTTTCGACCCTTCGGGCCGGAAAGCACGCAACAGATCTCACCGAATCGACAGCCAGAGTCAATCGAAGCTCACACGTCAGTCGTCGATGCCCAGGCGATAGCGGAGTCCGTCGAACTGCCGCGAGAACTCGTCGCTGGAGGAGTGGACGTGCTCAGCTTCCGTGAGGAATTTGATTTCGTCGTCGCACTCGATGCCGTGATCGGCCAGCACGGATTCAAACTCGCTCAGGTCGTGGCCGTAGATGATCAGCAGCTTGTGTTCGTCGAATTGGACTTCGACGGGAACGCGCGGGTTCAACACGGCGATGCCGGTGCAACCGTCGTTGAGCAGCATCTCCTCGAAGTCGTACAGCACACTCTTGAGGATCGGCAGGTCGATGTGCTCGCGGTACATGTCTTCGTGATGGCCGTTGGCTTTCTCGTGGCTGGTTTCGAGAACCACATCGACTTCTCCGCCGATGGGGTCCATCAGGTCGATGAACAGGTCGAAGACATTCTCTCGCGACGCCGAGACCATCAGCACCGGGATATCCACGCCAGTGCGGTCGTCGGTGTATTTGTCGTGGCGATAGCCGGCTCGCGGGATGACTTGCAGGTCGAACGATGGCCGCACCGCATCGGTCAAGGCGAAGCCGTCGTAGTCGGCGACCTTCAAGTGCTTTTGAAGCTGCTCTTCCGAGAGATTGGCAAAGCTGCTCTGGCCACGATTTTGCTGGCCATCTCGGAAGGTGTTCTTGATGAATTTTTTGAGGAAGCCCATCGTGTGCTCTCGTGGGACGGATGACGTGCGAGTGGGTTTTGTCCTGTCCCATCATTGAGTCGCGACGGCTGCGAGATCGTGCAGACAGAGGCGGTCAGGGCGGGACAAACAACTCTAGCACGAGTTCCGCGCGGCACTTCCGAGGCTTGAGTCTTACTTCTCAGAATCACCTCCAGGCGCACGAACAACCGGGTCAAAGTGGGCTTGGCGAAACCTTGTCAGAGAGTGAAAAGATCGGACAAACGGAAACTCGCCGAGTCGTGCGGGCCGTAGCGACCCCGCACAACCGGCACGCGCGGCGCGATTGTTCGCCGCTGGCGGCGATGTTCCGAGTCGCCTGCGAGAAAGAAGCAACCGAATCAAGTCTCCTCGCTCAGCCATCGGTTCGTTCGGGTTACGAGGCGCTCCGCCGGAGAGTTTTGAAATTCGCCGGGTCGCCATCGGATGGCGTCTGGAATGGTGTTCCCCATCCCGACAGGATGCCCGCCACTTTCGTGTCCTCCGCCCAAAATCGAAGCCAAGGAAAGCGGTTCCGCCGCGAACCAAGGCGGGGATGAGTCCCTGTAGTTCGGATGAACTACTCCGCGAATTCCCAAGGAGACTGCCATGTCTGCTGTGATTGATGTGCTGAACTTCGTGTCGCTGTCGTCGATCCTCGCGGCCGATCCCATGCCGGATCGCGTCCTGTGGTTGCTGACGTGGATCGTCGCGCCACTGTTCGCGTCGTTGTTCGTCGCGTGGCTCGTGTTGCGGTACATCCCGAACGATGAGGTGGGTGTCATCGAGAAGCTCTGGTCGCTGAGCGGTTCGGTGCCGGAAGGCCAGATCATGGCGGCTGGCAGTGAGGCGGGATTTCACTCCGACTTATTGCGCGGCGGCGTGCATTTCGGTTTGTGGCGCTGGCAGTACGTCATTCACAAGACGCGGTTGGTGGCGATCCCGCAAGGAGAGATCGGTTACGTCTATGCTCGCGATGGCGAGCCGTTGCCTCCCAGCCAGACGCTCGCGAAGGTCGTTGCCAGCAATCACTTTCAAGATGCGCGAGCGTTTCTTGGCGAGCGCGGGCCGGACACTCGCGGCCAGCGCGGTCGGCAGCGAGCGATCCTGCGCGAAGGGGTGTACGCCATCAATCCCGCGCTGTTCATCGTCATTACGGAGAACGCGGTCTTCTCGCTGCGCAATTTACAGTCGGTTCAGGAACGAGCGGTCGTGGATTCGTGGCAAACGGAATTGAACGAGATGGAGGGATTCAAGCCGGTCGTGGTGGGGGGCGGCATCAAGATGCCGGACCCGGTGAATCCCGAACAGACGGTGGTCGTGGACAGCATCGGCATCGTGACCGTGCATGACGGTCTCTCGCTACTGCCGGGCGAGATCATCGCGCCGACGGTCGGGGCCGATCCCAGCGATCCGCACTACCACAACAACTTTCAAGTTCCAGAGGAATTTCTCGCGGCCGGCGGCCAGCGCGGTCGGCAACACGCCGTGCTGACGGACGGCACCTACTTCATCAACCGTTGGTTCGCGACCGTGCGCATGATTCCCAAAACGCTCGTGCCCATCGGACACGTCGGCGTCGTTGTCAGCTATTACGGACAGCAGGGCCGCGACGTGTCCGGCACGGCGTTCCGTCACGGCGAACGTGTCGGTGAGGGCGAACGCGGCGTTTGGGAGAAAGCGCTCGGACCCGGCAAGTACGCCTTCAACACGTATGCCGGCAGCATCGTGCTGGTCCCGACGACCAACTTCGTCCTGCACTGGATCACTGGCAAGTCGGAGTCGCATCGTTACGACGAAGGTCTGAAATCCATCGACCTCGTGACGAAGGACGCTTACGAGCCGATGCTGCCACTGTCGGTCGTCGTGCATATCGACTACCAGAAAGCACCCAGCGTCATCCAGCGTTTCGGCGACGTGAAGAAGCTGATCACGCAGACGCTCGACCCGATGCTCAGCGCGTACTTCCGAGACGTGTCCCACCGCCGCACGATGCTGGAACTCTTGCAGCAACGCGATGCAATTCAGGTCGAAGCGCGCGAGGAACTCCGTTCGCGATTCGGACAGTTCGACATGGAGTGCGTGGACGTGTTGATCGGCAAGCCCGACACGTCGGACAAAGGTGGTTCGATCGAAACGCTGCTGGATCAGTTGCGGATGCGGCAGTTGTCGGTCGAGCAACTCGAAACCTTCGACCGCCAGCGAGCCGCCGCCGAAAAGCAACGAGCGTTGAACGAATCGACGGCTCAGGCCGCGCTGCAAGCGAAGCTCACCCAAGCCCGCGTGCAGATTCAAATCGCGGAGAGCGAAGCCGAAGCCGACCTCGCCCGCGCTCGCAAGAACGCGGAGAAAACGATCGTCGCTGCCGATGCCGATTTGGCTCAGTCACGCCGCCGCGCCGAACAAACGGTGGTGCTCGCCGAAGCCGAAAGCCAGCAACGCATCCTCGCGGGCAAAGGGGAAGCTCAACAGATCATGCAGGTCGGTCTCTCGCAGGCGTCGGTCTTGTTGCGAAAGATTTCTTCGTATGGCGATCCGCGCTTGTACGCGCTGTCGATCGTCTCCGAGCAATTGGCTCACAGCACTCAACCGCTGGTCCCCGAACGTCTCTTCGTGGCAGGCGGCTCCGACGGCGCGAGCAGCGGCAGTCAATCCGGCCAAGGCATGATGGGTCTGCTCTTAAGCCTTTTGGTTGCCGAGAAGTCCGGGTTCGAGGTCTCGAACTCGCCAGAGATGGACCAGCTCAAGCAGTTCTCTGACCGTATGGCGCAAGAGGCGATGCAGTCGATGAAGCCACCCGGTTCGACGGACAGCGAGTCAGTGTTGACGTAAGTTTGATTCGCGTTGTGGCGAGCGCTATGGCCGGGGTCAGGTGTTCTGATTTCTGTTTTGCTGTTGCGATGGAGAGCGAACCGTTGATCGGATGAATGTCTACGAACCAAGGTTGAGGTGGATCGGGAGAGCAAAACAGAAATCAGAACACCTGACCCCTCGCCGGTTCTCAGCGCCACGAGTCCAGCGTTCGTTTGCCGATCTGTGCTCCCGATTCCAAGTACGGTCCCAGCGACGAATACTTCGCTTGCAGCGGCGAGATGTTTGGCTTGGCGATTAACGCGGCTGGCGGTGTGTTCGGATTTCGCGTCAGACGATACAGCTTCAACGCCGGTTCGTTCGTGCCGCCGCTGTCCAGCATCGGCATCACTTCTCCCAGCCGATCGAGCAGCACGCGATTCATTCCGTCGGTGACGACAAACACCTCGCGTCTGGTCGTGTCCTCCGAATTCAGAAACGTCAGGTTGTGCAGCGGGATCGCTCGCTCACCCAGCAGAAACTGGCACCAGCAGCCCCTCGCGCCACCCAGACTCATGTCGAGAAACAATTCTGACTCGGCTGGCACCGTCTCTCGCACTTGTCGCAAGAACATTGCCTCCGCCCGAAGCAACGGTTCGCGACGCAGGCCCGACTCGGTGAAGCTGACGGCGTACAGAATCGCCAAGCTCAGGAACATCGCTTGCGCCACGCGGCGAAAATCCAAGCGATGCAGATTCCACACACACCACGCCGCAACTGGCGGACAGAGCCACAACCACAACGGAGCTCCTTGCCGGCCGCCGATGGCCATGCGGGCCAACCACAACCACACCGTCAGCGGCAACACGATCACGACTGTCAGCGGAAATGGTCGCAGCGACCAAGCCGGCCACTCGCAAATTCGATCTCGCAGCCACTGCAAGCCGAACGCCGCCAGCATGGACCACGCCGGGAGGCTCGGCAGCAAATACTGCGGAGACTTGCCGGGGATCAACGACGCGAACAGCGGCCAGAGCAACGCCCAGCACCACACGAATCGTTGTGGCGAATAACGCTCCGCCAACGCTTCGTGCCGAGTCCGCCAGAAGCCCGCCGGGACGACCAACGACCACGGAGCCAGCACCCACGCCAAGATCGCCGCGTAGTACCACACCGGCTTCGCAACTGCGGCTCCGAAGCCGGCATCCTCACCGGCCAATCGCACGCGCAGATCGAACGACCAAAACTCCCACGCTTCAGGCAACCGCGCCGCAACGATTAGCGGCCACAGCAGGCCCACCGTCAGAGCTGCCAACCAACCCCAGAACCAACCGAAACGTTGCAGCCGACGAGCGTCCCAATTCCAGACCAAGTATCCGGCAATCGGCACCGCCACACTCATTGAGCCCAGCCATAGGGGACCAGTCAGATTCGTGGCACCCAACAAGAGAAACAGACACAGCCAACGCGCTGGTCGCCCACCGATCCACTCCGGCCAGACGTGCCTTCGCGACTCCTGATTTTCACAGCGCGGCAACTCGCAGCGAGCGAACATGGCCAACGCCGCCGTCACCAACATCGTCAGTAGCGTGATGTCGTTCGCTCGCCACGCTTGCCCCGCGAATTGGCTGGCGGTCGCGAGCGATAGTCCGCTCAACAGGCCGCACGCGCGACCGAACCACCGCGTGGCCAATGACGCAGTCAGCAACACGGTTCCGACGGAGCACAACAACGACGGCAAACGCACCGGCCAGATGCGGCCCTCGCCACCTAACAGCGACCACATCGCCGCCGTCAGCCACTGCGCCAGCGGAGCACCCTCCAACCACGGCGCACTGCCCCGTTTGGGGATCATCCACTCGCCATCGCCGAGCATCGTGCGTGCTGTCTGCGGCACGACTGCTTCCGACCACGACAACTCACCGCCGTTGAGCATTCCCAGGCCAAACAGTCCTGCGCAGAACAACGACAACAGCACGTAGTCGCGTCGTTCCAATCGTGTTTCACCAGCAAGTGTGCTCATGGGGAGAGGCGGGCCAAACGTGAATTGCGGGGCGGACTTGTAGGCCAATCGCCGCGAAAGGGTCAAAGGGAATTTCGTGTGCGGGCTTCATCGAGAATTTCGCGTTTCGGAATTCAAGTTTTTGATTTCCTCGCCCTATACTCCCGCCCGCTTGTCCTGTCCCAAAACCTTCATCCTCAGGGATTTTCAAATGACTCAACGTCCTGGATTTCATGCCCCGTTCTTCATGGGCGTCGATGTCGGTGGCACCACGATCAAGATCGGAATCGTCGATGACCGTGGGCAGTCGCTGTCGAGGGTGGTCGTCCCCACTGAAGCCCAGAAGCCGGTCGATGTCGGCATGGCCAACCTGGAGCGTTGCGCCCATGAATCCGTCGAGCACGCTGGATTGACGATGGACGACATCCACTCCGTCGGCCTGGCGACGCCCGGCACGATGGATATCACGGCCGGGATGCTGCTGACTCCGGGCAACTTGCCGACCTGGCATCACTTCCCGATCCGGCAGGCGGTCGCCGACCGTTTGAAGAAGCCGACTGTCTTGCAGAACGACGCCAATGCGGCCGCGTTCGGCGAGTTCTGGGTCGGCACCGCTCACGACGCCGCCAGCGCAGTGATGTGGACGTTGGGTACCGGCGTCGGATGTGGCATCGTCATTCATGACGTCATCATCGAAGGTCAGCATTCGCACGGCGGCGAGAGCGGACACAACATCGTGCAGATGGACGGAGGCCGTAGAAACGTCGATGGCCGTTACGGATCGCTCGAAGCCTATTGCAGCGCGACAGCGCTCGTGAAACGCTGCCAAGAAGCGCTCGACGCGGGGAGTCCCTCGTCTTTGAAAGCGCAGATCGAAGCCGGTCAGCCACTCAACCCGAAGATGATCGGTGCCGCTGCGGAAGCCGGCGATGAATTGTCCGACCAATTGATTATGGAGACCGCGCGAGTGCTCGGTGTGGCCACGGTCACGATGATGCACACCATCGACCCCAGCATGATCCTGATCGGCGGAGCGATGACCTTTGGCCGCAACGACAACCCAGTCGGCCGCAAGTTTTTGCAGCGGATCAAAGACGAAGTCAAAGCCCGCGCGTTCCCATTCCTGTCCGAGCGGACCAGCATCGACTTCGCGAAACTCGGCGGCGACGCCGGCTACATCGGTGCCGCCGGCTGTGTGCGGTTGAAGCTGACCGGAAAGTCCGCGTCGGGACCGTCGATGCAGAATCACTCGTATCCGTGCTGAGCAGAGCATTCCTCTGGCCCCATTCGTCTGGCAAGAAGTTTTTGCCAGAGGAATGGGGCCAGAGGAATTCAGGCAAGTAAGTCGCTCACGATCTTCGCGTGTGTGACTTCTGCATCAGTCAAACTCGCTTCGCGGCCTTCGTGCGGATACGTCAGCGATTCGTGTTCTAGGCCCAGCGTGTGCAGCAGCGTTGCATGCAGGTCATGCACGTTGACGACCTTCTCGACCGACTCGTAACTGAAGTCGTCGGTCGCGCCGTGGACGTAACCGGCTTTGAAGCCTCCACCGGCCAGCCACAACGAGAACGCGCGCCGGTTGTGGTCGCGGCCGTCGGCTCCTTGAGACACCGGCAAGCGGCCGAACTCTCCGGTCCACAGCACGATTGTCTCGTCGAGCAATCCACGCTGTTTCAAATCTTGGACCAACGCGGCGCTCGGTTGATCGGTGCGAGCGGTCAGGCCCTTCAAGCTCTCTGCGTTCTTGCTGTGCGTGTCCCACGGCTGTCCGGCCATGAAGAGCTGCACGAACCGCACACCCCGCTCGATCAGCCGCCGAGCGATCAAGCAACGCGTGCCGTACTCCTGCGTGGCCGGGTTGTCGAGGCCATACATCTTGTGCGTGGCCTCGGTCTCTTGAGACAGGTCGAGCACATCGGGCACGGCGACCTGCATTCTCGCGGCGGTCTCGAAGTTCGCGATCCGCGCGGCGAGTTCACTGTTCTCCGGATGACGCTTGAGGTGCGTGCGATTCAACTCATCCAGAAACCGCAGTTGATTCTTGCGTGCCTGCGGCGAGATGCCGTCGGGCGTTTGCAGGTTCAGCACCGGCGACTTGCCAGAGCGAAAGACCGTTCCTTGATAAACCGCCGGCAACCAACCGCTGGTCCAGTTCTTCTCGCCATCCACCGGCAGCCCACCGGGATCGGAGAGCACGACATACGCCGGCAAGTTCTCGTTCTCAGTGCCCATTGCGTAAATCGTCCACGCGCCGAGCGTCGGCAGTCCCGACAGAAACTTGCCGCTGTGAATCAGCCGCAACGCTGATTCGTGATCGACCGACTCGGTGCTCATGGAGCGGACCAGCGTGATGTCGTCCGCGATTCGTGCCGTGTGCGGCAGCAGTTCCGAAAGGACCATGCCACTCTCACCGCAACTGCGGAACGAATACGGAGAACCCAAGACGTTCCCGACCTGCTTGTCGAAGTGGGTTTCAAGTTCGCCCGCCGGATACTTCTTGCCATGAAACTTCTGCAACGCCGGTTTTGGATCATAGAGGTCCATTTGACTTGGACCTCCATGTTGAAACAGGCAGACCATCGCCTTGGCGGTTGGCTCGGCGGACACCTCTGCGCGAGCCGACGTCGTTCTCGCCAGCAACGATGCCAGCGCCAGTCCACCGATCCCACCGGCCGATCGGCCGAGGAACGCGCGGCGAGTCAGTTCAGCGAGGTTGGCATCGAACGGTGACATGGGCATCTCCTATGGCGACGCGACCGCAATCGGATTCAGGAATGGAAAATGAGAAATGGAGAATGATAAATGCAAAATGCCAAGCCGTTCATTTTTCATTTCTCATTCTCCATTTCTCATTTTCCATTGAGCGAAGGATGAGCGAGCTGCCGCCGCAGTTGAAACTACGGAGCGGCGGCCAGCGACTTCTTCCAATCGGAGTAGAGGCTGCTTTCGCGATAGCGGCTGAAGGCTCGGCCGGCTCCGACGATTAGAAACTGCATGCCGGTCTTCGAGCCGGACAACGACAATTCCGACTGCGCTCCCAGCGCAAATTCGGTGGCACGCATGCGATGGCTGGAGGATTTATTGGGCCGCTTGCCTTCAAAGATGATCGTCTTGGCGGTCGAGCCTTTGTCTTCAATGCCCCAGAACTTCGCGAAGCTCTTGGCATCGGTGACGCTGGCAAGCGGCTGGTTGTTAGTCCCCAGCCACTTCGACACGCTGTAGATGTTGTTCTCACCGGACCACGAGCGATCTTTCGCCGAGTTGTTGGCCACCAGCAGCGCTTGGCCGATCCCGTCGGTCTTAAAGAGGCAGCCGTCCGCCGTGATCGCAATTGGTGTCGCGACTGACGGTGCATGGACAGCGTTTGTGCCTTGCAGCGTGCATCTGCGAAACGTCAGCTTCGTGTTGGCCTCTTTCGCGGTCGCGTTCTTCACGACGGCGACGCACTGATCGCTGAACAGCAACGAGTTTTCGAATTCGATGTCTTGTGCTCCCTTCGCCGCGATCTCAATCGCTGCTCGGCCGCCCCCCAGCAGGCAGTTTTGCAGTCGCACTTGCGACGGTTCGGTGACTTCGATCAAGGCCACTCCCTTCCGGCCTTCCTCGGTGATCGAGCAATTCAGCATTCGCACTGATCCTCCCGCGACGCGGACCGCGGTCCACGCGACCGTCGCACCGATCTCCGGCGGATCGAACTGGAATTTCAAGCCCTCCAGCGTGACCGACGTGGCGGTCGTCTTGAGCAGATAGCGCGCCTCCGGGTCTTTGTCCGGCCGTGAGCGCAAGCCGCGCGAATCGAAGCCGACGTCGTAAACGAACGTCGGCAAGTAGCCGTGTCCCGCTTCGATCGTCAGGTTCTTGTCGAGCAGCACATGCGGCATCTTGAACGGCCCGTCCCCTTCGATGCGGAGTGTCTCACCGGGCTGAGCCGCTTTGATCGCTTCCTCAAGTGTCGCGAAGCGTGGTTTGTCCGCGCGACCGCTGAAGACGAAGGACTTCTCCGGCTCCCCTTCCAACAGCCGCGAGATATCGCTGCCGAGGTTCGCCTTGCGCAGGAACAGAATCGCGAACGACGTTTGGGACAGTCCTTTGTCGTTGTGAGCTTCCGGCCACGAACCGTCCGCTTGCTGCGTCTTGATGAGAATGTCCGCCCCCTTCGCAAACCAATCGACGCCGCCAATTTTCTCCTGACCGAGCAGCACTCCCAGCCGTTCGATGGTCCACAAGAAGTACCGCGCTTGATCGCCGCCTTGCACGAACTCGCCCGCTTTGGCCAACCCTTTCGCGAAGATCGGGTCTTTCAGCAGCGTGGCCCCTTCGTCGGACTTCTCGGCGGTTTCCGGCGGCGTGTCTTTCTTTTCGTCCGGCTTCTCGTCTTTCTTCTTGTCGTCCTTCTTGGTGGCACCGGTCGTCGTTTTGGGAGTGCCGCTCGCACCCGGCTTCGGCTTGTTGTCGCCGCTGAGTTCCCGCTCTTCCAATTGCTTGCGGAGCTTGTTGGCTCGCGCGACCGTCAGCGAGAACAGTCCGGCAAAGGTCATCGCCGAACCGGACGGGTTCGGCACCGCCGCTTTGTCTCCCTGATTGGCGACGGCCGAGGCGTACGGCCAGCCGCCGTCGCTGTTCTGAGTCGTCCGAAATCGCCGAGCGATCCCCGCCATCGGTTGGTCGATATCTAAACCCGACCGCGATGCCGTCCACAGACCCAGCACCGCGAACTGCGTGCAACTGTTGTCGCCGACTCCTTCCGGCGGCTTCGGCCGCGATTCGGGATTCGTCAGGATCGACGACGTGATCTTCGCCGGACAGGTGTAGCTCCAACCGCCGCCGGTGTTCTGCCCGGCGATCAGCCGCGCGCCGAGATCACGAATCGCTTGCTTGTTGCCGTACTCATCCAACCGCGACAGGATCACGATCGACAGCGCGATGTCGTAGGTCGAGCCCAACTCCTTCGTGCTCTTTCTGACGAAGCGATGCCCTTTGTCGATCACCGGATCGGACTGCGGCACGCCGTTCTCCAGCAACGCCAGCGTGCAGAGCGCCGTGATCCCGACTTCATGGGCGGGGAATTCCCAGCTCCCGTCATCGAGTTGTTTCGACTTGAGGAACTCGACCCCCTTCAGCCGAGCCTGAGTGATTTGGGACTCGATCGGCGCGGGAGCTTGTGACCAACCGACGGTCGGCAACGACAGCACCAACGTCAAACAGACAACAAGGGCAGTTCGCATCATGATTGGCTCTCTCGTTTCAGCTTCGCAGGGAGTTTGGGGTTGGGTCTTCAAATTTCAAAATTGCCGTGGCAATTTTGAAATTTGAAGACCCGACCCCGGATTCACACGATCAATATCTCGGCAGGCTCGGATCAATCTCGACCGCCCATTGGTCGATGCCGCCGTCCATACTTTGGGCTTTGGAAAAACCTTGCTGACGTAGCCAGTTGGCGACTCGCAGACTGCGGCCGCCGTGATGGCAATGGATGACGATGTCGTTGTCGCGATTCGATTCCAGTTCCGCTAACCGATTCTGAATCTCGCTCATCGGCAGCAGCTTGGCTTGTTGGATGGAAACCGTCTGATGCTCGTTCGGCTCGCGGCAATCGAGAAACACAAACTTGTCTCCGGCATTCAGCCGAGCTTTCACTTGAGCACAGGTCACTTCAATCGGTACGGAATTCTGTGGCGCAGACATGCTGACAGATCCACCTTTCAGATTCTTGGAGGAGCCTCAATTTCCAGCGACGGCTCCGAAGGAGATGCTGGAGATGATAGAAGGAACGGTGAAGTTCAGGAAACAAACCACGAAAACGGTTGCCGATTAGGGATGGTGAAGTTTCTGCGGATCGCCCAGACGGATGAGGTGCATGACGTGGTCTTCGGTGGCGAAGGCCAGGCAGCAGCCATCGGGTGTGAATTCGCAGTCGGTTGGTGGCGAATGGTTGGCCGCTGAGAACTCAAGGAGGTATTGGCCGGTGGCGACATGCCACAGCTTCACCCCTTCGCTCTCGCCGGCGGTGGCCAGTCGGCGGCTATCCGGAGAGAAAGTCACTTTGCGAATCGTTCCACGATGACCGAAGAGTTCGTGAACCAGCCGCCCGGTTTGCGTGTCGTAGAGATTCACCGTGCGGTCGCCGGAAGCCGCCAGCCAGCGGCCATCGGGCGAGAGAGCCAGCGTGCCCAGATAAATCGATCGGCCGGGAACAGTCGCTCGAAGGTTTCCCGAGGGCCAGTCCAGCAAACGGAGTTCGCGGGCGGTTGCGGCAGCGTCTGGAAAGCCGTCGAACACCAGCACGCGGCCGTTGGCGGAGAACATCGCATGCGTGCAAGTGTTCGATTCCAAGTTGCGTTTTGCTTCGCCCGTGCGAGGGTCAATGATTTCCACTCGGCTGAGTTCGCGATTGGCGACGACCAGTTCGTTCCCGGCCTGTGAGAAACTCATCTCGCTGTACGCGCCGGGTGAGGAAGCGATCCGTTGAAGTGTTCGTTTGCCGTCGGCAACTTGCCAAACGCCAATTTCGCCGTTGACGTTTTTGGCAGCCACCAGGGAACCGTCAGACGCGGCGATGACCATGCTCCACGGGCCGGCGTCGTCGAGCACGCGTGTCCGCTCGGGAGTCGTCACATCATCGACGATCAGTAATTGACGGTCCGCGGCCACGGCGATCCGGTTGTGGCCCAAGCAGGCGAAATCACGGACGATCGGGAACCGCAGCGTCACGTCCTGGGTTGTCGGCGGAGACAACGGAATCGCTCGGACGCCGCCATCGTTCCGGGCCATCAACAATTCCTGGCCATTGGGAGCAAGCTGCACGTCGTACGGTTTGAGGCTGCCGTTGTGCCACACCTGCGCGGGGGGCGACAGATCGGTGATCAGCGTTCCGGTCGTGGGCACCGGCCATTCCCACAGGACCGAGTTGCAGTCGATGGCGAAGACTCGGCGGCCGGTGCGATCAAAGCGGACGCGATCGATCGTGTCTTTGAGTTTCCCGTCAATCAACGGTGTGTTGCGTTCCAGATCCCACACCAAGAACTGACCCAGAGCCATACCGGCGGCCAGGAATTGACCATCGTCCGAGATGGCCAAGGCGTGAACTTTCTCCTTCGTGTTGCCGGTCAACTTGTTGCCGGTTCTCGCGTCTAAATCCCAAACGCGGATGGAGTGGTCAGTCGATCCTGAATACAGCCGGTGGCCATCCGGATGCGGCACGATTACATCAATGGAATTTGTGTGCCCTTCCAGAGTGCCTCGCGCTGCGCCGGTGCGTGGATCCCACAAGCGGATGACTGGCTCGTTACCGCATGTGATCAGCAGATCGCGCCGCGCGTCATACAGAACCTCGTAGACGTGACGCCCCGGATGAGCATCAATGCACAACGTCTCGGAACATGTCGCGACATTCCAGCTTCGCACGCTCCCGTCGTCACCGGCAGACCACAGCGTTTGGCCATCGGGCGCGAAAGCCAGTCCGTTGACCTCAGTCTGGTGAGCCGGCCACTCGATGAGCGTTTTCCCGCTGGCAAGTTCCACGACACGAATGACGTCGTCTCGGCCGGCCACAGCCAGTTGTCGTTGATCGGGACTGATCGCCATTCGATACACCGCTTGTGGCAGTTGCGTGACTTCACGCGAGTCCCGCCGAAACTGACGGTTCAGCCAAGACCATTCCGGGCCGCGCAGCGCCGCTCGTGAAAATACTTCGGACGGTGCCGCATTCGGCGATGCGTCGGAATATCGCTCGACGAGCGCTCGCAATTCCTGGACATCGAATTTCTTCCAAGCCTCGAAGGCTCGGCCGATGTCATAGGCATAGACGGTTTCCAACGCGTGCAGGTGCTCGTCTTGAGCCCTCCGCGTCGCATTCCGCGAATCCAGCAGAGCGAACGTGAGTTCGACGTTCGCCGTTTCCAACCGTGTGTTGGAGTTCGACAACTCCGAGTTGAGCGCGTCGACCGCCTGCCCATGACGCAGCAGCAAGGTGACGACAATGGTGATACTCGCAACGACCGTGGCGATCAGACTGGTCCACGTGGGATGCCGATTGGCCCAGCGTCGCAGCCGCTCGATGGTGTTTGGCGAACGAACTCCCACCCGACGACCAGACAGAAAACAACGCAGGTCGGCCGCCAATTCACCGGCGGTGGCGTATCGGCGAGACGGTTTCTTTTCCAAACAGGTCAGGCAGATCGCCTCCAGATCGCGCGGGATGTCGGCACGAAGGTGTCGCGGTGGACAAGGTTCGTCTTGCTCGAGGGCTTGCATCAGCGCCGCCGAAGTTGAGCCGCTGAACGGCCTCTGCTTCGTCAAGACTTGATACAGGATGACTCCCAACGAATACACATCGGTGGCCGGCCCCAGTTGCGAGCTTTGTCCCAGCGCCTGCTCCGGCGACATGTACGCCGGCGAGCCCAACACCATCCCTTCCTGCGTGATCGTGACGTCGGTCTCACGAAAGCGCGCCATTCCAAAATCGGAGATGCGCGGCGTGAACGCCAGGTGGCCGCGCGGCTTCGCTTCGTCCAACAGAATGTTGGAAGGCTTCAAATCACGGTGCAAGATGCCCGCTTCGTGCGCGTGCTGAACGCCATCGGCCAGTTGCGCGACGATTTCCGCCGCGACAGTGGATTCGATCGGCTGCGGATGATCCTCCAGCCACTTCGCCAGCGTCGGGCCGGTGATGAATTCCGACACCAGATAACATTGCAGGTGGTCGATGCCCGCATCGAACACCGTCACGATGTTGAAATGATGCAGCGCGGCGGATGCTCGCAGCTCGGTCATGAACCGCCGCCGCCAGGATTCCGGCAGCAACGACATCGGCACATGCGGCAATTTCAGAGCCACGATGCGGCCCAGCACTTTATCTTGAGCGCGATAAACGGTCGCGAATGATCCCGCTCCAACCGCCTCAAACGTGGTAAAGCGTTGCTGGACATTCAGAGTCGCGACATGTTCCGGCAACAGCGAATTGAGATTCGGAAGGGTTGAGTCCGCTGGCGGTGAATTCGGCAAGCTCATCAGGTTTTCCATTTCACGTCGGCGGTGAATCGCCTCCGAGTTGCCAACTCAGATTGGGCACTGCTTTCCGTCGCGCTCATTGCACACAGTTCGACTCCTCACAGCAAGTCGATTCTGAATGCGGGATTTTCTCGCGCCGGGGCAGTATCTTGTCGGCCCGCGTGTTGTTTGCCGACTCACCTGCCTTCGGGAGAACGCAATGCCGAGCCTTGCCAGAGAGATGATCCGTCGCCACCAGATCGCCTTGTTGATGCTGTCTGCGCTGTGCCTGCCGCAGCCCAGCTTCGCCGCCGATCCGCCACCGACCGTGGCTGAGTATCGAAATGCGTGGCACAAACTGACCGTGCCGGGAACGTGGGACGACCAATCGAACGGTGTGCTCGCCAAGTTTGATGGCATCGCGTGGTATCGCGCCGAAGCCAAGATCCCCATCGAGTGGCAATCCACGCAAGTCACCATCGCCACCGAGCAGATCGACAACGCTCACGAGGCGTACTTCAACGGCGTGAAGCTGGGAGGCGCGGGAGCGTTTCCACCGAAATACGAAAGCGGGCTGAAAGAGTTGAAAAAATACGTCGTCCCCTCCGAACACATTCGCTACGGCGAGGCGAATGTCATCGCGATTCGGGTCTACGACCACGACGGCAAAGGTGGTTTCAAAGGCGCGGCTCCGAGCGTCAGTGCCGGCGGACAGACGATTCGGATGGAAGGCAAATGGGATTTCCGTCTCGGCGACGACGCGGACTTCGCAGCTCGCGTCGATGACAAGAACGCCGCAAAGCTGCCGAGCGCTCCGGCATCATTCAGCAAACTTCTGGTGTCACCCTCCAGTGCGCCGATCGGAAAGGCTCCGGCCGATTACTCGCCGATCGTGCCGCCGAACGAAGCGCTCAAGACGTTCACGGTGCCGGACGATCTCAAGCTGGAACTCGTGCTCTCCGAGCCGCACATCAAGCAACCGCTGCACATGACCTGGGACGAACGAGGCCGGCTGTGGGTCGTGCAGTATTTGCAGTATCCCTATCCGGCCGGGTTGAAGATGGTCAGCAAGGACGTCTTCTGGCGAGCGGTCTACGACAAAGTTCCGCTCCCGCCGCCGCAGGGAGAGCCGGGTCTCGACAAGATCACGATCCACGAAGACACCGACGGCGACGGAGTGCTCGACAAACACAAGACGTTCGTCGATGGACTCAACATCGCGACGAGCTGTGCCCTCGACCGCGACGGTGTGTGGGTCATGAACCCGCCGTACTTGCTCTTCTATCCCGATAAGAATCACGACGACGTGCCCGACGGGAATCCGGAAGTCCATCTGCAAGGCTTCGGTCTGGAGGACACGCACTCGGTCGCGAACTCACTGCGGTGGGGGCCGGACGGTTGGCTCTATGCGTGCCAAGGGAGCACCACCAGCAGCGCGGTCATGCGGCCCGGTCTCGACAAGCTGCCGGTGCATTCGATGGGACAGCTCATCTGGCGGTATCACCCGGCGACTCACCGCTTTGAAATCTATTCCGAGGGTGGTGGCAACAGTTTCGGCTGCGAGATCGACGCCGAAGGGCGAGTCTTCTCCGGCCACAACGGCGGCGACACGCGCGGCTTTCACTACACGCAAGGAGGCTACTACCAGAAGGGATTCAATAAGCACGGCCCGCTGTCGAATCCGTATGCCAACGGCTACTTCGCCGCGATGGGTCACACGAACGTGCCGCGGTTCACGCACAACTTTGTGATCGATGCCGGAGCCGCGTTGCCCGACAAATATCGGGGTCACTTGTTCGGCGTCGAGCCGCTGCAAGGCCGCGTCGTCGAGGCCGAGATCACGAATGACCGCTCGTCCTTCAAGACAAAAGACCTCGGCTATTCGATCACCTCGACCGATCCGCGTTATCGTCCGGTCGAGATCAAAGCCGGCCCCGATGGAGCGATCTACGTCGCCGACATGTACGAACCGCAGATTGCGCACCGACAACACTTCCAAGGCTTGATCGACAAAGACAACGGCCGCATCTATCGCCTGTCGGCGAAGAACTCATCGCCAACGAAACAAGCGGACCTCGGCAAGAAGACGACGCCGGAACTGGTCGAGCATCTTCAGCAGCCGAACAAGTGGCAGCGTCAAACCGCGCTGCGGCTCATCAGTCAGCGCCGCGATCGGACGGTCCTGCCGCTGCTGAAAAAGAACATCGAATCGAGCACCGGCCAGTTCGCTCTCGAATGCTTGTGGGCGACGTATCAACTCGGTGGACTCGACGACCTCTTCGCGCAACAGTGCCTCGCTCACAAAGAGCCGCTCGTCCGCGAATGGACGGTGCGATTGAGCGGCGACATGCCGCTCGACCTGGCGGCCGCAGTGAACGCCACGGGCCGCGGTGTGCCAGGACCGCGTCAGGTGCAGGACGCGCATCTGATGGGGCATCGCTTTGGCGAGACACGTACCTCGATTCCGCTGGCTCGCAAGCTGGTCGATGTCGCCAAGTTGGAAACCTACGTTCGGGTCCGCAGCCAACTGGCTTCGACCGCCAAACGCCTGCCGGCCAATCAAGCGCTGCCGCTGATCGACGCCCTGACGACGCACAACGAAGACGCCGACGACATCCACATCCCACTGCTGCTGTGGTGGGCGTTGGAATCGAAAGCGACCAAGAGTTCGGCGTTGATCGTCAACCTGTTCAAGAACCCGGACGTCTGGAAGCGGCCGCTGGTCGAGAAACATCTCGTCTCGCGCACGATGCAGCGATTCGCTCAGTCTGGTACGAGAAACGATCTGCTCGTCGCCGCCGAACTGCTGGCGAAGGCTCCGACCGCCGAGCACAAACAAGAACTGTTACGCGGCTTCGAGGCCGCGTTCAAAGGTCGACCGCTCAGCGGGCTGCCGGACGAACTCGTCAAGGAAATCACCGAGGCCGGCGGCGGATCGCTCGCGCTGCGCGTCCGCCAGAAGGACGCGACCGCCATCGACGAGGCTCTCAAACTCGTCGCCGTTGAACCGGCGGCTCCGCCCGATCCGAAACAGAAAGCCGCTGCCGAAGAGACGAAGACGCGCCGCATCGAGCTTGTGCAGACGCTGGGCGAGGTTCAGCCAAGCGGTTCGGTCAATGTGCTGGTCGCGATTGCGAAGTCGTCCGCAGACAACGACGCCCGTTCGGCCTCGCTCACCGCGTTGCTCGGCTATAAGGACGAAGCGATCGGCTCAGAAGTGTTGGTCGTCTTCTCCAGCTTGCATGATGACGTGCAGTCGGTCGCGCTGACGCTGCTGACCAGTCGCCCGGTTTGGGCGCGGCAACTCGTGGAAGCGATCGACACCGGCAAGCTCAAGCAAGACGTGCTGCCGATGGACGTCGTTCGCAAGCTGACGTTCCTCAAAGACGAGAAGCTGGCCGCACTGGTCAAGAAGCATTGGCCGAAGCTCGAAGGAGCCAGCACCGCCGAGATGCAGGAACTAATCGCTCGGTTCGCTTCAGTCGCCAAGTCGGAAGGGGGCGAACCGTTCGAGGGCAAGAAAATCTTCATGCAGTCGTGCGGCAAGTGTCACTTGCTGTTCGGCGAGGGAGGCCGCATCGGCCCCGACCTGACGACATTCAAACGGGACGACGTGCAGCACATCCTCACGAACGTCATCAACCCCAGCGCCGAAATCCGCGAGGGCTTTGAAGCGATCGTCGTCATCACCACCGACGGCCGCACGGTGACTGGCTTCCGAGCCGATCAAGACGCGCGCGTGCTAGTGGTTCGCGGCATCGACGGCCAGAACATCACGATCTCGCGCGACAGCATCGAAGAGATCGTCCCGCAAAAGAAATCGCTGATGCCGGAAGGACTGCTCAACAATCTCACCGAGGAGCAGGTTCGCAACCTCTTCACATACCTGCGCGTCGGCCAGCCGTTGAACTCGCCGTAGAGCGAGGGGTCAGGCTAGGGTGATGCAAAATTGGTATTGGCGGAATCTGATGTCTGCCGAAAACCGGTGTGTTTCGTTTCGCGTCTTTGCCCCAACGGGGCAAGACTCGATAGCCCAGGGCGCAGCCCTGGGTGACGGAATGACGAATATCGGCAAGCCCCAACGGGGCGTAACTCCACGGTGAAATCGCCGGAGTTTCGCCCCGTTGGGGCTAAATGGATCGCGCGGATTTGTGCCCCAGGGCTGCGCCCTGGGCTATCGAGTCTCGACCCTTCGGGCCGAAATGCAAGAAACAAATCCCGCCCGATGACAAGGCTTCGTCAACCTCAACTTTGCCTGACCCCGGCCGGGTACGATCGGGTTCACGCGGCGCGGCGGACTTCTGTTTGTGATCGCGTTTGACCGAACGCGGCCTTGAGCTGTCGCACAACCAACTCACCGTGATGCGCCGGCATCTCCGGGTAAATCGGCAGCGACAGAACTTCACGCGAGGCGGCTTCGGCTTCTGGGAACTCGCCGATGCGATGGCCCAGGAACTCGAAGCAGGGCTGCACGTGCAGCGGGATCGGATAGTAAATCATCGAGCCGATGTGGTTGGCACGCATACGTTGCAGCACGCCGTCGCGGCGGCCACCGGTGATGCGGACGGTGAATTGGTTGTAGACGTGTTTGTATTCGCGCGGCTCGATCGGCAGAGTGATTTCGTCGGACAGACTGTAGGCCGCGAACAGGTCGCGATAACTCTGCGCGTTGCGGCGGCGCGAGTCGGTCCATTGGTCGAGATGCCGCAGCTTGATCCGCAGGATCGCCGCTTGAATCGCATCCAAACGGCTGTTGAGTCCGACTTCGAGATGGTGGTAATTGCCGGTGTCGCCGTGGACTCGCAGGCAACGGAGTTGCTTGCAGAGGTCCGCGTCATCGGTGGTCAACATGCCGCCGTCACCGGCTCCGCCGAGGTTCTTCGTCGGGAAGAAACTGAAGCAGCCAATCGTGCCGAGCACTCCCGCGCGGCGGCCGCGGTATTCCGCTCCGATCGCCTGACAGGCATCTTCGACGATCGCACAACCGTGCCGCACCGCGATGCGCCACAAGCGCTCCATGTCGGCGCACAACCCAAAAAGATGCACCGGCATGATCGCCTTCGTGCGCGGAGTGATCGCGGCTTCGACGGCATCGGGATCGAGGTTAAATGTGACCGGGTCGATGTCCGCGAAGACCGGCTTCGCGCCCAGCCGGCAGATCGAACTGGCGGTTGCGAAGAACGTAAACGGGCTGGTGATAACTTCGTCGCCGGGTCCAACTCCGAGCGCCATCAACGCCAGGATCAGCGCGTCCGTCCCCGACGCGCAGCCGATGGCCGAGCGTGAATCGCAATACTTGGCGATCTCGGTTTCGAAGGAACTGACCTCTTCGCCGAGAATGAATTTCTGCTCGGCGAGCACGCGGCCGACGGCGGCGGTGACTTCGTGAGCGATCGTCTGATGCTGCGCGACCAGCGAAATGAATGGCACGGGTTCAACAGGAGCATTGCTGGCGAGAGTGAGGTCGGACATCGGCGATTCCTTTCGCGGACAAGAGTTCGATCCATGAACGCGCGGACGATAGCCCGCGCAAGAAAAATCGGTCAAGAGGATTGATAACCCTGGAGTGCTGCGGCTCGACGCAGCCCTCCATTCCAATGGATTTTCGATCCCCATCATCGAAGACACCGCTATTACTCACGGCGACTATTCGACGGGCGCTTTCTTGGAGTTCAAAATCGCTATTTCAAATGAATGGAGGGCTGCGTCGAGCCGCAGCACTCCAGGGGTTATCTTGTTCGCCGATACTGTCGCGGCGTCGCGGAACCGGGCACGGCATACTTCGCTTCGCGGACGACGGCGGACGTCGGCTGGGCTTGCTGGTCGAGTTCTCCGGAGAGTTGCGAGAGGAACTTGCTGCTGGCGCGATTGATGATGACCACTCGGCTCGCGGAGCGCGGATTGTTCAACGGGCGAATGATGCAGACGACTTCGGACTCGTTCTGCGGATCAAAGTTGGCTCCGGCTTCACGGGCGTTTTCGGGGGAGGCTTGCAACGCCGCCGCTGTCAGTTGAGCCAAGCTCGGAATGTCCGATTCGACGCTGTTCTTCGACGACGCAAACGGACTGGCGACGTCCTTCTTCGTGAATTCGGAATCGTCCTGGTCGAAGACCGGTGTTTCGGCGACGGCTGTGCTCAGCGACTTGCTCGGTTTGTTCGTCGCATCGCGAGCGGCCAGCGCTTCGGTTTGCGGCCGCGCTTCGGCGTGTGGATACAGGTGCGACAGTTTCACTTGGTCGAGCAATTCATGAATCGGCTTGAGGCCGGAGTACAGCCCGCGCTGATCGCGTTGATCGGCGGCGATGCAGACTCCGATCAAACGCCCGACCGTGTCAAACAGCCCGCCTCCGGAGCGACCTTGAATCGGCACTCCCGTGCATTCGACGTTGTCCGGGCCGAGGTAGCGGTTGAGCGCGGTGACTCGGTGTTGCAGCTTGCTGGGAGGATCGCCGCCGCTGCATCCGACACTGAAGACGTGCTGTCCAACGCTCGGAGCGGTCGGTAATCCGGCGACCGCCGCGACAGGGAGCATGCGAGTCGTGGGAATCCACAACAAGCCGACGTCCGCTTCGAGATCGTACCGCAGCACTCGGCCCACAAATGTTTCGTGCTTCGCACCGTTGAAGACATCGACCTCGATCACCGACTTGTCATCCAGCTTTCGGAAGATATGCCCGCAGGTCAGGATCGTGGTGCGTCCCTCGCGGCTGTCGATGACCGTGCCGGTTCCGAAATTGACTCCCAACGAATCTTTGACCCGGATGCGCGGGCAAACGTGGAGCGGATCAACGCTGTTCGGAGGCGGAAGATTCGCTGAGTCGTCGTTCTTGGCGCGAATGACTGGATCGGCTGGGCCAGGATTTTTGAGGTCCGATTTCAAATCTGAAATTTCAGATTTCAAATCTGAGATTTGAGATTTGGAATTTGAGATTTCGGATTTCAAATCTGCGGCTTCGGGTTTGGGCTGGCGGCTTTCGGCTTTCGGCACTCGGCTGTCGGCCGGAGGAGCCGCGGTGACGTTGGCCAGCCGCGCGCGTTCGCACATCCGCCGGAGATCGCCTTCCGGAGGCTTGCCCTCGATCCGATCGACTTCGCGGCCGGCGATCATCAGCACGAACGTCGGGATCGAGTGGATGCGATGCTGCTGGCAGACGAAGGTATTCTCGTCGGCGTTGACGATCTGAATGGGGAAGTTCTCCCGTTTCAGCCGCGAGACCAGCGGAGCAATTTGCTGGCAGGGAGGACAACGGTCGGGAGCGGTGAACTCCAACACGACCGCTTCGGGTTCCGCGGCGGCAACGGCCGCGGCGACGAGACAAAACGCAACGACGTGCATGTCCGGCCTCCTTGCCTGGAAATTCGCGAGCGACTTGTAAATCCGACAACGCGCACGGACGGAATTACAAAGCCACTCTGTTCCGGCTCCGCCGAAGAGTCGCTCGTTCGTCGCGAATCGGCCCTGTTCGCGATCGTTCCGCGGCTCAGCCGCCAATCGCTCACACGACGAGTCGTTGCAAGAGCAGGCCCTGTGCCGCGACGGTCAATTCTCATCAGGACTGAAATCAGCCGTAGAGTTCACGCGGCGAGCGATTGCCATTAGGTTGTCGCGCCGAGTCCAGGCCGCGATGGCTCGACAAGTTTTCGGCGGACCTCGCAACGTCTCTTCGCCAACTCTTCAGAAAGCATCATTCCTCATGCAACGCACGTTGTTTCTTCGGCTGTGGATCATGGTCTTTCTGCATTACTTCGTGTGGGGCGCGTGGTACGTGACGATGGGGACGTATCTCGACCAGACTTTGCATTTTGAAGGGGGCCAAATTGGACTGGCTTATGGCTCGACCGCCGTCGGTGCTCTGGTCTCGCCGTTCATCGTGGGGATCTTGGCTGACCGCTTTTTCGCGACGCAGCGGATTTTGGCGTTTCTGCATCTCACCGGAGCGGGCTTGCTGTATCTCGTTTCGACGTTGAAAGGCTTCGGACAGTTTTATCCCGCGTTGCTGGCCTACACCGTGACGTACATGGCGGGCCACGGGCTGACCAACGCGCTGACGCTGCACCACTCGAAGAATCCGGCCAAGGAGTTTCCGCTGGTGATGGTGATGGCGAGCGTCGGCTGGATCGCGGCGGGGTTGGTCGTGAGCTGGCTGAAGGTGGAGAAATCGGAGGGGATGTTTCAGCTTGCCGCCGGCGCGGCGTTGGTGATGGGGCTGTACTCACTGACGCTGCCGCACACACCGCCCAAAGGGGCGAACGCTCCGGTCTCGGTCGGCACGATGTTGGGCTTCGATGCGTTGAAACTGCTTCGCGACCGCTCGTTCGCGACGTTCATGATCTGCTCGTTCTTGATCTGCGTGCCGCTGAGCTTCTACTTCACTTGGACGAACACTTTCATGACCGAAAATGGCATTTCAAATCCCGCCGCGAAGATGACGCTTGGCCAAGTTTCGGACGTGGTGTTTCTCATGCTGTTGCCGATGCTGCTGCCGCGACTGGGAGTGAAAGGCATCCTATTGCTGGGCATCGGAGCGTGGGCGCTGCGGTTCGCTCTGTTCTCGGGCTTCGCGAGCAACAGCGATGCGTTGTGGATGCTGTTTCTGGGCATCTGCATCCACGGCATGTGCTACGACTTCATCTTTGTGATGGGCCGGATGTACGTCGACAAGCACGCCAGTGAAGACATCCGCGCCGCCGCTCAAGGGTTGCACGGAGTCGTCACGCTCGGCGCGGGCATGTTCATCGGCTCGTGGCTCTCCGGAGTTGTCGGCGAGCACTACAAACGTGGCATCACACACTCGTGGCAGGAAATCTGGATGATTCCCGCGGCGATGTCCGCCGTGCTGATCGTGGTCTTCGCACTGCTCTTCAAGGAGCGTCGCGAAGCCTCGCAGCCGACCGCGTAGTGCCCAATGCCACTTCCTTTGAGCGGAATGGCGCTCACTTTGTCTTCACAGTAGCAGGCACATTCCATGTGCCGTCCGCAATTTTCAGGCTGACGGCACATGGAATGTGCCTACTACTTTCCAAAGTGAGTGCCATTGGGCTAGCGCCGTGCCGCTCACTCGCCAGGTGACAAAGTGAGTGGCACGCAGTTGATCAGCCCTCGGCCGGACGAGGCTGTTCCGTAGGACTCGCTTTGGGGGCGTGCTTCCACCAGCGCGGCGAGGTCAGACAGAAGGCGATCACCAAGCCGTAGAAAATCCACGCGACGTAATGATGCCGATGTCCCTCGATCCCGCGCCAATGCTCGGCGGGCCACTTGAGCTGGAACCACGAATCGACCGTGGCTCGCCAGCCTGCGGGAATCCAGGCCGGGACATCGCGGTTCCGAGTCTCTTCGTAGAGCTCCCGAATCTGGGCTTTGTCCGGCTCGGATGTCATGCGCTCCAACAGGGCATCACGCTGGGCCACGTTCATCTGGCCAATGAATGTCATTGTGCCGGGCTCATTCGCCGCTCCCGGTTTGTAATCCAGCACGTCCTTTAACTCCGGCGGCAACGACGACACGTCCTCGGGAAAACTGGTGGGGTGAGCATGAGTCACCAGATAGCCGTCCCAATGACGATCGAGGCTGATCTGGTGATGTCGCACAAAGTAGCCGGCCACTTCGCGGTCGCCCAGCATCATCTCGGCAGCCGTGAAGGCCAGAATTGCCGCACCCAACGTGACGATCCAGTGGTAGCGATTCATCAACTGAGCGATGAACGAGCTGCAGGTCATGATGATGGCAATGGAAATGATCAGACCACCCAAAAGCAGCTTCCAATTGCCGTGACTGGCACCGGCGACGGCCAACATGTTGTCGAGGCTCATCGCGAAGTCGGCGAGAAAGATCATCTTGATGGCGGCAATCGTGCTGCGTCCCGCGTTGTCCGCCGTGACTTCCTCTTCCGACTCACTGCGCAGCAATTTGCAGGCGATCCACACCAGCAGGATTCCACCGAACAGCCGCAAGGTGGGGATCATCAGCAGGTACGACATGACCATTGTAAAGCCGATCCGCATCACGATCGCGATGCCGCCGCCCCACCAGATCGCTCGATTGCGCTGATGTTCTGGCAGCTTGTGAGCCGCCATCGCGATGACCACCGCGTTGTCGCCGGACAGCACGACGTCGATCAGAATGATTTGCAAAATCGAAAGGATTAACTGAAGGGTCATAGTCGCGAGCGGCTCTGTAAAAAGGCGGGGAGATCAGGGGGCGGGAGGATAGCCAGAGGGCATCCCCGCGAGAAGTTGTTGAGCCTCGAAACGTAGGGTGGGTCGAGTCATCGAGACCCACCATACCAATCGTGGTTCGTGGTGGGTCTCGATGACTCGA